>CBDUOT010000221.1:0-1542 GCA_965368915.1 uncultured Rhodobacterales bacterium | reverse complement strand
TATTCCGTTGAAAAACTCGCCTTATTGAGAGCGTTTTGGACTGATTCAATTTCTCTAATGATTTGGGAGATTGATTGCGATGATGGGTCCACGTCAGGAAGCGCAGGCAGCTCTGTTTTACGAGTTTTGCCTTGAAGACCACGTTCCTCAAGATCACCTGCTGCGGTCGATAGATCGGTTTGTTGACCTTTCAGATATCCGTCAGCGCCTCGCACCGTTCTATAGTTCGATAGGCCGTCCTTCGATTGACCCGGAGCTTATGATCCGAATGCTGCTGGTCGGATATTGCCTGGGCATTCGTTCAGAACGACGGTTGTGCGATGAGGTTCATCTGAACCTGGCTTATCGCTGGTTCTGCCGTCTCGATCTGGGCGATGCTGTTCCTGACCATTCGACCTTCTCCAAAAACCGGCACGGTCGGTTCAGGGATAGCGATCTACTGCGGCATGTATTTGAGACGGTGGTTGCCCGATGCATTGCCGAAGGCTTGGTCAGTGGCCAACGCCTGGCTGTCGATGCCAGCCTGATCGAAGCGGACTCCAATCGACAGAACTCAACTGCGAAAGAGGACTGGCAACCCGATAAGATCAATCCTGAAGATGCTCCGCGCGCGGTGCGCGAATATCTGGAAACACTGGATGACGCCGCATTTGGTGCCGCTACACCCGTGCAGCCAAAGTTCACATCCCACTCTGATCCGGCATCCCAGTGGACTGCGGCCCGTAAAGGACCTGCCTATTTTGCATATTCCGCCAATTACATGATTGATACGGATCATGCCGTGATCCTTGATGTTGAAGCCAGCCGCTCGGTCAGGCAAGCTGAACTCGGTGCAATGCAGACGATGATTGACAGAACCAAGGACATTTTCGGCATCGATCCGGAGCGCATGATTGCTGATACAGCCTATGGCACAGGGCCACTGCTTGAATGGCTTGTCCAAGAGCGCGGCATTGCTCCCCACATTCCGGTCGTAGACAAATCCGTGCGCACGGACGGAACATTCGAAAGAGCCAACTTCACTTATGATGACGACAATGATCTTTATGTCTGCCCGGGCGGGAAAGAACTCAAACAAAGCCGTCGTGCCTTCACCACCACACGAACCCCGAAGGTTGATAAGTATGGGGTACTGCGCTACCGCGCCCGCAAAGCAGATTGCGATGGCTGCCAATTAAAATCACGATGCTGCCCCAAAGAACCACAGCGCAAAGTAACCAGATCCATCCATGAGCCTTCACGCGACGTCGCTCGCAAAATCACTCAGACCATCGACTACGCCATATCATGCAAGCTGCGCAAAAAGGTCGAGATGCTGTTCGCCCATCTCAAGCGAATTCTGAAACTCGACCGGCTCCGATTGCGAGGGCCATGCGGTGTCAAAGACGAATTCCACCTCGCAGCAACCGCCCAGAACCTCAGAAAGCTTGCAAAACTCATCCCAGCGTCAAGTCCAACGATCTGACAAGCACAAAGCCTAAAGTCGTCATAAATTCCAACCGCACTTACGCCCGTTCAATCAATGACTTTTTCAACGGAATA
>CBDUOT010000220.1:0-1737 GCA_965368915.1 uncultured Rhodobacterales bacterium | reverse complement strand
ATGGGAATTCTTTTTTAGCTATTTACACCCTAATGAGTTTACCAAGGAAGAAGCCGAGCTGATTGCGACTACACTGCTGGATAAAGCGTTTCCATTTCGTGAGCAAACTTTGCAATTTCTGACCAGCCGGGAAGGGCAGAAAGCCTGGTCTGGGCGTGATGAGCTGCAGTTTCATCAAGAACTCCGTCCACATGTTTCGCCTGATTTTGCGGCCTTACTCGATGCCATTGAACACTATGAGACGTTTTCACGCTTACTGCAGGACGCCTTCGACGATTGTCTTTATCAGTTATCCCAACAACGGCGGCCACAGGGTTTCAGACAATTAAGCGCCTTACCTACGGTTAAAGAATGCAGTCAGGCGATTCCGGGGCTCTATCGCACTGTCTCTGAAGCGCTGTCGCCGTTTGGCGAGACGGCCCGCTTCGAAACGGCTTTTCGGTGCTTTGCCGATCCATTGCCCGTTGTTGACTGGGTGGAAGTACTGTTTGAACACCATCGGACGATTCAAAACAACAAACCACCGAATGGGCGCGCGCCTTGGTTGGATTGGTTCGAGAATGGCAAAGTTATGGTGCGAGCCGGCTATGTGCGAGATCAAGGCGGTAAACATACGCCGGATTATGTTCATGCTTATCGGACGACGCCGTTGTATTCCTTTGCCGTTGATCTTGGGATGTTGAGAGCATGAGTCGTGGAAAAATTAATGATGACCGTCCCGGCCATGCCCGTTTGTTGGATGCCTGGGTTGCCCCCGAGGCAGCGGGTGAACCTGTTGGTGTCATCACCACGACATTTACCTTCAATGCGGCTTTCTTTGAAGAAGCCTGTCTTTCTCGATTTCTGAATCTGATGTCGGATCCGGATGAAGATGGTCCGATCTATCTCATCGAGCGGGAAGAGAAGTTGGCGGGGTTGCGCGGTGCCACGGTGCTGGTGGATGCACATCACTGCCGAGGTGCGCGAAGTCTTCGTTGGGACCTGCTACCTGTTTCCTTGAATAACGGAGGGATCTTACACGCTAAAGTCTCCATGCTGTATTGGACCAATCTAGTACGCTTCATTGTGGCCTCGGCGAACATGACCGAAGAGGCGTACCGCCGCAATCGCGAAATCGTTGGTGTACTTGATTATGTACCCGGGACAGAGGCGCCTGTTAGTGTGGCTGAGAGCCTGATGGATCTTTTACAGTCATTGCTGGAGCAGACCATACATGGAAAAGACGAACTTGCTCCCGCGCAGGATCGGGGCTTGGCCGTGCTGGCGCAGGCGCGGGACTATGTGCACGCCATTGAAGTCGACACCACCCGAACTCATCGAAAAAAATCGCTGCAACTTGCGCCGGTGATTACCGGTCCGGGACGAGATGATGCGACTACCCAACTTGCTGATTTATGGCCTGGTGGGTCACCACCCTATCGGGCTTATGTGACTAGCCCTTTCTTTGACCAGAATAATGATCAGAATCGTCCTGCAGAAGCGTTATGGCAGATTTTGCGCCAACGCGGCGATGCCGAAATTACCTATAACGTGCTAGCGGACGACATAGAAGGGAAGGCAGGCGTATTTGTGCAGGCACCTGAATCGCTGTTATCGGCAATGCCGGCGCAGCGATCGAGTGTCAACACCGCTTTTGTCCGCTTACCCAAGGAAGAGTCCACGCCGAACGGGACTACGACCTATCGGCCTTTACATATGAAGAGTCTCTGGCTTGAAAATGAAGGGTGGGCGACGTAC
>CBDUOT010000219.1:0-1933 GCA_965368915.1 uncultured Rhodobacterales bacterium | reverse complement strand
GGGATGGCTTGGTTGCCTCCAAAACTGGATCTTGGCGGTGACGCAGCCACCAAAACCTGGCAGAGGAGCCTGTCCAAACGAAAGAAGCCCGGCTAACCTTTCACCAAGATCAACTCTGTGATTGAAACAATGACACCAGAATACAAGATTGCCCGCGTCCGACGATACTTCGACTTGCTGAGCGCGTCAGATATCCCCGGCATCGTTGCACTTTTCGAAGAAGACGCTCATATCCAATCTCCCTTCCTGGGGCAGGTCTTGGCATCGGCGTTCTTTGAGAAACTCGGCAGCGCATCAAAGGCCAGCAAACTGACTGTTTTCGATGTTCTGCTCGGCGAAAATGGGGATAGCGCTGCAGCGCATTTTGAATACGATTGGACGCTTAAGTCTGGCGACAACTTTGTGTTTCAGGGAGTCGATTACTTCAGGTTTGGTAAGACCGGTCTGTTCTCATCAATGTCGATTTTCTACGATACGCATCCGGTCCGCGAAGACGTCGGTGACAAATATGCCTAGTCGTTCATGACTGTTCTCATCGCCGGAGGTGGTATTGCTGGACTGACCATGGGGCTCACGCTGCATCAGATCGGTGTACCTTTTCATATCTTCGAAAGCGTACGCACTCCCAAACCCCTTGGTGTTGGGATAAATCTCCAGCCACCAGCCGTGCGTGAACTTTACGCGCTTGGTTTGGAAGACGTGCTGGAGAGCATCGGCGTTCAGACCACAGACTACGGCTTCTATACGAGAACGGGCGTCGAGATCTGGACGGAACCGCGCGGGCGCCATGCGGGCTACAATTGGCCCCAATACTCCGTGCATCGCGGTCAATTGCAGATGGAGTTGCTCAGGACTCTGATAGATCGCTGCGGTGATGGTTGCATCTCGTTCGGCAGCAAGGTTGAGAGCTACACCAACAATGAAATGCATGTTGTGGCCCGTGTTCGGAACTTGGAAAGCAAAGTCGAAGTCAGCGGCGATATGTTGGTCGGTGCGGATGGCATCCATTCGGCCGTCCGCGCTCAAATGTACCCGAGAGAAGGCGCGCCTTTGTGGGGCGGGGCGATCATGTGGCGTGGTACGACCCTAGCGAAACCCTTCTTGTCCGGCAGATCGATGATCCTTGCGGGCAATGACCATATTCGCTTTGTGTCTTATCCGATTTCCGACATCGACGCAGAGACAGGCAAAGCCGCGATCAACTGGATTGCTGAGCGCACTGTCGATCCGAATACACATTTCGAGAGAGAAGACTGGAATAGACAAGTGACCTCTGATCGGTTTGCGAGCGATTTCGCAGATTGGGACTTTGGCTGGATCAACATTCCGGAGCTCATCAGCGAGGCGGACGCCATTTATGAGTATCCGATGGTGGATCGCGAGCCCGTTGACAGTTGGACCGACGGCCGAGCCACGTTGATCGGTGATGCTGCTCATGCGACCTATCCGGTTGGGTCCAGCGGCGCGAGCCAGGCGATACTTGATGCGCGCATTCTAGGTGCCGAAATACGCAAGCTGGGGGCCGTTCCAGAGGCGGCCCAAAAATACGAACAGCAGGTAAGACCCAAAGCAAACAGTGTGACACTAGCGAACCGAGGCAACGGTGGGCCTGATGCGATTATGCAAATGGCTGAGGATCGCTGCGGAGGCGACTTTTCTTCATTGAACGATGTCTTGCCGATGAGGGAACGTGCCGAACATGCAGAGGCCTTCAAGCGCCTCGCAGGGATTAGTGTGGAGGCGACAAACGGTCAGGCGTCGATAGTCTCAAGTCTATAAGAGCTGAAAAGCGGTCATTTGAAGCGCATCCGCCACGGTCGCGACTTCGTCCTGCAAAGCGGACATCGACGCCCTAGATTTTCTGCGCCACGACGAATGGCCGCTTTTGGGAAGCTGCACCGCAGAGACGGAACCCATCACGAACGGCGGCTCT
>CBDUOT010000218.1:0-1941 GCA_965368915.1 uncultured Rhodobacterales bacterium | reverse complement strand
CATCAACGCCGCGGTCCACTTCGCGGGTCTCATCAGAGTCGACGAATCCGTCGCGCGGCCTGTTCCCTACTACACGGCGAATGTCGGACATGCCGGGCAGTTCTTTCAGTCAGCCACACAGCTGGGAATTCCAGCGGTCGTGTTTTCGTCGACGGCGGCGATTTATGAAGGCGGTGGTCTGCGGCCGAAGAACGAAGAAACTGCCCTCGACCCCGCCTCGCCCTACGGTCGCTCGAAACTTGCCGCCGAATGGCAGCTGCGCGACCACTCGGCGGCGACCGGCCTGCGTCACGTGATCCTTCGATACTTCAACGTCGCCGGCGCAGATCCCCAAGGAAGAGCGGGCCCCCGCAAGGATGCATCCCACCTGATCAAGGCCGTGGCGGAAGCGGCTGTCGGCAGGCGGACGGGCGTCGTGATACATGGCATCGACTACCCCACTGAAGACGGGACGTGTGTGCGCGACTTCATCCACGTAACCGATTTGGCCGAAGCGCATCATGCCGCGGTGGAGCATTTGCTGGCCGGCGGTGAAAACCTGACCCTCAACTGCGGCTACGGGCGCGGTTTTTCTGTTCGGGACGTCGTTCTCAGGGCGCTCAAACTGGCCGATGTGCCGTTCGAAGTGACTGTTGGGGCACGGCGTCCAGGAGATGCCGTCTCGGTTGTCGCGGACAATCAGAAGCTCCGCTCGCAGCTCGGCTGGAAGCCTCGATACGACAACCTCGACGTGATCCTTGAGACGGCAATCGAATGGGAAAGAATTCGCCTGAGGTCGGTTGAAGCAGGCCTTGCTCAAGCAAAGGCAATTCCGATCGGTGCTGCGGGCTTGGGCGTTGCGCAATGACGCTCGTCAGCGTCATTATTCCCGCATACAACGCTGTAGAGACGCTTGAGCGAGCCCTTCGCAGCGTTATGGCGCAAAGCCATGACACGCTCGAAATCTTCGTGGTCGATGATGGCTCCACCGACCACACCGCCGAACTGGCCCGCGACACGGCCAAGGGCGATCCGCGTGTGCGGGTTCTTTCGCAAGCGAATTCGGGCGTCGCCGCGGCGCGCAATCTGGCCCTTCGGCAAGCGTCTGGATCCTTTGTGGGTTGGCTCGACGCGGATGACCTATGGCATCGTACCAAGGTAGAAAAGCAGCTTGAAACCTTCCGCTCAGCGCCCACTCCGCCCAGTTTCGTCTATTCCGGTTATCGGCTGATCGACCGCGACGATCGTGTCATTCCCAATTTCCGGACCCTCACGGACGTGAGTGGAAATACAATCTGCCGTCAGATATCCACCAACTTCTTCAGCAACGTGAGCAGCATTTTCGTGCCCAGGGAACTCGCCCTGCGTTTCGGCGGCCATGACGCGCGTCTTCGCGCCTGGGGCATCGAAGGGGCCGAGGACCTGTTCCTTCAGCTCCAGCTTTCCACGATCGGACCCGCGGCCTGCTGCCGCGAGGCGCTTGTCGGATACCGGATGCACGAAAAGAACATGTCTCGCGGCCATGCTCGTGCGGCGCAGTCGAACATCCGTGCCATAGAAATGATCGCCGAGTTGGAACCGGAACTTCCCGACTGGGTGATCCGCTTAGGCAAGGCCAGGACGGTAGGCTACGTACTTCACATGCTGCGCGAAGGCGACATTTCCGGTGCTGTTCATCTGCTGGGACAACTGATGCGCGGCCAACCGGGATATACGGCACTGACACTCCTATTGATCCTCGACTGGCAGATCCGGGCAGCATTCGGTCGCGCAGTCACCAACGATCCGGAAGTGGGCAAGCGGTTCGCCGAAGCCGACCCGAACACCGCCCCGTGGCAAGGTCACATGATCCTCCTGGACACGCACCGCCGCGCGCTCGACAGAGCCGATGTTGAATGGTGGAGTGCGAGACGTGATGACGTCGGGATCAGCGTTGCGGGGTGAGATCTTAGCGGCCGCGTC
>CBDUOT010000217.1:0-2063 GCA_965368915.1 uncultured Rhodobacterales bacterium | reverse complement strand
ATCGCGAGCCGAAGTGCCGGTTCGTCCCCCGCCTTGAGCGCGGCGATGATCATCCGGTGATGCTGAGGCGGTTCGGACCGGGCAATTCGCGAATAAAGCGCGCGCATCGTCGGCCCAAGCTGGAGCCAGACGGTTTCGGCAATGGCCAGCATCGCCGGGGCTTGGGCACGCAGGTAGAGCGTCCGGTGGAATTCCAGGTTGGACCGGATGTAGCCCACCGCATCCCTTTTGACCGCAGCCTCCGCATTGGCCATGTTGATCGCCTGCAAGCGCTCGATCAGCGCGATATGCGCGCGGGGCATCGCGCGGCTCGCCAGTTCGGTCTCGATCAGGGCGCGCAGCGTCGCAAGCTCTTCGATGCGGTCGTTCGACAGGTCCGGCGTCGCAACCCGGCCCGAGGAAGACAAGGTCAGCGCGCCCTCGGCGGCGAGCCGCCTCAGTGCCTCGCGCGCGGGCGTCATGGACACACCGTAGCTTTTCGCCAATCCCCTGAGCGTCAGCGCCTGCCCCGGCCCGATTTCGCCATGCATGATCTGCTGGCGCAGAGACCGGTAAAGACGGTCATGCGCGGACTGGCCGGGATCGGCGGCGCGGGACTGCATCAGCATGGCGGGATGTGATCACGAGCGTCCGGCGCCGTCAATCTGCCTTTGAACGATCAGCCGTCGAAATCCCACCGATGCAGCGCCGCGCCATTCTTCCTGAGCCAATGACGATGGCGCCTGTATTCCGGCATCAGGTCGCCAACCACGTCCCAGAAAGCGGGCGAGTGATTCATCTCGGCCAGATGCGCGACTTCATGCGCCGCAACGTAGTCGAGCACTTCGGGCGGGGCCATGATCAGCCGCCACGAATACATCAGGCCGCCGTCATGGGTGCACGATCCCCAGCGGGACCGCGTATCGCGCAAGGTCAGTCGCGCGAATGGGCGGCCCAGCCGATCCGAGTGGCGCGTGCTCGCTTCCCAAAGCCGCTCTCGCGCGAGAACCTTCAAGAAGGCCTGCACGCGGCGTCCGGTCCCGTCGGATGACGCGGGCACCAGAAGCGTATCGCCCTCGACCCGGGCACCGCGAACCTTCCCTGGGGCCACCGTCAACATCCCACCCTCGACCGGCAGCTGCGAGCCGAACGTCACCGCCGCCCGGTCGCCCGCCTCGGCCACGGTTGCGCGCAGCCACGCAGCCTTGGATCTGGCGAAATCAAGCGCCTCGGTTTCGCGCGCCCGCGCGGGCATCGACAGCGTGACCCGCCCGTCGAGACGCGAGACGCGAAGCGAGAATCTCCGGGCCCGCGCCGAGCGCCGGAGCGTGATGGTAAGGGGTGGATCGCCGTCCAGAATGTGCTCGGGCATGGGTGTCTTTCCGTTCGCGCGCACTCTAGCCTCTTTCGGCGCGGTGGGAAGCCCCGCCGCCGCTCGAGGCGCGCTCAAAGCCAAAAGGCTTTGACACCCCCGCGCTCTTATGGCAGAGGGCACCGACTCTCGAACATACGTGCACGGAAGGAGTATTCCATGCCCAAGGACGAATGGGGCGCCAAGCGGCTTTGCCCGCATTGCGCAAGCCGCTTTTACGACCTGCAACGCGACCCGATGACCTGTCCCGAATGCGGTCACACCTTCACTGTGGACAGCCTGACCTCCGGTCGCGGTCGCACGGCTACCACCGAAAAGACGACTGCGAAAACCAAGATTGTCGAAGAGGACACGACGTCCGATGACGACGTTCTTGATGATGATACCAGCGATAGCGATCTCGACGACGATCTTCTGGAAGATGACGATGACGACGATGATGTCTCGCTCGACGAGATCGCGGATGTCGCGAGCTCGGATGACGACAACTGAGACTTCGTCACGCAATCAGACTGTGATCGAACGGGCGCGGAACTTCCGCGCCCGTTTGCATTTGGGCAAATTGTACGCCCTAGCAGTCATCATCGCGTGACCCATTTTTCCCTTGCGCCCCCGATCACGCTTGCCTATATCGCGCGTCACGCGGGCGGCAACGCCCGGACCTCCGGTGGGGCCATAGCTCAGTTGGGAGAGCGCTTGAATGGCATTCAAG
>CBDUOT010000216.1:0-2095 GCA_965368915.1 uncultured Rhodobacterales bacterium | reverse complement strand
AAGCCACCGTTTCCGTCCCAGCGGCACGCTGCTGAACCTCATTGTTTTAGATATGGCGGCAGCTCAATCTGATCGTTCAGGAGGACAGGTTGCGCGGTCGCGGAATGAGCGGATCGCACCGGCGAACGGTCATTCGCTCCAGTCGGACCGATTGCCCAAGTGCCCGATCAAGAAGTCCATGAAGATTCGCGTCTTGGGGGTAAGCACATTCGATCGCGGATAGACGAGCCAAAGTACCGAGCGGTCATTCAACTTCCAGCCTGGCAGCACTCGGACAAGTCGGCCCGCGGCCATTTCGTGGGCCACGCTCCAGAGCGAGTTCACCGACAGGCCGGCCCCCGCGATCGTCGCCTCGCGCTGGGCATCGCCGTCATCCAGGATGGTGCGGCAAGTCATTTTAGCAGGGTCGAGCGGGGCGGCTTCGCCAGTCGGACCGATCAGGCTCCGCCGCTCGAGATTGGTCCAGGCTATCAGGTGGTGACCGTCCAGTTCCGACGGTGTTGACGGAGTACCGTGGGTTTCGAGATAGGCGGGCGATGCACACAGAACGCGGGTGTCATCGGCAAGCTTGCGGCCTTTAAGGCTGCTGTCGGTCAGAGGGGCGCTGCGCAGGGCGAGATCGAAGCTGCCCTCGATCGCATCGAAGCGTGTGTCCGACAAGCGGAGGTCGAGTGTGAGATCGGGATAAAGCGTGTGAAATTGCGGCAACAGCGGCATGATGTGCAGTTGAGCGAAACTGCTTGGCGCTGCGAAACGCAACGTGCCTTTGGCACCGGCCTCCGGCCCGCCGAGAACGGCCTTGGCTACATCGGCCTGAGCAAGGATTTCGCGGGCATAGGGCAGGAAATCCGATCCTTCTATGGAAAGGGACACCTTGCGCGTCGTGCGTCGTAGGAGTTCGACGCCGAGTTCCTGTTCCAGCTTGACCAGGCGCGCACTGGCAACGGCCGGGGCAAGGCCAAGCTCGCGTCCGGCAGCAGAGATATTGAGGCGCTCGGCTGCCATGACGAAGAGGCGCAGATTGTCGGTGTCCATCGCGATTATATCCCAAACCCGAAAAATGAAATCCGGAACCTGCCAGTTTTCTCGGGTTTCGCAAGAGATAACTTGCGTGCACAGGACAACTCCATTGGGAACATGTGCATGAAAGCCATTGGTTATCACACCGCCGGGGCGGCGAATGAATTGAACCTCGTGGACGTGGAGCGGCCGGCCATCGGTCCCCGCGATATTCTGGTCGCGGTCAAAGGCGTTTCGGTTAACCCGGTGGACGTCAAACTGCGCGCCGCGGTTCAGCCGGACGGCGGGCCGCGTGTGCTGGGCTTTGATGCCGCAGGGGTAGTGGTCGAGACCGGTGAGGCGGTCCAAGGCTTCAAGACCGGCGATGAGGTGTTTTATGCCGGCGACGTAACGCGCGCCGGAACCAACGCCGAGTTCCATGCCGTCGATGAGCGGATCGTCGGGCGCAAACCGCAAACCCTCGATTTTGCCGAGGCGGCCGGACTGCCGCTGACATCGATCACCGCTTGGGAAATCCTCTTTGACGCCTTCCGCCTGACCGAGGGCGGCGGTGAAGGGCAAAGCCTGCTGGTCATCGGCGGGGCTGGCGGCGTCGGCTCGATCCTGATCCAGTTGGCCAAGGCGCTGACCAAGTTGACCGTGATTGCCACCGCTTCGCGCCCCGAGACCCAGGAATGGGTGCGCAAGATGGGGGCGGACCACGTTGTCGATCACCGCGGCGATCTTGTCGCCCAGATCGCGGCGCTTGGCTTCGCTCCAACTCATGTCGCTTCGCTGACCGCAACCGATCAGCATTGGCCCGCCATCACCGAGGTGATCGCGCCGCGTGGGCAGATCGCGCTGATTGATGACCCGCAGGAGCTGGACATCAAGACTGCAAAGCCGAAGGCGCTGAGCATCCACTGGGAGTTCATGTTCACGCGGTCCATGTTCGGGACCGAGGATATCGCGGTGCAACGTGATTTGCTGAACCGGGTTTCCGCGATGATCGACGCTAGCACCCTGCAATCCACCGTGACTGAACAGGCAGGCAAGCTGAGTGCCCAGACCCTGCGCGCGGCCCATATCCGCCAGG
>CBDUOT010000215.1:0-2110 GCA_965368915.1 uncultured Rhodobacterales bacterium | reverse complement strand
GTTTTCACCGGCCAGGCGACGGGCCGCACCGATCCTCGCCAGATCACGCTTTTCGACAGCGTGGGCTTCGCGATCGAGGACTTCTCGGCGCTGCGCTACGTCCATGACCAGTTGAAGTCCCTGCCGTTCAGCGAACCGCTCGACATGATCGCCGATCCGGATGACCCACGCGACCTTTACGGCATGCTGCTCAGGGCAAAGGCGAAGGCTGCCTGACCCCACCCTTCGGTTCGGCGCGGTCCGCTACGGGTGCGGAGGCACGAAGCCTCCACATCCGGCCTCAAACTCTCTTGCACACAGTGGGCCAAGGCAATATTCCCCGGCCATGACACACGCCCATGACCGCCTTCTCATCATCGATTTCGGCAGCCAGGTCACGCAGCTTATCGCGCGCCGCCTGCGCGAGCTGAACGTCTACTGCGAAATCCACCCCTACCAGCATGTCACCGTCGACTTCCTGAAGGATTTCGCCCCCAAAGCGGTGATCTTTTCCGGCGGTCCCGCTTCGGTCTTCGCTGAAGGCGCGCCGATGCCGCCCAAGACGGTCTTCGACCTCGGCGTCCCGATCCTCGGCATCTGCTACGGCCAGCAGGTGATGATGCATTGCCTTGGCGGCAAGGTCGAACGCGGGCACAAGACCGCGGAATTCGGCCGCGCCTACGTCACACCCGGTGACGCCAAGCTTCCGCTGCTTGACGGCTGGTTCGCTGACGGGCGCGAACAAGTGTGGATGAGCCATGGCGACCATGTCTCTGAAATCGCACCCGGATTTCAGGTCTACGGCACCTCTCCGAACGCCCCCTTCGCGATCACTGCCGACCCGAACCGACACTTCTACGCGGTCCAGTTCCACCCGGAGGTGCATCACACCCCGAAGGGCGCGACGCTTTACGAGAATTTCGTCCGTCTCGCCGGGTTCACCGGCGACTGGACCATGGGCGCCTACCGCGAGGACGCGATCGAGAAGATCCGCGCCCAGGTTGGCGACCAGAAGGTGATCTGTGGCCTGTCCGGCGGCGTCGATTCCTCCGTCGCTGCGATCCTTATTCACGAGGCAATCGGCGATCAGCTGACTTGCGTCTTTGTGGACCACGGGCTTCTCAGGCTGAACGAGGCTGAGGAAGTCGTGACCATGTTCCGCGACACCTACAACATCCCGCTGATTCACGCGGATGAAAGCGACCTCTTCCTCGGCGCGCTCGAAGGCGTCTCGGACCCCGAGGTCAAGCGCAAGACCATAGGCAAGCTCTTCATCGACGTCTTCCAGAAGCACGCGCACGAGGTCGGCGGCGCGACCTTCCTTGCGCAGGGCACGCTTTATCCCGACGTGATCGAAAGCGTCAGCTTCTCGGGCGGCCCTTCGGTCACGATCAAGTCGCACCACAACGTCGGCGGATTGCCCGAAAAGATGGGCATGAAGCTCGTCGAACCGCTGCGCGAGCTTTTCAAGGACGAGGTCCGCGCGCTCGGCCGCGAGCTTGGCCTGCCCGACAAGTTCATCGGCCGCCACCCCTTCCCCGGCCCCGGCCTCGCCATTCGCTGCCCCGGAGAGATCACGCGCGAGAAGCTGGAAATCCTGCGCCAGGCCGACGCCGTCTATATCGACCAGATCCGCAAGCACGATCTTTACGACGAGATTTGGCAGGCCTTTGTCGCAATTCTGCCGGTCAAGACCGTTGGCGTGATGGGTGACGGTCGCACCTACGACTACGCCTGCAGCTTGCGTGCGGTTACCAGCGTCGACGGCATGACCGCCGACTACTATCCGTTCACGCACGATTTCCTCGGCGAAACCGCAACGCGGATCATCAACGAGGTCAAAGGCATCAACCGTGTGATGTACGACGTGACCTCGAAGCCTCCCGGCACGATCGAGATGGAGTGAACCGCGGCACCCCGCCCCGGCGCGAAACGATCGCGATCAGGGAAAGTGGGTGCCTGCTTCTTTCCCATCAAAACAGCGCTTGGAACCGCAATATGGCCTCATTCCCAGCCAGATTTCGGCAGCTTTTTCTGGTCTTCTTGAATCGTCAAGAAAGCAGTGTCCGGGCCCGAAAACATGGCTGACAACGCCGCAGGCTCGTGACTTTCGAAGTGCCTGTCCTGTTTG
>CBDUOT010000214.1:0-2117 GCA_965368915.1 uncultured Rhodobacterales bacterium | reverse complement strand
GCGACCATGGACTGGATGGAGCAGGAGCAGGAGCGTGGCATCACGATCACCTCGGCTGCGACCACCACTTTCTGGCAGCGTCAGGAAGACCCGACCGCCGAAGGCACGTCTGATACGAAGTTCCGCTTCAACATCATCGACACGCCTGGCCACGTTGACTTCACGATCGAAGTCGAGCGTTCGCTCGCCGTTCTCGACGGTGCCGTCTGCCTTCTCGACGCCAACGCTGGTGTAGAGCCGCAGACCGAAACCGTCTGGCGTCAGGCCGACCGCTACAAGGTTCCGCGGATCGTGTTCGTCAACAAGATGGACAAGATCGGCGCCGACTTCTTCAACTGTGTGAAGATGATCAAGGACCGCACGGGCGCGACCCCTGCTCCGATCGCTCTGCCGATCGGCGCGGAAGACAAGCTCGAAGGCATCGTTGACCTGATCAAGATGGAAGAATGGGTCTGGCAGGGCGAAGATCTTGGCGCTTCCTGGAAGCGTCAGCCGATCCGCGACGAGCTTAAGAATGTCGCTGAAGAGTGGCGCAACACGCTGATCGAGCTTGCTGTCGAGCAGGACGATGACGCGATGGAAGCCTATCTCGAAGGCAATGAGCCGGATGAGGCGACGCTGCGCAAGCTGATCCGCAAGGGTACGCTGTCGCTCAGCTTCGTTCCGGTTACCGCCGGCTCGGCGTTCAAGAACAAGGGCGTTCAGCCACTTCTGAACGCGGTCATCGACTTCCTGCCGTCGCCGCTGGACGTGCCTGCCTACATGGGCTTCGCGCCGGGTGACGAAACGGAAGAGCGCAATATCGAGCGTTCGGCCGACGACTCGCAGCCGTTCGCGGCGCTTGCGTTCAAGATTATGAACGACCCGTTCGTCGGCTCGCTCACCTTTACTCGTATCTATTCGGGCGTCCTCAAGAAGGGCGACCAGATCATGAATACGACCAAGGGCCGCAAAGAGCGCATTGGCCGCATGATGATGATGCACTCGATCAACCGCGAAGAGATCGAAGAAGCCTTCGCAGGTGACATCATTGCGCTGGCGGGTCTGAAGGAAACGACGACCGGCGACACGTTGTCGGATGCCCAGAAGCAGGTGGTTCTCGAAACCATGACCTTCCCGGAGCCGGTGATCGAGATCGCCGTCGAGCCGAAGTCGAAGGCCGACCAGGAAAAGATGGGCCTCGCCCTTCAGCGTCTGGCCGCCGAAGACCCGTCCTTCCGGGTGGAGACCGATCTCGAATCTGGTCAGACCATCATGAAGGGCATGGGCGAACTTCACCTCGACATCCTCGTCGACCGCATGAAGCGCGAGTTCAAGGTTGAGGCGAACATCGGTGCGCCGCAGGTGGCTTACCGCGAGACCATCTCGCGCGAGGCCGAGATCGACTACACGCACAAGAAGCAGACCGGTGGTACCGGTCAGTTTGCCCGCGTGAAGCTGGTCATCACGCCGACCGAGCCGGGCGAGGGCTATTCGTTCGAATCGAAGATCGTCGGCGGCGCGGTTCCGAAGGAATACATCCCGGGTGTCGAAAAGGGCATCAAGTCGGTGATGGATTCCGGTCCGCTTGCAGGCTTCCCGGTCATCGACTTCAAGGTGGCGCTGATCGACGGCGCGTTCCACGATGTCGACTCCTCGGTCCTCGCCTTCGAAATTGCCGCCCGTGCTGCGATGCGCGAGGGCATGAAGAAGGCTGGCGCGAAGCTTCTCGAGCCGATCATGAAGGTCGAAGTCGTGACGCCGGAGGAGTACACCGGCGGCATCATCGGCGACCTCACGTCGCGCCGGGGCATGGTTCAGGGGCAGGATACGCGCGGCAACGCGAACGTGATCAACGCCTTTGTGCCGCTTGCGAACATGTTCGGCTACATCAATAACCTGCGCTCGATGTCCTCGGGCCGCGCGGTCTTCACGATGCAGTTCGACCACTACGAGGCAGTGCCGCAGAACATCTCGGACGAGATCCAGAAGAAGTACGCATGACGGGATGGCGGGGTGAACCCCGCCCTACCCACCAACCGTAGGGCGGGGATTTCCCTGCCACCCGATAAAGGAGGCCACCATGGCAAAGGCAAAGTTTGAGAGGACGAAACCGCACGTGAACGTTGGCACGATTG
>CBDUOT010000213.1:0-2144 GCA_965368915.1 uncultured Rhodobacterales bacterium | reverse complement strand
GGCGCGACCAATGCCATCGCGTCGCCGAGACTTGCCGGCGGTACGTTGTGGCGACGGCAAAACCACAGCCCCGCCACCACGACGCCCAGAAAGCCGCCGTGGAAGGACATGCCGCCTTCCCAGACCTTCAGGATGTCGCCCGGATGGGCGAGGTAGTGCCCGGGCTGGTAGAACAGCACGAAGCCAAGCCGTCCGCCGAGGATGACCCCGATGATGACCGCCGTCAGCAGGTCGTCGACGCGGGCGGGTTCCATCGGTGCGCGGTCTCCGGGCCAGAGGGCTGGCCGGCGCATCAGGGCCCGGACTATCGCAAAGCCCGCGATCAGCCCCGCGAGATAGGCCAGCGCATACCAGCGCAGCGCGAAGGTCGCGCCGAAGAGCTCGATGGAGAAGATCTCGTTCGAAATGTTTGGAAAGGGGATGGCGGCGTGCATCAAGGTCTCCTTGCCCTTCTCAGAGCGCGCGGGCGCGGCGAAGTCAACCTTGAGGTTTCCGCCTGCGTTGCGCATATAGACGGTATTACCGACGAGCCCGAGAGGAGGCGCCCGATGAGCGGACCGAACAAGCTTTTCGACGACATGTCGAAGCTCATGACCAACGCGATGGGCGTGGCACAGGGAGCCAAGTCCGAGGCGGAAACGGCGATGAAATCCTGGATGGACCGCTGGCTTGCCGATCGGGACTTCGTGACACGCGAGGAGTTCGACGCGGTGCGTGCGATGGCCCAGAAAGCGCGCGAGGAAAATGCGGCACTGATCGCGCGTATCGAGGCGCTGGAAGCCATCGGCAATCCGCCGCGCGCTGGTCGTGGCGGCAAGTCCAAGGGCTGACGCCCCTGCCTGCTTGAGAATTCAAAGATCTGCCTGAATCGGCAGGGTCTGGCCCCCGGCTGGGGTGCCGTAGCGTCAATCTTCGGATTGCCGATCTGTCCACAAGTAATCGCGGCCGTGATTGCACGAGACGCAAGATTTCGCTTTACAGGTCTCGCTTCTGCCGACACCATATGAAGTAGGACGGCGGCGGGCAAACGCCGTTCCTAGTTGGCTCACCCAGCTCCTTGTGGGCTTCTGACCACAGGGGGCCAAGAAGGACAGAGGCCGGGCATGTCACTTTCCGAATCCTATCTCAACACCGAGGATCTGCATCCGATCGATATCGTCGAGACGCTTGCCGAGCATCACGACTGGGATTTCGACCGCGTCACCGACGATCAGATCGCCATGGCGGTCGAAGGGCAGTGGAGGACCTATTCCATCACCCTCGCCTGGTCGGGCTATGACGAGACCCTGCGCCTCATCTGCACGTTCGAGATGGACCCACCGGAAGACCGGCTTCCCGCGCTTTATGAGGCCTTGAATCGCACGAACGACATGGTCTGGACCGGCGCCTTCGCCTACTGGCGCGAACAGCGTCTGATGGTCTGGCGCTACGGGCTCTGCCTGTCGGGCGGCCAGGTCGCCGGACCCGAGCAGATCGACCGCATGATCACCGACGCAGTGCACGCGGCCGAACGTTTCTATCCAGCTTTCCAGCTCACCTGTTGGGGTGATGAAAGCCCAGAAAGAGCCATGGATGTCGCCATGGCCCAGGCATACGGGCGCGCCTGAGGGGCAACTGGCGGCCGGGGGTGCCAAGCGGGCTTTCCCTCGGCCGTTGGATCGCTAATCTGCCTTCGCGACAACGGAGGCGATCATGAACATGGATGATGTACGCGACCGGGGGCTTGTTCTTCTCGGTTGCGGCAAGATGGGTTCGGCGATGCTGTCGGGCTGGCTCGACGGAGGTTTGCCTGCGGCTTCGGTCTGGGTGATCGATCCTCATCCCTCGGACTGGGTGAAGGGGACGGGCGTTCAGTTGAACGTGGCGCTGCCGGTCAACCCGGCCATTGTCCTGATCGCGGTCAAACCTCAGATGATGACCGAGGCGCTGCCGGGCATAGCGGAGTACGGCGGCGGCGGGACGCTTTTCGTTTCGGTCGCCGCGGGCACGACGATTGCATCCTATGAGCGTATCCTCGGCTCGACGACTCCGGTCATCCGGGCGATGCCCAACACCCCCGCCGCGATCGGCCGGGGGATCACGGCGATCATCGGCAATGCGGTCGCCAACGACGATCACATGGCGCTTGCCGAAGCGCTTCTTTC
>CBDUOT010000212.1:0-2167 GCA_965368915.1 uncultured Rhodobacterales bacterium | reverse complement strand
ACACCGAAGCGGTTGGCACCCGGCACGTCCTTCGCGGTCAGCACTAGTTCCAGCCCGTGTTCGCGCACATAAGAGCCAAGGTCGCCGAAGGTGAAACGGCAGCGATCGTGCGGCGCTCTGACAACCTTCAGAACCAGCGCGTCACGCGGGGCGGCGTCATCCCCGAAGACCTCTTCGCCCGAGATCTTTCGTTGCCCGTCGATGCGTGGAATCCCGGCTCCGACCGCGCCCTCACCGGTTCGCGGGGCAGCGGCGCCGACAACAGCGTCGATGATCTTGCGGTAGCCGGTGCAGCGACAAAGAACGCCGCCCAACGCATCTTCCACCTGCTGCTCAGTGGGGGCGGGCACCTTGCGCAACAGAGCGACCGCCGAGACCATCATGCCCGGTGTGCAGATCCCGCATTGCGCCGCACCATGGGCAAGAAACGCCTCTGACAGTCTTGAAAATACACGATTATCTTTCCTCAGACCGGCGAGGGTTTCGACAGACTTGCCCTCGACTTGGGAGACGGCGGTGATGCAGGAACAAACGGGTGCGCCGTCCACCAACACCGTGCAGGCCCCGCAGTCGCCGGCGTCGCAGCCGACCTTCACGTCGAGGCATCCGAACTCTCGGCGAAGCACCGCCGACAGCCGTTCCAGATCTTCGCTCTCCCGTCGGGCGGCTTCCCCGTTCAGGGTGAAATCGATGCCGGTCATGTCGGAAGCACCTCCGTCCCGCAGGCGTCCAGCATGCGTATGGCAAGCGTCCCGACAGCGTCCCGACGATAGGCCGCCGTACCGCGAACATCGTCGATTGGCGCGAGGGTTTCGAAATGGTCCTGACGAACCGCTTCCGCGAGCGATCCGCGTCTTCGGCCCACCATATCGCGCTCCAGTCCTGAAAGCCGCGTCGGCACAGGCGAACAGGCTCCGACCGCGATCCGCGCATCGGCGACTTTGCCGCCGTCGAACCGAAGCACGATGGCGAGCGATACGATCGAGATGACCAGATAGGCGCGGCTCCCAAGTTTCTCGAAGCCCGACCAGACACTGCCATCGATGTGCGGCACGAGAACTGCCGTCACGATCTCCCCTGCTCTCAATCCGGTCTGGCGGACGCCGGTCACGAATTCTGCCAGCGGCACGACGCGCCGCCCACCGGAAGAGGCAAGTTCAACCGACGCATCAAGCGCCATGAGTACGGGCACCCCATCGGCCGCGGGCGAAGCGTTGCAGATATTGCCCGCGAGAGTCCCGGTGTTCTGAATCTGCACCGAGCCGACCTGCCGCCCCGCGATCTTCAGGGCGTCAAACTGGCTGGGAAGGTCGCACCGGATCAAGTCGGACCATGTCGTCCCCGCGCCGATCCGCCAAAGATCACCGTCCCGCGCAATCCCCCTGAGGTCAGCAACAGCCGTCACATCCAGAACGCGCGACGGAGCGGGACGGTCGCCGAGTGACGGAAAAAAGTCCGTCCCACCGGCGAGCACGGCGGCCGGGGCTTCGGACAGGAAGCCGAGCGCGTCATCCAGATTGTCGGGTCGGAAAACCGTCATCCCTGATCTCTCACCGAAGCCCGTCCTTGCCCTCGGCCTCTTCATGCGTCAGCCCGCCCACCCGAGGCAGTGGCCGCCCGCTATCGGTCACGGCGACGGCGACGAGTATCTCGTCGGCGCGGGGGGCGTCGTTCACCCGCACCTCCATCCCATCGAAATGCGACCGCACATAGGCGGCATCCTTGTGCCCAAGCGGCACGTCGAGCGGATGGCCCATCGGTCCGCGCTTCTTGTTCGAGGGCACGAGAGCGGCGCCCTTCTCGACCGCCGCACGCAGCGGCTTGCCAAGGCGCGGGTGCAGGATCGCGGCTGCATGCTCAAGTTCCCCGTTCTCACCCACCAGCGCCGCCTTGCCATAGCTTTCCGCCTCGGCGGGCGAAATGCCAAGCGCCTTCACGCAGGCATCGCCAAGTAAGCCGCCCAGTTCCTCGCCGATCTCCATGAGTTCTTCGAGGTCGTCCACATAGCGCCCCGCGAAGGGGTTCGCGATGACAGCAATCGCGGCGGCCCGGCGTGTGGGTGGCGAAATCGCCCTCCCCATCTCGGTGCGGACCTCCTCGACGACGGTGACGATCTTGCGAATCTGAGCCTTGGCCATCAGCTCTCCTCCCTTATGTGCCCGACCGC
>CBDUOT010000211.1:0-2442 GCA_965368915.1 uncultured Rhodobacterales bacterium | reverse complement strand
ACTCGACCTGAATGCAACGATCCCGCTCGATAGCATCGCCTACAAGTTCGACATCGTGCTGCGCGGGCACCGATCGACCTATTTCGAGAACCGGCCGGAAGGAAACTGATCATGGTACAGACACTCGGCTACCTGAAGGAATCCCCGTCCCAGACCGCAGGACCTTATGTCCATATCGGCCTCGCACCCGGTGATGCGGGCTTCGACATCTACCGCCGGGAACTCGGGCGTGACATCACCGGACCGAATGCCAAAGGCGAACGGATCACTATCGAGGGTATCGTCACAGACGGCACCGACGCGCCGGTCAAGGATGTTCTGATCGAGATATGGCAGGCCAATGCGGCAGGCGTCTATCCAGGCGCGGGCGAAGTCGAGGACGGCTTTCGCGGATGGGGTCGCGTAATTCCGGATTTCGAGACCGGCAAATGGTCGTTCGATACGGTCAAGCCAGGCCCCGTGATGGGCCGGAACGGGTGCGTGATGGCACCGCATATCAACCTCTGGCTCGTCGCGCGCGGCATCAATATCGGGCTAAGCACGCGACTCTATTTCGGCGATGAAGAGAATGCCAACGCCGCCGATCCAGTGCTTAGCCTGATTGAGCAAACTCATCGCCGCGACACCCTGATCGCCAAACAAACCGGATCGGCCTACCGCTTCGACATCTGCCTGCAAGGTGACGCCGAAACTGTATTCTTTGACATCTGAGTGTTCGATATGTCCAATCCTTGCATCATCTGCGTAGCGATTACCGGGTCAGTCCCGACCAAGGCCGCCAATCCCGCTGTGCCGATCACGATCTCCGAACAGGTCGAAAGCACGCAGGAGGCGTTCGAGACTGGCGCAAGCATCGCCCACTGCCATGTTCGTGATGATGAGGGCGCACCGACCTCCGATCCAGATCGTTTCGCGCGGCTGAAGGAAGGGATCGAAAAATACTGCCCAGGCATGATCGTCCAGCTCTCAACCGGCGGCCGCTCCGGCGCCGGGCGGGAGCGCGGCGGAATGCTGTCCTTGCGTCCAGACATGGCGTCGCTCTCGGTCGGATCGAACAACTTCCCGACGCGGGTTTACGAGAATTCGCCCGATCTCGTCGACTGGTTGGCCTCGGAGATGCTCACCCACGACGTGAAGCCCGAAATCGAAGCCTTCGATCTGTCGCATATCTTCCAAGCGGCGAAAATGTGGAAGGACGGGCGCATCAAAGACCGGCCCTATGTGCAGTTCGTTATGGGCGTCAAGAATGCCATGCCGGTGGATCGCGAGGTTTTCGACTTCTATATCTTCACCCTCAAGCGGCTTTTCGGCGAGGATGCGCCGTGGTGCGCGGCGGGCATCGGCTCGAACCAGTTGACTGTCAACGACTGGGCGATCTCATCCGGCGGGCATGCGCGCACCGGTCTGGAGGACAATGTCCGTCTGGACCGCGAGACCTTGGCGCCCTCGAATACGGCGCTGGTTCAGCGTACGGTCGACCTTTGCGAGAAATACAACCGGCCAGTTGCGACCTTCGCGCAGGCTCGTCAGATTCTGGGTCTGAGGGGAGTTACGACATAAAATAGTCTATGGCAGCGCGAAAAAGGCCTTCGACGCTTTCCGTGACCTGCTTCCGAAGAAGCGGACCGATCTGAGCTGGCAATTTCTACCCATGATCCCGTGTGCGGGACGAGGAGGATTCCATGAAGAGGTTGAAGTTCACGGAGGCACAGATCGCGTTTACGCAGAAACAGGTTAAGGACGGCGCGTCGGTGGCCGAGCTGTGCTGCAAGCTGGGATTGCCGAAGCAACGTTCCACAACTGACGCAAGAAGTTTGGCGGGTTGATGCCGTCGGAGATGAAGCGACTGAACATGTTCGAGGAGGAGAACTCGAAGCTGAAGCGCTTGGTTGCCAACCTCTCGCTCGACAAGGCGATGCGGCAGGACGTCATCAAACGAAAGCTCTGAGGCCCGCTCGGCGCCGGGCGCTTGTCTACTATCTCCGGTCCATCCGGGACGCCAGCATCCGCTGCGCCTGCAGCGTTCTGCAAGCCCAGCGGTCTAGCTATCACTATCGACCGCATGGCGACGATCAGGCCGAGATCAAGAATCGCATCGAGGAGATCGCCGAGACGCGCGTGCGCTATGGCTACAGGCCTATCCACGTGCTGCTGCGGCGGGAAGCCTGGGAAGTGAACGCCAAGAGGATTTACCGGCTTTACAAGGAGATGAGTTCGCAGTTGCGGAATAAGTCACCGAAACGACAGGGCAAGGCCACGCTGCGCGAGGATCGGACCGAACCGAGTATGACCAACGAGACCTGGGCCATGGGCTTCGCACACGATCAGCTCTTAATAGGCCGCAACCTGCGCATTCTGACCATCGTGGACAAATACTCGCGCTTCTTGCCGGCGACAGATCCCCGGTTCAGCTACCGCGGTGAAGACGCAGTCCGCACCCTC
>CBDUOT010000210.1:0-2461 GCA_965368915.1 uncultured Rhodobacterales bacterium | reverse complement strand
AACTACCTAACGCTTGACGGGTTGATCTCGGGCCTTGTGAAGTCTAAAGCGATGAAAATAGCACGAACTTCGCCTTCAACTCTTGCTCAGGTGAAGAAAATTGGCGACCGGGCCGCTCATTCTACGAATTACATTACCTCTGATAAAGACATTGATTTGGTGAGTGCTGACTACCGCGCTCTTGTCGCGGACTTGCTTTCTCTGAACGACTAACCATCCATCTTCAACGCTGATATAAACGCCGACTGCGGGATCTCCACCTTCCCGAACTGGCGCATCTTCTTCTTGCCGGCCTTCTGCTTCTCCAGCAGCTTCTTCTTCCGCGTCACGTCGCCGCCGTAGCACTTGGCGGTCACGTCCTTGCGCATGGCGGCGATGGTCTCTCGCGCGATCACGCGGCCGCCGATGGCGGCCTGCACCGGGATCTTGAACATGTGCCGTGGGATCAGCTCTTTCAGCTTTTCGCACATCACCCTGCCCCGGCTCTCGGCCCGGTCGCGGTGGACCATGATCGACAGCGCGTCGACGGGTTCGTCGTTCACGAGGATCGACATCTTCACGAGGCTGTCCTCGCGGTAGCCCATCATCTGGTAGTCGAAGCTGGCATAGCCCTTGGTCACCGATTTCAGGCGGTCGTAGAAGTCGAACACGACCTCGGCCAGCGGCAGGTCGTAGACGACCATCGCGCGGGACCCGGCATAGGTCAGGTCCATCTGGATGCCGCGCCGGTCCTGGCAAAGCTTCAGCACGTCGCCGAGATAGTCGTCGGGCACCATGATCGTCGCCTTGATGCGCGGCTCTTCGATATGGTCGACGAGGGTCATGTCGGGCATGTCGGCGGGGTTGTGCAGGTCGCGCACCTCGCCGTCGCGCATGTGGAGCTTGAAGACCACGCTGGGCGCGGTCGTGATCAGGTCGAGATCGTATTCGCGTTCCAGCCGGTCGCGGATGACCTCAAGGTGCAGAAGGCCGAGGAAGCCGCAGCGGAAGCCGAAGCCGAGGGCGGCCGAAGTCTCCATCTCGTACGTGAAGGAGGCGTCGTTGAGGGCGAGCTTCTCGATCGCGTCGCGCAGCGCTTCGAAGTCGTTGGCGTCGACGGGGAAGAGGCCGCAGAAAACGACGGGGATCGAGGGCTTGAAGCCCGGCAGCGCCTTGTCGCACGGCTTCTTTTCGTGCGTGATCGTGTCGCCGACGCGGGTGTCGCGGACCTGCTTGATGGAGGCGGTGAAGACGCCGATCTCACCCGGCCCGAGTTCCGCGATGTCGGTCATCTTGGGCTTGAGCACGGCGAGCTTGTCGACGCCGTACTGCGCGCCGGTCTGCATCATCTTGATGCGGTCGCCCTTCTTGATGACGCCCTCCATCACGCGGATCATGACGACGACGCCGAGATAGGGATCGTACCAGCTGTCGACCAGCATGGCCTTCAGCGGCGCGTTGCGGTCGCCCTTGGGCGCGGGCAGGCGCGTGACGATGGCTTCGAGCACGTCGGGGATGCCGAGCCCGGTCTTGGCGCTGATCGGGATGGCTTCGGAAGCGTCGATGCCGATCACATCCTCGATCTGCGCCTTGACCGCGTCGGGGTCAGAGGCGGGCAGGTCGATCTTGTTGAGGACCGGGACAATCTCGTGATCCGCGTCGATGGCCTGATAGACGTTGGCGAGGGTCTGCGCCTCGACCCCCTGCGTGGCGTCCACGACGAGGAGAGAGCCTTCGACCGCGCGCATGGAGCGGGAGACCTCGTAGCCGAAGTCGACGTGGCCGGGCGTGTCGATCAGGTTCAGGATATAGGTCTTGCCGTCCTTGGCGGGATACTCGATCCGGACGGTCTGCGCCTTGATGGTGATGCCGCGCTCGCGCTCGATATCCATGTTGTCCAGCAACTGCGCCTTCATCTCGCGCGCGGCGACGGTGCCGGTCAGCTGGATCAGCCTGTCGGCCAGCGTGGATTTACCGTGGTCGATATGCGCCACGATGGAGAAATTACGGATCTGTGCGAGCTCGGTCATGATTGCGCGGATATGCGCGGGATTTCCGGGGCGGTCAATGGGGGTTGGCCTTATGAACGCCGGGTTCGGAAGGGTCCGGCGCGTTCCGTGACCCCGCCTTACCCTTCGATCTTCGTCAGGTCCGCGACGCTGAGGCAGATCGACCGGATGCGGCTGAGAAGGTTCAGGCGGTTGCGGCGAACGATCTCGTTGTCCGTGTTGATCTGAACCGTGTCGAAGAACGCGTCGATGGGCGCGCGGAGCGCGGCCATGGCGGACATCGCCTTGCCAAAGTCCTCGGCCTTCATGGCGGGGTCGATCGCGGCCTCGGCGGCGTCGAGCGCGGCGAAGAGTGTGCGTTCGGTCTCATCTTCCGCGAATTTTGGGTCGGCGCCGTAGCTGTATTCGACTCCGTCCTTTTCCTCGGCCTGCGTCAGGATGTTGTTCGTGCGCTTGAAGCCGAGGATCAGGTT
>CBDUOT010000209.1:0-2587 GCA_965368915.1 uncultured Rhodobacterales bacterium | reverse complement strand
GCCTCAGCCTTGGGTCGAGATGGTCCCGCAGGCCGTCGCCAAGAAGGTTGAGGCCGAGGACGGTCAGGACGATGGCGAGGCCCGGGACGATCGCGACGTGCGGGGCGATGGTCACCATTGTCTGCGCCTCGGCCAGCATCCGGCCCCAAGAGGGTGTCGGCGGCTGCGCGCCAAGCCCGACATAGGAGAGCCCAGCCTCGGCGAGGATGCCGAGCGAAAACTGGATCGTGCCCTGCACGATCAGCAGGTTGGAGATGTTGGGCAGGATGTGTTCGGCCGAGATGCGAAAGCGTCCCTTGCCTGCGACCTCGGCCGAGCGGATGAAATCGAGCGTCCAGAGGCTCAGCGCCCCACCGCGCGTCACGCGTGCGAAAACGGGGATGTTGAAGATGCCGATGGCGATGATCGCGTTGACCGCCGAGGGGCCGAAAACGGCGGTGATCAGGATCGCGATCACCAGCGACGGGAAGGCGAAGATCAGGTCGTTGCCGCGCATCACGACCTCGTCGAGCATGCTGCCCCGGTTGGCCGCGGCGAGCAGCCCCAACGGCACGCCTAGACCCATCCCGATACCGACCGCGACAAGCGCGACGGCGATGGACGTGCGGGCACCCGCCATCAGCATAGATCCGATGTCCCGGCCGAAATGGTCGGTGCCGAGCCAGTGCGCCGGGGACGGCGGCTTCAGCCGATCCGCGATGCTCAGCGCCGTGAAGTCGTAGGGTGTCCAGACTAGAGACACAGCAGCGGCCAGAAGTGCTGCAAGCGACAGCGCGATCCCGAGAAGGAGCGTGAGCTTCATGCGCGCTTCCTGAGCCGGGGGTCGATGGCCGCGTAGGCCAGGTCGACGAGGAAGGTCACGAGGATGACGGCGAAGACGAGGATCATCACGACGCTTTCGACGACGATCAGGTCGCGCTGCGTGATGGCCTGGAAGATGAGACGCCCGAGGCCGGGCAGGTAGAAGACGTTCTCGATAATGATCGCGCCCGCGAGGAGGAAGGAGAACTGCATCCCGAGGATTGTCAGAACCGGGATCATGGCGTTGCGAAGGGCGTGGCGCAGGATTGTCTGGCCGCGTGTAAGACCCTTGGCGCGGGCGGTGCGGATGTAGTCCTGCCCGAGCGTTTCGATCAGCGCGGACCGCAAGACGCGCGCGAGGATCGCCGCCTGCGGCAGGGCGAGCGCAATGGCGGGCAGCGTGAGGGCGCGTAGGCCCGAGGCGATGCCGCCGTCCCACCCAGGAAAGCCGCCCGCCGGAAAGAGCCGCCAGTGCAGAGCGAAGGCGAGAACAAGAAGCATCGCGAACCAGAAGTTCGGCAGCGCGATGCCGATCTGGGTCGCTCCCATCACCGTCGCATCGGCGGCGCTTCCTCTCCGTGCCGCTGCCAGAAGGCCGGCCGGAAAGGCGATCACGGTTGCCAGAACAAGGGCGTAGGCGGCGAGCGGGAGCGAGACGGCAAGGCGCTGGGAGATCAGATCGGCTACGGGGACCTTGTAGGTGTAGGACTGGCCGAAATCGCCCTGCATCATGCCCACAAGCCAGTGGAGGTAGCGGACGGGCACCGGCTGGTTCAGGCCCAGCCGGTCGCGGAGTGCCGCGACGGTGTCCTCGCTGGCGTTGAGGCCGAGCATGTAGGAAGCGGGATCGCCCGGCACGATCTCGATCACCGCGAAGATGACGAGGCTGGCGACCAGAAGGCTGAGGACCAGCGAGAGCGTTCGTCTGAATAGATAGCGTGTCATGCCCCGGCCCTTTCCTGACCGAGAGGCTAGGGGGAAGGCTGGCGGCGGTCCAGTGGCGGCGCGTGCAATGGCCAAGTCTTCGGTCCCGATGCGAAATCCGTGGCTTGCCGATCCCTGCAAGGCCGTCAATAAGAGGGCGACTCCCCCGGCGTTCCGCATCGGTCTGGACCATGATCCCGATTCTGACAGTTCTCGTTCCGACCATGGCGCTGATCACCATCGGCCGGATATTTCGCGATCGACTGAGCGTGGACGCCTGGCGGGGCATCGACCGGCTGAATTTCGAGCTTCTGTTCCCGTGTCTTATCTTCTCGGCCGCTGCATCGCGGCCGATATCCTTTGACGATGCGGCTGTCATCGGGGCGGGCGTCTGGATCATCCTGTCGCTTGGCCTGTCGCTGGGGTGGCTGCTCAGGCCGTTCGGACCGCCGAAGTTCCTCGACTTCGCCGGGGCATGGCAAACCGCATGGAGGTTCAACACCGCGATCGGATTCGTCGCGGTCAGCGCCGTGGGCGACGCGGCGACGCTGATGTCCGTGGCGATCGGCTTTGCCGTTCCGTTGGCGAATGTTTTCGCGGTGGCCGCGCTGTCGCGGGGGAATGGCCTTGGGTTTTTCGGGGTGCTCCGCCAGATCGCGCGAAATCCATTCTTCATCGCGTCCGTTGCAGGGATGAGCATTGGGGCGCTGGGCATATCGTTGCCCGAGGTGATCCAGCTCGGCTTCGACTACCTTGCGGGGGCGGCGATCCCGATTGCGCTGATGGCGGTCGGGGCCACGATGGACTGGGGTGCACTCCTGCGGCTCGACCGGTTCACGGGCGGCATCACGGCGATCAAGCT
>CBDUOT010000208.1:0-2593 GCA_965368915.1 uncultured Rhodobacterales bacterium | reverse complement strand
CGGACCTCCGGTGGGGCCATAGCTCAGTTGGGAGAGCGCTTGAATGGCATTCAAGAGGTCAGGGGTTCGACCCCCCTTGGCTCCACCAATCCTCCTCTTCATCACTCGCAGTCGGCGTTCCGCTGATTTCGACTGAGCAGCTTCGCAATCGCTAAAGGCGACCGGAAGTTTGGCCAAAACATTTTCGACTCGACTTGCGGAAAGCCCCCTCACTTCCGCCTCGACCTCCCCTTCTTATGGCGACGGTCAATCTGACGCGTCGATCTGGGAAGTCGACCTTTCCTTGTGTCTTCAAACTGACTTCGCAGACCCGTTTCCGTGCAATCGGCGGCATTGACCTCGATCATATCCGAGGGATGCGGGATGCAATATTCAAGTCAGGTCAGATGCCTCGCGGGCGCGCACATGAACCAGTTGCTCGCTTGGTCCGATCCACGAAGGAGAAACGTGATGACAAAAGTGCTTCCGTTTGCCGCGCTCGCGCTCAGCCTGCTGCTGCTTGGCTGCGTCGAGTCAGGTCAGTACCCGGTCAGCGGCGAAGAATGTACGGCGAGCGATCCGGTTCTTGACCTTGACGCCACCGACTGCACGCCTCCCACCGGAACATCTGGAATGTAGTCCGAAGACACGCAGTGAGGAAATCATCAGGCGCGGGTACATTGCACCGCGCCTGATCCTTGACTGAGCGGACGCGCCCGCAAAGCGGCGCCTAAGCGATCTTCGCCAGTGCGTAGATCTTGCGGAAGGTGTCGCCGACCCGGGAACGGGGATATCGTTCGGGGTCCTTGTAGAGAGGGAACCTGATTTCGAGTTCGGAGCCGCCCAACAGGTGCCGCACCCCTCCAAGTTGGTCAAGCAAACCCAACATTGGCTTGTTCTCATTGTGTACGAGCCCGACAAACTCGGAAATTCCGTTTTCTACCGCGAACTTGGCGAGGGTCGCGAGAAGCACGCTGCCCATTCCGCGACCCTGATGATTGTCGATCACGGTAACCGCGAATTCTGCCACGTTGCCTCGGTCCGTCAGCCGGGCGTAGCGCGCGATGGCTGCGGGCTCCGCCGGCGTCTCACGTTCGGATAGGGCGCCTATGGCTACATGATCTTCGTTGTTCAGCGCGGCGAAGCGGTCAAGCTCCTCATTCGGAAGGTCAGGGTGCGGAGCAAGAAACCGAAAGAAGCGGGACCGGTCCGACAAATGCTTGAAACCGGCCTCAAGCAGATGCCTGTCCTTGGGACTGACTTCCCTGATCAGCACTGAACCGCCGTCTTTCAGGGTCAAGGAAAACGGCGTCAGTTTCATGGTCGCCATCCGTATCGGTTTCGCAAACCGGCGCGCGGTTAGGATCGCACGATATGCGCAATCCCCGCAACTGGATGCGTCGACAAGGGCGGAGGTCCGCGTCTGCTGGCTTTTGCGCACGCCGCGCCCGCTTCGGTGTGTGCCACGAGGGGCGTTTACCGGTTGCGGAGAAACTCCATCACCATCGCCGCCGTCCAGGTAAAGCGACCGCCCCCGCACGGGGTTCCGGCAAGCGGATCGTTGTACGCGGCAAAGCCGCTCTCGGAAATCAGACGTAAACTGTCATCGACAATCCGCCGCGTCATGTCCCGATCCCCGCGAGCGTTCATAGAGCCTCCGGACGGCCAAACCCGCGACCGGCGGCTGCGTGATACCCGAGGACGGAACCCGCCGTCCCGTGCCCCAGACATTGGGCCCGGGGAAGTAGCCGCCGTCGGGCTTGTGAAAGACGATATGGGGCAGCGTCCCGTCTTCCCACTGGATGTCGAAGAGCGTCTCGATCTCGGTCCAGGCGTGCGCATCGTCTAAATGCGCCGGGCTGTGGCCTAGGGCTCGCGATCGTCAGGAGAGTCGCCGAAGCGCATGGTGGCAGCGCGAGGGTCGCCGACCGGCAGAACGGGTCAGCCGTGGACATCGTCCTGCCGATCGAACCGAAACAACTCAAACTCGTATAGCCGGCTGTCTTTGCCGATGCTTACTCGCCTTCGCCTGAACGAAGGCGCAGGGCGTCAGCTGTGCGCGTTGACGCCGCGCCCTGAGATCATGCCCAGTTGACTGCAAAGCTTGAGAACCGCCCAATATCCCTCTTGAACCGCGACTTCGCGGTCGGCTCGGGACGGGAACGGCAGGTGCAATGTCCTGTCAACCGGTCCGATCAGGTCGATCAGCTCTTCGTCGATCACCGCCAGATCGAGCGCGTCGAGAGTGATCAGCACGAGTGAGCCGCGCAGCCAGGGGAGAGACGGTAGACCAAGAAGTCGGTCGTAGATATCCCGCGCGATCGGCGCGTAGCCCGCGACCACCGCGGTAGGGCCGGGACGGGCGCCACCAATCCGGTAGCCGAAGGGTCGCGCATCGCGCGGATCGTTTAGGGCTTCGACAAATCCGGAACAGGCCGGACGATGATCCATTGAATGGTGCTTGGAAATCTCTGATGCCATCATCTGAGTGCTCCTCCATTTAAAAAAAGGGGCGGAGTTCCCCGCCCCAGTTTTCAAGATCCTTCGTTTCTTCTTGTAGTTAGTTGAAGCTGTAGATCAGCGACACGTTCAGCGTGTTGTCGGTGTGCTTCAG
>CBDUOT010000207.1:0-2613 GCA_965368915.1 uncultured Rhodobacterales bacterium | reverse complement strand
ATCGACAAAGCTCGGCCGCAGGCGTCGCGCAGCTTCGAGATTGCACGGGCGGCACGGTTCATAAAGGGGTCGGGCATGCCTGTCCGCATCCCGGTGATCGAGATGATCGAGATCGGGGCGGGCGGCGGTTCTGTCGCCGCCGTCGACCGGCTGGGCCGCCTGACCGTGGGGCCGGAAAGTGCGGGGTCCGAACCCGGCCCGGTCGCGTTCGGACGCGGGGGAACACGGCCCACGGTGTCGGACGCCGACATCATGCTGGGCTACATCCGGCCTGAGACCTTCGCCGAAGGGCAGTTCCGGATCGAGCCCGACGCCGCGGCGACGGTGATGGCGGAAGAGTTGGGCGGTCCCCTCGGCCTCGACGCCATTGGCGCTGCCGACGGGGTCAGCCGCATCGTCGACGAGAACATGGCGAGCGCCGCGCGGATGCACGCGGTTGAATCCGGCAAGGACCTGACCACGCGCACGATGATTGCCTTCGGCGGCAACGGCCCCCTCCACGCCTGCCGTGTGGCGCGCGCCGCCGGGGTTTCGCGCATCCTGATCCCGGCAAATCCGGGGGTCGGGTCCGCCGTCGGCTTCCTGTTCGCGCCCGTGTCGTTCGAAATCGTGCGCTCACGTTATTCGCTGTTGCAGGAGCTGGACTTCGACGCGGTGAACGCGCTTTTCGACGGGATGCGCGGCGAAGCGCTCGCGGTCGTGCGGCAGGGTGCCCCGAAGGCGCCCGCCACCACGGCCCGCACCGCCTTCATGCGCTATTCGGGGCAGGGCCACGAGATCGAGGTCGCGCTGCCCGACCGCGACCTGACGGCGGAGGATATCGACCCGCTGACGCAGGCCTTCGAGGTTGCCTATTCGCGCCAATTTTCGCGTCCCGTCCCGGGGATGCGGATAGAGATTCTGAACTGGGCCGTTCGCGTCGCCACGCATGTCGAAGCGCCGTCCTCGATGGAGGAAGCGCAGGCCCCACGTCCGCGGGAGGTGTCTGATACGCGGTCGATAATTTGCGATCTGACCGCGAAGCGGCGCGAGGTCGCCTTCGTCCATCGCGAAGCCCTTCGGCCCGGAGACCTGATTGCCGGTCCAGCAATAATCACCGAGCCGCAGACGACAACCCTCGTCGGCGAGGATTTCAGCGCGCTCGTCGACCCGCGCGGGAATCTGATCCTGACCCGAGACCGTATCGGAGGCTAAGCCATGACCGACCTGTCCCCCGCCCGCCTTCAGGTGATGTGGAACCGGCTGCTCGCCGTCGTCGAGGAGCAGGGCCAGACGCTGATCCGCGCGGCGTTTTCGCCTATCGTTCGCGAGTGCGGCGACATCTCGGCCGGCATCTTCGACGTCAGGGGTCGCATGCTGGCGCAGGCGGTCACGGGCACGCCCGGCCACATCAACACGATGGCCGAGGCGGTGAAGACGCTTCGCGCGCGCTTTCCGGTCCAGCACATGGCGCCGGGCGATATCTACATGACCAATGACCCATGGCTCGCCTCGGGGCATCTGAACGATTTCCTCCTATTGATGCCGGCCTTCAAGGACGGGCGCGTCATAGGCTTCACCTCCTGCACGTCGCATCTGGTCGACCTCGGCGGGCTCGGGATGGGGCCCGAGGGTTCGGACGTCTACGACGAAGGGCTTCTGATCCCACCCTGCAAGCTTGTGGACCGGGGCGAGGTCAACCCGCTCTTGATGGAGATCGTGAAGGCGAACTCTCGCGAGCCGATCGCCAATGAGGGGGACATCTACGCGCTCGTCGCGTGTTGCGAGGCGGGCGCGGCGCGGCTTGTCGCGATGATGGAGGATTTCGGGCTGGATGATCTGGACGGGCTGGCCGACCACATCATCGAGACATCGCGCAGGGGAACACTGGAAGCCATCGCCGAGGTGCCGGAAGGCGTCTACCGCAATGTCCTGAAAGTCGACGGCTACGAGAGGGAACTGGAGCTGCACGCGACGCTCAGCGTCACCAAGGATCGGCTGCATCTGGACTTCGCGGGTACTTCGGACTGTTCGAACAAGGGCATCAACGTGCCCCTCAACTACGCCACGGCTTACGCCGTCTTTGCCATGCGCTGCATCATCGGGCCGGATATTCCGAACAATGCAGGCTCGCTTGAGCCGTTCGTCGTCAGCGGCCCCGAAGGATGCATCCTGAATGCCCAGCGTCCCGCTCCTGTCGCAATGCGCCACACGCTTGGGCAGATGACACCGGACCTTGTGCTTGGCTGTCTCTCCCAAGCGCTGCCTGATCGGGTGCCAGCAGAGGGCGCGTCCTGCATGTACGACCTGCCGATGCGCCACGCTCCGGAAGTTGCGCGCAAAGGCGGACAGCAATTCGCCGTCGAACTGGTCCATAACGGCGGCACTGGGGCGCGGCCGCATTCCGACGGCTTGTCGGCCACGGCCTATCCGTCCGGCGTTTTCGGTTCGCAGGTCGAGATAAGCGAGGCTGCCGCGCCAATCACGATTTGGCGGCGCGAGCTTCTGCCAGATTCCGGCGGTGCGGGGCGGTTTCGCGGCGGGCTTGGCCAGCGGATCGAGGTGACCTCGGCGACCGGTGAGCCCTTCCTTGTCTTCTTGTCGGTCGAGCGGGTGAAGAACGCCGCCAAGGGC
>CBDUOT010000206.1:0-2623 GCA_965368915.1 uncultured Rhodobacterales bacterium | reverse complement strand
GTGCGGTTGGCGTGCCGGTGATCCTTGCGGCCGGGCAGCCACTGCAGTTTCGCGAGTGGAGTCCCGACGCGGTGATGGTACCCGGCGAGTTCGGCGCCCTCATCCCGGAACGCGGCGACTGGATCGTGCCGGAGGTGCTGATCGTGCCGCTTCTTGCCTTCGACCGGCGCGGATACCGGCTCGGTTATGGCGGCGGATTTTACGACCGAACGCTTGAGGGGCTGAGATCGCGAGGCCCGGTGACGGCAATCGGCTTCGCGTTCGCCGCGCAGGAGGTCAACGAAGTGCCTATCGAGGCGACCGATCAGCCTCTGGACCTGATCGTGACCGAGAAGGGCGTTATCCGTCCGTCCACCTGAGGCGGCGTTGCGGCAGTCGGGTTTTCGTTGAGGTTATAACCGTCGGGGCGGAGCCGCTATCAGGCTTTGCGGCGACGACGCAACCCGACCAGCGCAATCCCTGCAGCGCCCATCAATGTCATTGAAGCGGGCAACGGCACAGGGGCAAGCGTCACAGAATTCAGGTCGAAATGGCTGCAAGGCGCATCGCAGGTCGGAATGCCGCGCGGGTAGAGTAGGGTGATCGTGAACGCGTCGAGCATGGAGAAGGCTGACCCAAGCGCGATGTTCTGCACGGTGCCGGCGATTGCCGATAGCGTATAGTTGGCGCCCGCGACAAGACTTCCGCCCGAATAGCCCGTGACAAATATCGTGTCACTCGGCGGGGTTTGCGGGCCGAGGATATTAAAGCCGAGCGAGGTCAGCGAGAAGCTCGCCGCGTCGAAGACGCCACCCGTCTTGAATGTGATGTCAGCGGTGAATCCTGTACCGGAGTCATCGATATGCGCTGCACCCGGAGATGTGTACCACCCAAGGGTGCCACTTCCGGAGGTCGCGGTGATACCGTTCTCGGTGTAGGACGTGAGCAACGCGCCCTCGTCGGGGAGGCTCGAGAACGTCATCGTTGCCGCTGTTGCCATTCCGGCTGATAACGTAACTGCCGCTGCTGCGAGCGTCGCGAAAGCCGATTTCGAAAAACATTTCATACTGTTGTCCCCCAAGGCGATAAGCCGCCTGCCACACCAATGAACCCAAGGAACGATAGGCAGTGCGCTGCCGCTGGGTCAACCGAGGGTGGAGCAGGGCGCGGGGCGCTAGGCGAGATTACGCCCAATTGCGCCCGGATGGCGGCAGCGCTTTTCGTTCCGATCTACCGGACAAGAACAAGCCGATGTGGAATTTCCCGTTCGAATGTTAACAGCGCAGGATGCACCTGCTGTCGGCGCTTGCTCTTGTCCCCTGCTGGCAATAGGCATGGCGCATGAAACTTCTTTTTCTTGGTGACGTGGTCGGCAGGTCCGGCCGTGCGGCGATCGTCTCGCGGTTGCCCGGGCTCCGCGAGGAGTGGGCGCTCGATTTCGTCGTGGTCAACGCCGAGAACGCGACCTCGGGCGCGGGTCTGTCGCCCGATCATGCGAAGGCGCTTCTTGGGGCGGGGGCTGATTGCCTGACGCTAGGTGATCACGCCTTCGACCAGAAGGACATGATGTCCTTCATCGAGAACGAGCCGCGCATTGTGAGGCCCCTGAACTTCGCGCGGAGCGCGCCGGGCAAGGGCGCGCGCGTCTTCACTGCGACCGGTGGGCGAAAGGTGCTTGTTGCGCAGGCTCTTGGCCAGGTCTTTATGAAACGGCCCTTCGACGATCCGTTTTCGGCCTTGGACTCCGTTCTGAAGACCCATCGCATCGGCGGCTCTGTTCAGGCTGCCCTTGTGGATATCCACTGCGAGGCGACGAGCGAGAAGATGGGCGTCGGCCATTGGTGCGACGGGCGGGCCAGCGTCGTCGTTGGCACACATACCCATATCCCGACAGCCGATGCGCAGATCCTGTCAGGCGGCACGGCATTCCAGTCCGACGCTGGTATGTGCGGCGACTACAATTCGGTCATCGGGATGGACAAGCTCGAACCCATGCGGCGCTTTGTGACTGGTATGGGGAAAGAACGGCTTTCACCTGCGAAGGGGGAAGCAACCCTTTCGGGCCTCTATGTGGAAACCGACGACCGTACCGGGCTTGCGACGAAAATCCGGATGATCCGGGTCGGTGGACGGCTTGAAGAGGCACGGCCCTGAATTGGGCACGTCTCAGATCGCCGTTGCCCCGCCCGTCGCCACGGCTAATATCACTTTCGCATGACATGCAGGGCATCTGAATGATCGACCTTCCTCTCTCGCCCGACGGCGAGGCCATCCTGACCCTCGCCATTGTGGTCGGGATGTTCGTGATGTTCGTCCGCGAAACCTATCCGACTGAGGTGGTCGCGATCGGCGGCGCTTCGCTCTGCCTCGCGCTCGGGCTTTTGCCGTATGATCTTGGCCTGGCGGCGTTCACCAATCCGGCGCCCTGGACGATTACCGCGATGTTCCTGATCATGGGCGCGCTCGTTCGGACGGGCGTCTTGGAGTGGCTTACGCAGACAGCCGAGGCGAATGCCGGCCACCGCCCGGTCGTGACGCTCGTGATCCTGTTCGGTTTCGTGGCGATCGCTTCGGCGTTCCTCAACAACACGCCCGTGGTCGTCGTCATGATTCCGGTGATGGTCTCGATCGCGCGACAGCTTGG
>CBDUOT010000205.1:0-2653 GCA_965368915.1 uncultured Rhodobacterales bacterium | reverse complement strand
CCGGTTTCTCCGAGCAGAGCGCCTTTACCCGCGCGTTCAAGCGCTGGGTCGGCACAACGCCCGCGACCTACCGCAAGGATATCTTCCACCGCTGACGGGTGCATTGGCGCCGGCGGTCAAAAGGCTGGCATCGGCGGTCAAGACCGCGCAGCATCCCCACGCTTATCCCTTGGCTACCGATACCGAAGCCAGGGAGGCACCCCATGAAAGAGCAAGAGATCCTCGTCATCGGCGCAACCGGCAAGACCGGCCGTCGCGTCGCCAGCCGTCTTGAGGCGCGGGGCATTCCCGTTCGCCGCGGCTCGCGCAGCTCCGCAACTCCCTTCGACTGGGAAGCGTCGGAGACTTGGGCGCCGGCACTGCGCGGGGTCCGTGCGGCCTATGTCACCTATTTTCCTGACCTTGCTTTCCCCGGAGCCGTGGAAAAGCTCGAGTCCCTCTGCGAGACGGCCCGCGACGTGGATGTCGAGCACCTCGTGCTTCTCTCCGGCCGCGGCGAACACCACGCGCGGCTGGGCGAAGAGGTAGTGCGCAATTCCGGCGTCGACTTCACTATCGTCCGGGCCGCCTGGTTCGCTCAGAACTTCTCCGAAGGCTACCTGCGCGATCCGGTCCTGGCCGGTGCCCTTCCGATGCCCGGCGGCGATGTCGCCGAGCCCATCATCGACATCGACGACATTGCCGATGTCGCAGTCGCGGCACTGACCGAAGAGGGCCACAAGGGCGAACTCTACGAAGTGACAGGTCCGCGGCTGATGTCCTTCGCAGACATGGCAGGTGAACTCTCGAGGGCTACCGGGCACGAGATCCGGCATATCCCGATCAGCTTCGAGGAGTTCCACGCGAACATCGCCGAGGCTGGGGGCACCTTTGTCGCCTACGTCTTCACCGCCATCGCGCGCGAAACGCTGGACGGTCGCAACGCCCACACCACGGACGGCGTGATGCGCGCGCTCGGCCGCGGCCCCCGCGACTTTGCGGACTTCGCCGTCGCCGCCGCTCGAACCGGCGCCTGGACAAGCGCCGCCTGACACCACCCTATGAAAGGATCATGACATGAGACCCACCCTACTCGAGAAGACCGCGCTCGGTCTCTCCGGCCTCACCGCGCTCACAATCGGCGCTTTCATCCTGTTCGCGCCGCACGCCTTCTACGCCGGCTACGGCATCACGCTCGGCGAAGACGCCAACCTGCTGAGCGAATTGCGCGCACCCGGCGCCGGTCTCGCGGGGTTCGGCCTTCTGATGCTGCTCGGCATCTGGCGGCACGCGGTCCTGCCCGTTGGCATGGCGGTAGCCCTGACGGTCTTCACCGCCTTTCCGGCCGGACGGCTGGTCGGGCTTGCAGTGGACGGGATACCGTCCGGCAGCGTCATCGGCGCCCTCGTCGTGGAACTGATCATCGCCGCGCTCTGCCTCGCAGCCTTCCGCCGGCGCCTTTGGCGGCCGGCGCCCGGCCTGTCCATGGCGCAGCCCGCGCGCTGAACCTGCCGCGGCGGCTTGGCGCTTGACGTCCTGCCGCCGCCCCAATCTAAGGAACCCGTCCCCATGTCCCCCTTTATCTTCTACCTCGCCCACCTCGCCGTCCTCGCCTATGCGCTGGTCGGCGGCGTCTTTCTCGCCTTCTCGGATTTCATCATGCGCGCCCTGTCTGTGACCAGCGGCCAGGGTGGCGCGGAGGCGATGCAGGCCATCAACCGAGAGGTGTTCCGCTGGGTCTTCATGGTGCTATTCCTCGGGCTGGCGCCGGTATCCCTGCTGATCGCGGTCTATGGCGCAATAGTCGTCGGGCACGGCCCGGGAACCGTGATGATGCTGGCGGGCCTGACGTATTTCGTCGGATGCTTCGGGGTAACGGTGTTCTTCAACGTGCCGATGAACGAAACCCTGGCGGGCATGGAGGCCTCCGAGGATGCAACGCTGGACTACTGGACCCGCACCTATCTTCCCCGCTGGAGCTTCTGGAATACCGTCCGCACCGTCGCCTGCGGACTGACTGCAGCCCTGCTGCTGTTCTCGCTCGCCTGGGCGGCGCAGTCTCAGGCGCAGGGAGCTTGAAAAGCTGAGACGCATAAGGCCGTCGGCCTGCGCAACGAAGCGGAGGTGGCCCCTGCACGCCGGCATGTTCGTTCACGACCCACAGCTCCATTGGAAACGGTCGGCAATCAAGAGAAGGAGGGGATAATACCCATGGGTGAACCGCGTTACCGCCGAGCAGCCGCAGCGGACCTGCGAGCGATTATCGCGATGCTGGCCGATGACGTGCTTGGTGCGTCGCGGGAAAACGCTTCGCCAGCCGTAGACGATTGCTACCGGGATGCATTTGCGGAGATTGATGCCGACCCGAACCAGTTTCTTTGTGTGGTCGAAGATGGGCAGCAGATCGTCGGAACCCTGCAACTCACCTTCATCCCGGGTCTCTCTCGCAATGGCACCAAGCGTGGACAGATTGAGGCGGTGCGGATCGCGAGCGATCGTCGGGGCGGCAAGCTTGGTGAAGCGATGTTTGCCTGGGCGATCAGCGAATGCCGGGCACACGGGTGTTCGTTGGTTCAGCTCACCACGGACAAGGCCCGGCCGGACGCCCATCGCTTCTATGACCGTCTGGGTTTTGAACCGACACATATCGGATACAAGCTAAGGATCTAAGGAA
>CBDUOT010000204.1:0-2653 GCA_965368915.1 uncultured Rhodobacterales bacterium | reverse complement strand
AGGTTCTTCGCCATGGGTGCGCCCATGTTGCCAAGGCCGATGAATCCGATCTTCATGTCTCAGTCCTCCCCGAATTTCAGTGCCTCGGCCCCCAGCGGCATCAGCATTTTCGCCACGTCGACCGCAGGCACTGCTTCCGGCCCCTCATGGCGCCAGCGCGGATTGCGGTCTTTGTCGATGATCGCGGCGCGGATGCCCTCGATGAAGTCGGCGTGTTCCATCGAACGATAGGTGAAACGATACTCCATCTCCAGCGCGCGGCGCATCGAGGGCGCCCCCCGAAGACGGTGCAGCATCTCCACCGCGCAGGCAGCCGACAGCGGCGCCGCACGGCTTAGAGCCTTGAGCGTTTCGCTGGCGAACTCCGTGTCGGCGTGCTTAAGCAACCGGGCGATATCGCCCAGCGTCTCGCCCGCAAAATGCGCATCGATCTCGGGGCGGAGTCTTTCAAGGTTGCCTTCGGGCGGCAGGGCGGTTGCAGGCAGGATCACTTCCGCGTCGCCCCTCTCGATCAGTTGCGCCTTCAGCGTTTCCCAGTCCGCTTCAGGGACGAAGAGGTCGGCAAAGCCCGCGAAGATCGCATCCGCCGGACCCATCCGCGCACCCGTCGTGCCGAGGTATTCGCCAACCCGTCCGGGCGCGAGCGCCAGAAGGAAAGAGCCGCCAACATCGGGCACCAATCCGATCCCGCATTCGGGCATCGCGATCTGGGACGTTTCCCCGACGATCCGATGACTGCCGTGGCAACCGACGCCCACACCGCCGCCCATCGTGAAGCCTTGCAGGAAGCTGATGACGGGCTTGGGATATTCCGCGATCCGGGCGTTCATCCTGTATTCGTCGGCCCAGAACTTGCGCCCGTAGGAATAGTCTCCCCTCGTTCCAGACGCGTACATCTCGGCGATGTCGCCGCCGGCACAGAAGGCGCGGTCGCCTTCGGCATCGATCAGCACGAGCGAGACGTCCGCGTCATCGCGCCACGCGATGAGTGCTGCGTCGATCTCAATGCACATCTCGTAGGTCAGCGCGTTCAGTGCCTTGGGCCGGGCGAGGGTGATGCGCCCGGAGCGGCCTTCCTTTCGGATCGCAATATCGGCCATCAGCCCCTCTCGGCCAGCAACGCGCGGCTGACGATTAGGCGCATGATCTCATTCGTGCCTTCAAGGATCTGGTGCACACGGAGGTCACGGACGATCTTTTCCACGCCGTAATCGGCAAGATATCCGTAACCTCCATGCAGTTGCAGGCACTGGTTGGCCACCTCGAACGCGTTGTCGGTGACGAGCAGCTTGGCCATGGCGCAGAACTTCGTCGCGTCCGGTGATTTATTGTCGAGCTTCCATGCCGCCTGGCGCAGGAACGTGCGAGACGATTGCAGCTTGACCTCAAGCTCCGCCACTTTGAACTGCAGAGCCTGGAACTGGTCGAGCGATTTCCCGAAAGCCTTGCGCTCGCCCATATAGGCAAGCGTCGCATCCAACGCCGCCTGCGCGCCGCCCAAGGCCGAGGCCGCAATGTTCAGCCGCCCGCCGTCGAGGCCGGCCATCGCGTAGGTAAAACCCTTGCCAACTTCTCCAATCAGGTTCTCGGCCGGGATCAGGCAGTCGTCGAACTGGACCTGCGCCGTGGGTTGCGCGCGCCAGCCCATCTTGTCCTCGAGCCCGCCGAACGAAAGGCCCGGCGCGCCGTCCTCAACGATCACAGTAGAGACGCCCTTCGGCCCGTCTTCTCCCGTCCGCACCATCGTCACGTAGACGTCCGAATAGCCGCCGCCCGAGATGAAGGCCTTGGTGCCGTTCAGCTTCCAGCCCTCGTTCGTCCGCTCTGCACGGGTGCGCAAAGCGGCGGCGTCGGAACCAGAGCCGGGCTCCGTCAGGCAGTAGGAGAACACCTTTTCCATCGAGGTCAGGGCGGGCAGCCAAGCTGCCTTTGTCTCGTCCGAGCCGAACTTGTCGATCATGCCGCCGCACATGTTGTGGATCGACAAAAAAGAGCCGACAGCGGGGCAGGACATCGCCAGTGCCTCGAAAACCAGCGTCGCGTCCAGCCGAGTCAAGCCGGAACCGCCGTATTCCTCGCTAACATAGATGCCGCCAAGGCCAAGTTCGGCCACTTTCGGCCAAAGATCCTTGGGGATCGTGCCTGCCTTTTCCCAATCGCGGGCGTAGGGCGCGATATGCTCGGCGCCGAATGCCTTGGCCATGTCGAAGATGGCTTCCTGTTCCTCACTCAACGCGAAGTCCATGTCCCCTCCCGGTCGTGGGTGCAGCGGTGAATTGAACGCGTGTTAAATTCCAACTGTTGCAGGAGTTTTGCAAGCTTCAAACGCGTGAAACTTAACCCGGCTCTCAAGACGAGCGTCCTCTGCGCCGTCAGCGAATGATAACAAGCGCTTCATGCTCTGAAAGAGGGCCGCGCGAGAGTCATTTTCGGCTGCCGTTTGTTAAGAAATGCGCACGACTTTGCCACAGATTCGCCGCAACTGCCCGTTACGAAATGCATATTCAGTTGAAATACCGGAGTGGGGCCGGGTTTTGGGAGACGTGGGAATGGGCATAGTGTCCACATTCAAGACGTGTGCGGTCGCGGCGGCGATGCTTGCTGGTTCTGCAGTTGCGGGGCTTGCTGCGACGTTCAACGGAAGTTTCACCAT
>CBDUOT010000203.1:0-2661 GCA_965368915.1 uncultured Rhodobacterales bacterium | reverse complement strand
TCGGGCAACGTCTTAAAATCGCGGAAAGGGGATCGATGGGCTTGGCTGGAGGTTAGCCACCCGCCTGCTCGGCCTTAGGCCGAGTTCTCCTAACAACGCCGCTAATGTTGTCACCATGCGACTGCCCGAAAGCCTCACGCTCACCTATGGCGATCACGCCATCTGCCTCAACTGCTGAATGCCTGCTGATCCAGCCCGGTAGAGCACAGGCGTGGTGTTAACCTCCGATTGACCCCGATCAAGGTGCGTATCCCGGTCATGTGATCTCGTGTTGCACACGCCAGCAAGGCATTCCGCTAGCTCCTCCGCCACAACGCGAAGGAACAGACATGACCGAAGACCATCCAAACGTCGCGCTACTGAAGCGTCTTGATCTGCGCAATCTCGCGGCATCGAAGGACCTGATCTCTGAGGATGTCGTCTGGCACTACGCCAATCCCAACCTGCCTGACCTTGAGGGAGATTATGTCGGATTGGACGGAGTCCGCTCCTTCTTTGAGGCAGTCGCCCGGAAGTCAGGTGGGACGTTCCAGATCCATCCCATGTCGGTCACACCCGTCGGGGACGAGCTGGTTGTCGTTCAGTCACGAAATACGCTGACCTTCGACGGCCGTTCCGTCTCCGTGGATGTCGTGGTCGTCTGGCGCATCGCGGACGGGCGGGTCGTGGAGGTTTGGGACATCGTCCCCGGCGATGCGAGGGAGGTGCTAAATGGCTGACGCTGTCAAGACGAACTGGGACGCCATTGTCATCGGCTCCGGAATGGGTGGCATGACGGCTGCCGCCGCGCTGTCGAAGGCCGGGCACAAGGTGCTTCTGCTGGAGCAATACCAGACCCTTGGTGGCTTGACCCACAGCTTCTCCCGCGAGGGCTTCACATGGGATGCGGGTATCCATTACCTGAGCGGGATCGCCCCTGGCGATCCCATGCGCGACCTGTTGGACTGGCTGTCGGAAACGCCGATCGAATTCACGTCGATGGGGGCCGTCTATGACAACCTTCATATCGGTGACGCGGCCCCTCTCGCATTGTCCCGCCCGTTCGAAGCGCAGGAGCGTGATCTCAAGGACCGGTTCCCGGATCAGGCAAAGGCCATCGAAGCCTGGACCCTGGCGCTCAGGGAAGGCCGAGAGGCAATGACCAAGATCTTTCCGACCCGCGCGATGCCTGAAATTCTTGGCACCGCACTGCAATGGTGGAATGGCCACGCCATCAAACGCTGGTGCGGGCGGACAACGCAGCAGGTGATCGACGAGATCACCGACAACCCCGACCTGGCGGCGGCCTTTGCTGCGCAATGGTTTGATCATGGCGGCAGGCCCAGCAAGGCGAGTTTTGCGATGCATGCCCTGATTTCCGCGTCGTATCTCGAAAGCGGGTCTTGGTATCCTGTGGGCGGCGGCGCGGCCTTTGCCGAACACATCCTGCCGACGATCGCGATTGGTGGGGGCGAAGCGAGGGCGGGAGTCAGAGTTGAAACGCTTCTGTTCGAAATTGATCGAGTTGTCGGAGTACGGACGGCGGAAGGGGAGGAAATCCGCGCCGATGTGGTGATCTCGGATATCGGCGCGCGCGAGACCGTGAACCATCTGGTTCCCGCCGATTGTGGACATCAGGACTGGATCGAGGAGATCCGGTCTCTCTCGCCGTCAGTCGCGCATTTCAGCCTGTTCCTGGGCTTTGAAGGCGATGTGGAGGATGCCGGAGCGACCCGCTCAAACCACTGGATGTATCCGACGGGTAAGGTCGATGCCGTCTGGACGGATGCGCCGGATGGCCCGCCGCCCGGCATGTTCGTCTCATTCGCCTCCGTGAAGGATCCCCACCATGACCCCGGACCTTCGCAGAAGCACGCCGGCGAGATAGTGGCCTGGACCGACTGGTCGACCGTGGAAAAATGGGCGGCGATGGATCCGGGCGCGCGCGGCGATGATTACCGGTCCTTCAAGTCCCGCGTCGGGGACGTGATGTTTTCGCAGTTCGAGGCCTACTTCCCGGAACTGGCCAAGCTTGTCGTGTTTCGCGATCTCTCAACCCCGCTTACGACCACCGCGATAACAGGGCATCACCGGGGCGCGTTCTACGGGCTGGACGTCACGCCCGAGCGCGTGATGAGCGGAGCGCTTCAGGCCAAGACGCCGGTCGCGGGCCTGTTCCTTGCCGGTCAGGACGTTGCTTGCCCCGGTATTCCCGGCGCGCTTTGGGGTGGGTTGCTGGCCGCTGCAAGGGTCGATCCGAAAGTGCTTCGGCAACTCCGCGGGTAGAAGACGAAAGGGCACCACATATCTTTATCGCAAGGGCGCGAAATCTGGCGTCCTAGCTTCCGTACCGAATGCCCGCTGCGTCCCATATGGCGTAGGTTCGCGAAATGCCGAGACTCGCCATCACGGAGAATGTCTTCTTTGACGGGCGATGCAGGGTTTGCTTGCCCCGCGCAGAGCGTGCAGGCCGTTGGGCGCTGTCGATGGAAGTTGCTTGAGGCAGGGCAGGGGGGCGGCTAGCGTCCGTTCATGGCCCAACGTTCCCCTTACGATGACTCCAAGATTAGCCCCGAGATCATCCGACTTGCAGTGATGATGTACAGCCGTTTCCCTTTGCCGGTCGGTTCTATGGACGCGCGATTGGATACAGCGGATATTTGCGACGGGCTGACCGATGCG
>CBDUOT010000202.1:0-2818 GCA_965368915.1 uncultured Rhodobacterales bacterium | reverse complement strand
GGGCCGGGCGACGTGCTTACGTTGCGGCTGAGGGCAGGCGTTCGGGTCGTGCGCGTGGTGCAGTGTGGTACCCGCCGGGGACCCGCACCTGAGGCGAGAACGCTGTACGAAGAGGTTTCGGACGCTGACGATGTGCCGCAATCTTCGTCTCAGGAAGAATGAAATCCCGGCCTCAGCCTGCCTCGCCGAGGGTATGGTCTTTCCGTGCGCGCATCCCTTGAATGATCCCCTGTCCAAGGCTAGTTAGCAGCAGGAAGCCAGAGCCGGACCGCACACATGACCTATGTCGTCACCGACAATTGCATCGCCTGCAAGTACACTGACTGCGTGGAAGTCTGCCCAGTCGATTGCTTCTACGAGGGCGAGAACATGCTGGTGATCCATCCTGACGAGTGCATCGATTGCGGGGTGTGTGAACCTGAGTGCCCGGCCGACGCCATCCGTCCTGATACAGAACCTGATCTGGACAAGTGGGTGGAGTTCAATCGGAAGTACTCCGAGATGTGGCCGGTCATCACGCAGCGCAAGGATCCGCTGCCAGAGGCTGAATCGCGTGACGGTGAAACCGGAAAGCTGGAAAAGTACTTTTCCGAAACGCCCGGCGAGGGCGATTAGGGATAGGGCGAATCGGCACATCGGCCCATCTCGAATCGGGGCGTGTGAAGGTTGCGAATCGATACCGAATGGCGTGCGCAATAGCGTTATGACGCTTGGGAATGTCGTGTTTGCACCAGGCGCATATGTTGCGGCCCTTTCAGAATGCCCGATTTTCTGCTATATTTCTGTTACAACTGGATGAGGATGACTGCCCGTCACCGCTGCTACACTCAACAGCGGAGGGCTTCATTGGCGAATAATCAACGCAGACCGAGATCGAAAGATCCGGCCCGCTTTTTTGTCGCCAAGGCGGACATCTCGGTGTGAGAAAGGCGCTTGATGAGCAAGAACAAGAAATCAGATTTCCGCCCGAATGAATTCGTGGTCTACCCCGCCCACGGCGTCGGCAAGATCATGGCCGTCGAGGAGCAGGAAATTGCCGGGCTGAAGCTCGAGCTTTTCGTGATCTCGTTCGAAAAGGACAAGATGACGCTCCGTGTGCCCACGCACAAGGCGCAAGAGATTGGCATGCGGCAGCTGTCCTCTCCGGATCTCGTGACAAAGGCTCTCGAGACTCTGAAGGGCAAGGCCAAGGTCAAGCGCGCGATGTGGTCGCGCCGGGCCCAGGAATACGAACAGAAGATCAACTCGGGCGATCTGATGGCGATTGCCGAGGTCGTGCGTGACCTGCATCGCACCGACGATCAGCGCGAGCAATCCTACTCGGAGCGCCAGCTTTATGAAGCCGCGCTCGAGCGTCTGACGCGCGAAGTCGCTGCGGTCGCCGGCACGGACGAAGCGGGCGCACAGAAAAAAGTCGACGACGTGCTTTTGTCGCGCGCTGCCTGATCTGCGCGGAAAACTAGATCAAAAAAACCGCGGGATGCCGAAGCATCCTGCGGTTTTTTCTTGTTAGCGCGTCATTGCGCTTACAGCCGTGCCATGGGCACAGGACTCAGCTCGCTGATTTTGCGTTCAGTCGATGAAAAAGATGGGTAAACGTCGCGGCACCCAGAACCGGAATCAGAAGGTTTATGAGCGGGAGTGTCAGAGGCGCGGCCATAAGCATGCCGGCGACCCAAATTTGCCGAGAATACCGGCGGCGCAACTCGCGTGCCCTCTGACGGCCGATCCGGCGCATCGCCGCCATCTGAAAGTATTCGCGCCCGAGAAGATACCCGTTCACCGCCCAGAACATCAGAGGCGCGAGCGGCCCTACGAAGGCGTAAAGGATGAGTGCGACGCCGTTCACCGCGACGATAACGCCGAAAAAGTTCACGCTGTCGATCAGCACATCCATCCAGGGCTGGCGCGGCGCAGCGGGAAGGTTCGTGTAGTAGCGATCCTCTACCGCCTGCGCGACATCGTCGAGGAAAAGCCCCGTGAATGCCGAGGCGACGGGAACCATCAGAAACACCGACAGCCCTATCATGAGGAGGATGGATCCCCAGCCGAGCAGATCCTGCACCCACGTCACTTCGCCCACCCACGGCAGGGTCAGCGTGTCCGGGGTCACCCAGTCGATGATCTGCACGAAACCCAAGTATGCGGCGAAGAGAAGCGCAAGGGACAGTGCCACCCCGATCGCCATGACCTTGAGGAAGCGGCGGTCGGAAAGCTGCGCGAGCGCCTTGAGGAAATCGTTGAAGATCACGCGTTGACCCATTCGGTAATGTCGGTGATGTCCGGGCGCGGCCGATCGGGTGGCGCCTGCTTTTCTGTGCCTATATGGATCACGCCCGCGACCCATTCTCCGGCTGCGAGGTTCAGTCCCTCACGGCAGAAGTCGGGATCGTGGACGTGCCAGCCTGTCAGCCAGCATGCCCCCCAACCCGACGCGAGTGCGGCGTTCAGCAGCGAAAGGCAGACCGCGCCCGATGACAGGATCTGTTCGATTTCTGGCACCTTGTCGGTGGGGCGCGGTACGTGGATGACCGCCACGACGAGGTCGGAGCCAGCGAATTGACTGACCCCTTTCTCGATGCGCTCGGCCTCAAGCCCCAACTCGCGCCCGCACTTCTCTGCCAGACCGGCAAGGCGCGCGAGGGCGGCCTTTTCCAACACCATGAACCGCCAGGGCACCAGCTTTCCGTGATCGGGAACCCGGGCCGCCGCCGTGAGAATCGGGACGAGCGCGTCGCGGTCCGGGACCGGCGTGGTCAGTATCCGAGCCGGACGGGATCGGCGGGTAAGAAAGAAGTCCATCGCTTCGGGGCTGGGG
>CBDUOT010000201.1:0-2939 GCA_965368915.1 uncultured Rhodobacterales bacterium | reverse complement strand
ATCTGGACATCGCTCGCGGTCGGGACGCTGGGCGTCCTGATATCCTTCGTCCTCGCGCTGATCATCGGGGGTGTCGCAGGATACTTCGGGGGCTGGATCGACTCCGTTCTGCAGATGATCACCGACGCGATCCGGACGGTGCCATCCATTCCGCTGTTCATGGCGCTCGCGGCGTTCATGCCCGACCACTGGAGTTCGGAGACGCGGTTCTTCTTCATCTCGATCATCCTTGGCCTTATCGGCTGGCCAACGCTCGCACGACGAATACGAACCCATCTGCTGACTGAACGAACGCAGGAATATGTCCTTGCAGCCGAACTGTCGGGCGCCTCGGCGGGGCACATCATCCGGCGGCACCTCCTGCCCTCGTTCACCAGCTACATCATCGTCGACCTGATGATCTCTTTCCCCTACATGGTCCGGTCCGAGACGGCGCTGTCCTTCATTGGCCTGGGCTTGAAGGACCCGGTGAACTCGCTCGGCGCTCTGATGCAGAACGTTTCCAAAGCCGACGTGCTACTGAACTACCAGTGGTACTTCATCCCCGTGATCTTCTTCGTGGCTCTGGTTCTCGCCTTCGTCTTCGTCGGTGACGGGCTGCGCGATGCGGCTGACCCCTATTCGGATACGAAGAAATGACGGCACTGATCGATGTGAAAAACCTGACCCTGAAGTTCAGGACCGACGAAGGCCTGATCACGGCGGTCGATGATGTCAGCTTCTCGCTCAACAAGGGTGAGGTCATGGGGCTCGTCGGCGAAAGCGGGTCGGGCAAATCGGTCACTGCGAAGTCGCTGATGCATCTCAATGCCCGCAATGCGGTCTACACCCCAGAAAGCAAGATCACGCTCAACGTCGGCGACGGTCCGGTGGACGTCCTGTCGCTGAAAACGGCGCGCGATCTGAAAATCGTGCGCGGCGGTGCGATCTCGATGATTTTCCAGGAACCTATGGCAAGCTTTGCGCCTGCTATCACCATCGGAAAGCAAATGGTCGAGCAGTTGCAGATCCACTCCGACATGTCGAAGCAGAAGGCCAAGGAAGTATCTGTCGAGATGCTGGACCGCGTAGGCATCTCTGACCCGTCGCGGCGCTTCGACCAGTATGCATTCGAGCTTTCGGGCGGAATGCGTCAGCGAGCAATGATCGCGATGGCGCTTTCGACAAGGCCGCAGCTTCTGATTGCCGACGAACCGACGACCGCGCTGGACGTGACGATCCAGGCCCAGGTGATCGACCTCATGAAGGATCTCGTGAGCGAATTCCACATGGCGATCATCTTCATTACCCACGACCTCGGCGTAATCGCACAAACCGCAGACAAGGTTGCGGTCATGTATCTTGGCCGGGTGATCGAGGAAGGGCCGGTGCGTGAGGTTATCCGCAATCCGAAGCATCCCTATACTCAAGGCTTGCTTGCGGCGCTTCCAAAACTCGACGACCTCGAAGCTCCGTTGACGCCGGTCGCGGGCGATATCCCCTCGCCGCTCGAACGACCTTCCGGATGCGTCTTCCATACACGGTGTCCGAAGATCATCGGAGATGTCTGCAAGACGCGGCTGCCCAGTGATACACGCGTCGACCCGACGCACCGGGTCGCCTGTCATCTGCATAACGAAGAGGTCACGGCGTGAGTGACGATATCCTCATATCTGCCCGAGACCTGTCGGTCGGTTTCAGGATCGGTTCGGGATTCTTCGGCAAGTCGATCCTGAAAGCGGTCGATCACGTCGACATCGATATCGAAAAGGGTTCGTTCTTCGGCCTCGTCGGCGAAAGCGGTTCAGGCAAGACCACGCTTGGACGCGCGCTTCTGAAGGCGGTCCCGATCACGGGTGGTACCGCGCGCTACAACGACGGCGAGGTCGACTACGACCTCACGACGCTGTCGGGTTCCGCGCTGAAGGACTATCGCAAGCGTGCGCAACTGATCTTCCAGGATCCATATGCCGCCCTATCGCCGCGCATGACGGTCCGAGACATCATCGCCGAGCCCTTGGAAGTCATGGGCCTGACGAAAACTCGCGAGGAAACAGACGCCCGCGTGCGAGAGATCGCCGCGAAGTGCCGGTTGAACCTCGAACACCTGCGCCGCTTCCCGCACGCATTTTCCGGGGGCCAGCGGCAACGCATTTCGATCGCGCGCGCGCTCGTTTCAGGGCCGCAGTTCATCGTGGCAGACGAAAGCGTGGCGGCACTTGACGTGTCGATCCAGGCGGATGTTCTTAATCTTCTCAAACAGATCCAGCGCGATCTTAATATAACATTCCTGTTCATCAGCCACGACCTGTCGGTCGTCGCCCATACCTGCGACCATGTGGCGGTGATGTATCTCGGGCGGCTTGTGGAATCCGCACCGACACGCACCTTGTTCGCCGCGCCGCGCCACCCGTACACAAAGGCACTTTTCTCGGCGATCCCCTCACTCGACCCTGACGACCGGGGAATGGCGCAGAAACTCGAGGGCGAGATACCCTCGCCAACGAACCAGCCCCCGGGCTGCAAATTCCACACCCGATGCCCGCATGCGATCGACCGCTGCAAGGTCGAAGAGCCATTGCTGGAGCATCCCGGCGACGGGCATGAAGTGGCCTGCCATCGCTGGCGCGAACTCCTGGCCGAGACCGCGGCCTGAGCAGTCGCAGCGCTGGAATTGGGCCTTGCCCCTCTCCGCGCGGGCGCAATAGGTTCTGACAGTTATGCCAAAGAAGGGTTGCGATGCGTAGCTCCGGGTCAATCGGCCGGTGGGGAATTTGGGTGCTCGCCCTTCTCGTCTGCGTGATCGCCGCGTCCGTGTTCGCGCACCGCGAGCTTCAAACTCGCCTCAAGGACGGCTTTGCCCGCGACGGGCAAAGCGCGCTCGCGCTCTATTCGGAGATGACCAGCGGATGGCTCAACCGGTATCGCGCGCTGGCTCCGATCTATGCCCGCGATCCTAC
>CBDUOT010000200.1:0-2956 GCA_965368915.1 uncultured Rhodobacterales bacterium | reverse complement strand
TCGGCGACTTCAGGTGGGCCGCAAGCCAGCAGATGACCGCAGCCCAAATGGCCCGGAGGTGGGCGAGTATCTTGCGGATGTTGTGACCGCAGCCACAGAGGACCGCGAAGATCGCATCGCCGGTGGTGCCCTTGAGCGGGCAGCGGGACAGGCGGCCGTCGGTTTTCATGTGACCGATCTCGGGTTCGATCGCGCTGCGTCGTCGCAGGAGTGTCTTCAGCGACGGCGTCACGCCCCGGCGCTGGCCGGAAATCAGGACCTGGGTTCTCTTGACCCCGTGACCACGATAGCCGCGGTCGACGACGGCCAGGTCGGGGCACTGACCGGTCAGGATTTCCACCTGCTCGATCGCCTCCGCCAGGGTGTGGCCGTCATAAGGATTGCCCGGCATCGCCCGCATGCCCACCACGAACCCCTCGCCAATGGTGGTGGCAATGCTGACCTTGGTGCCGAATTCGCAGCGCGCCCGGGCCTTGCCTTTGGAAATGCAGTCGACCTCGGGCTCGTGCAGGGCGTAGAGCTTGCCGCGGCTCTTCGGCGTCTGGTGCAGCAGGCGGGAGACCAGAGCCCGCATGTCGAGAACCCGCTCGCGATAGGCGCCTGCGGGGATGTCATCGAACTGACGTCGGATGTCGCGGAGGATCCGGCCGGTGTAGCCCTTGAGCGTTCTCAAAGCCTTGCGCATCCTCTTGAACTGCCTTGCATGGGCGTACCGGCCGATCTTGGTGGCCAGCCGGGGCGCTTTCCGTGCATAGGATTGCCGCAGGTACAGGCCGCCTTCCCGCGCCAGGCAGACCAGCTTCGCCCGCGCCTTCTCGTAGAGCCGCGCGTCCGTCGGATGGGCGATGTTTTTCTCCATGACGGTCGTGTCCACCGCCACGCGCCTGAGGCTGTTGTCATCGACCGCGCCGGCCGCGCGACCGGCCTTGATGGATTTCGTGAGCAACCACTCCGCCCCTTCCTCCCCGATCCGGTCCCGCCACCGGCTGAGCGACGACGGGTGGATCGGCGCCTGATGCTGAAAGAACGTCTCGCCGGTGAAGTGCTGGAAGTACGGGTTCTCGACCCAGCGGGCGACAACGGCATCGTCCGAGAGGCGGTGTACATGCTGCAGATACATCAGCCCGGCCACCAGCCTGGGATGCGTCGCCGGGCGCCCCTCCTTGGACGGAAAGAACCCGGCCCATTCCCGCTCGAACCACTCCCAGTCGATCAGGGCCGCGAGCTTCACCAGTTCGTGGCGCATGTCGATCATGTCGACCAGCCGAGGCCGCAGGAGATCGTCCTGTTGTGGTGCACGGTCGCGGTGTTTCATGGGGCGGGTCCGAAATTGCAGGGTTTCCAATGGAATCCTATGAAACCCTGCAGTTCAAAGCCAAAGAAATCAGCGCTTAATGACGCAAAATCAGCAGCTTGGACGTTGTTCAATGTGAACTAAGAAGTGAACCCTGATCCACCAACATGCACGCATTCACATCAGGCCGGAGCACCCGGCGTGGGCAGACCATACTCGGTGCGGAAGGAGAATTCTGTTTCCTTCCCGATGATGACGTGGTCGTGGACAGAGACGCCGACGGTTTGGCATGCGTCGCTGATGCGCTCGGTCATCTGGATGTCTTCCGGGCTTGGCGTCGGGTCGCCGGAGGGATGGTTGTGGACAAGAATGACCGCACCTGCGTTCAGCTCCAGGGCGCGCTTGACGACTTCGCGCGGATAAACGGGCACGTGGTTGACGGTGCCAACGGCTTGTTCCTCGTCCGCGATCACGGTGTTCTTGCCATCAAGGTAGAGAATGCGGAACTGTTCGGTCTCCCGGTGCGCCATGGTCGTGCGGCAGTAATCAATGAGATCGCCCCACGATGACAGCACATTGCGTTCCAGCACCTTTGCCTGTGCCATGCGCTGTGCAAGGGCCTCGACGATCCGTAATTGCAGGTAGACCTTCTGTGTCGCGCCCTCGACCTGCAAGAGCCGATGCTCGGAGGCTGCCACCACGCCGTTCAAATCCCCGAAGGTCGCCAGCAGGCGCTTGGCGAGCGGTTTGACATCGATGCGCGCAATCGCGTTGAAGAGCAGAAGTTCCAGCAATTCGTATTCGGGCATGGCCTTGTGCCCGCCCGCCAGAAACCGGGTCCGCAGTCTTTCGCGGTGCCCCCAGTAATGCGGACGCGCGTTGCCATGCTCGTCCTTCAGCACCCCGCCCCCTGCGGCGGCATCCGGCGACAGGCGGTCGGTATGCTCATACGTCGACATGTAGGCCGGTCTGGTCGCGGATCCCGGCGGAGGAATGCGCGCCTCAAGATCCGCCAGCCCCTGCATTGCCGCCTCAGAAAACCCGGTCACGGGGTCTGCCTTCGATTGCCCGCTGGCGGCTGTGCGCTCGGGCCAAAGATGCTTCTTCATCTGCTGAGCGAGCTGGTCCTTGATGGATCTGGTCATCGTCCGGCGCCGCACAGGACGATTGCACAAGACGTAGCGGGTACACAGTTCCTCATGATGATGCTTTCTCGGCCATTGTCGAACCGAGGGATGGTGATCAGAAGACGGTTAATGCGCTGTTAAACGGCGGCAAATGATGGCGTTCAGCGAAGGATTAAGGAAAACCTTTCTTAAGCCGTGTCCTTTATGACATGACTGAGTCCCGCGTCTTAGGAGATCGTGATGTCTTTTTGGCTGTCTCTGAAGGTGGCTCTTGCCTGCACATTATTCAGCAATCCCGCCAACGCGGCGAGTCCCACACCTGACTGCGAGCCGTATCTCTGCAAGGCCGAAATCGTGCGCGTGATAGATGGCACCACCGTAGTCGCAGATATTAATCTGGGCTTTCGGACTTGGCTGAGGGATGAACATCTCCGCTTGAACCGCATCGACACTCCGGAACGCTCAACGCCCGAAGGCAAGGAGGTCGTGGCGATCGTCCGGCAACGGCTCGAAGGAAGAACGTTGTTCATCTGCA
>CBDUOT010000199.1:0-3061 GCA_965368915.1 uncultured Rhodobacterales bacterium | reverse complement strand
AGATGTGACGGGCTAAAGTCTCTGTGGTGCCCGGAATGCGCGACGCTGGCGTGGGTTGCCACGCGCCTGCAAACTTCCAATCTTCTCGGTTGTTCCCCGGACGGATGGAGTTATCCGTCGTCGGAGGTGCGTCAGGTGCGCTGTGTGCCAACGCTACAATTGCGTAGGTACAATCAATCAAGGGCCCTCCAAACAGCGGGTGGTAGCGACGGCTGGCGAGCACATGGTCGTATTGAACAACCCCCTGAAAAACCCGATCCGCGTATCCCCGGTTCTGAACGAAAGTAGATGCCAACAGCATCAGCACCGCAGCAATCACTAGCGCGGCAACAATCTGTGAGCCACGAAGAACCCAGGTTAGACCCATCAGTAGAACTTTGGCGGCGCGACGGATAGTGGGCTAGCAGCCCGCTACCCCGCCGACGCGGCCTTCTCGCCCTTCGTCTCGGTGTGGATCAGAAGCGGCTTTGCGCCGGAATCGACTGCCTCTTCGTTGACAACCACTTCCTCGACCGACTCCATGCCCGGCAGTTCGAACATGGTGTCGAGAAGGATGTCCTCCATGATCGACCGCAAGCCCCGCGCGCCGGTCTTGCGCTTGATCGCGCGCTTTGCGATCGCGCTAAGCGCGTCGGCGGTGAAGGTCAGCTTCACGCCCTCGATATCGAAGAGACGCTGATACTGCTTCACGAGCGCATTCTTGGGCTCGGTCAGGATCGTGACAAGCGCGTCCTCGTCAAGGTCGGTCAGCGTCGCAATCACCGGCAAACGGCCGACGAACTCAGGGATCAGCCCGAACTTCAGAAGATCTTCGGGCTCCAACTCGGTGAACATCTCGCCCACGCTGCGTGCGTCGGGATCCTTTACCTCGGCACCGAAGCCGATGGCCGATCCCTTGCCGCGCTGCGCGATGATCTTTTCAAGACCCGCGAAGGCGCCACCGCAGATGAAGAGGATATTCGTCGTATCCACCTGCAGGAATTCCTGCTGCGGATGCTTCCGCCCGCCCTGCGGCGGCACGGAGGCCACGGTGCCTTCCATGATCTTCAAAAGCGCCTGCTGCACGCCCTCCCCGCTCACGTCGCGGGTGATCGAGGGGTTGTCGGACTTCCGCGTGATCTTGTCGACCTCGTCTATGTAGACGATGCCGCGCTGCGCACGTTCGACGTTGTATTCCGACGCCTGGAGAAGCTTCAGGATGATGTTTTCGACGTCTTCGCCGACATAGCCAGCTTCGGTCAGAGTCGTCGCGTCGGCCATCGTGAACGGTACGTCAAGGATACGGGCCAAAGTCTGAGCGAGCAACGTCTTGCCGCAGCCGGTTGGACCGATCAGCAGGATGTTCGACTTCGCCAGTTCGATATCGGCCGATTTCGAAGCGTGGTTGAGGCGTTTGTAGTGGTTGTGAACGGCGACCGACAGTACCCGTTTTGCATGAATCTGTCCGATCACATAGTCGTCGAGCACCTTGCAGATTTCGCGAGGCGTTGGAACACCGTCCGAGGACTTGAGCCCGGTCGATTTCGTTTCCTCACGGATGATGTCCATGCACAGTTCGACGCATTCGTCGCAGATGAACACCGTCGGCCCGGCAATCAGCTTGCGCACCTCATGCTGCGACTTTCCGCAGAAAGAGCAGTAGAGGGTGTTTTTGCTGTCGCTGCCTGAATTCGTCGCCATTGCTATCCTCTGCGGCCTCTACACCATCCCTTGCGGATCTTTCTGACCACCCATTTCGACAAGATTAGGGCAGCCGGAAGGTCATCACAATGCCTAAATACCCGACCCCGAATCACCATTTCGGGCGGATTTCGTCATGCCTTGTCGTCTTCGCCAGTACGGGCCGCAAGGATTTCGTCGATGAGACCCCATTCCTGTGCCTCTTCGGGCGCCATGAAGTTGTCTCGCTCAAGCGCCGCCTCGACCTTCTTCACAGGCTGGCCGGTGTGTTTGTGGTAGATCTGGTTCAGCCGATCCTTGAGCTTCTGGGTTTCCTGCGCGTGGATCATTATGTCCGTCGCCTGACCCTGATACCCCCCCGATGGCTGGTGAACCATGATCCGGCTGTTCGGCAGCGAAAAGCGCATACCCTTTTCGCCCGCCGTCAGCAGTAGCGACCCCATTGAGGCCGCCTGCCCGATGACAAGCGTGGAAACCTTCGGCCGGATGTATTGCATCGTGTCGTAGATCGACAGACCAGAGGTTACGACGCCGCCGGGCGAATTGATGTACATCGCGATTTCCTTCGACGGGTTTTCCGCCTCGAGGAAAAGCAGCTGGGCGCAGATAAGCGTCGACATACCGTCATGGACCGGGCCGGACAGGAAGATGATCCGTTCCTTCAGAAGACGCGAGTAGATGTCATAGGCCCGCTCCCCGCGCGAGGTCTGCTCGACCACCATCGGCACGAGGGTGTTCATGTAGATTTCATAGGGGTCTTTCATGCTCGTCCGCCTGTCGCTGTTCCCGGGTCAAATTCTTATACTCAGAACCTTGAGTGAGTCTTAGTGACGCGCACCGGGGGCTGCAAGGGCCGGTCATGGCAGAAACGGTCCCGATTGCCGAAGCGCCGCTGCCGTGGCTAACTGGCCACGGGTGGCTTGGGGGTTTCGATGATCTCGGAATACGACGGCTGGGACGCAACCGCGATGGCGGCCGAGGTGGAAAAGGGAGCCGTCTCCCCAGACGAACTTCTGGACGAAGCGCTTGCCCGCGTCGAGGCGCGCAATCCCGACTTGAACGCTATCGTTCTGGTGCAGGAGGACGTGGCACGCGCCTCAATTTCGTCGGGCCTTCCACCGGGTCCGCTGCGCGGCGTGCCTTTTCTCCTCAAGGACCTAGGCTGCGAGGCGGTAGATTTCCCCTCGCACAACGGCTCGCGGCTTCTCGCGAACACACACTACAGTTCGGATAGCGCGATATTCGACCGCATTCGGGCGACGGGCGTCGTCACCTTCGGGCGCACGACGTCGCCCGAAGGGGGAATAGGTCCTGCGACCGAGTCGGCCGTATACGGTGGACCGACGCGCAATCCTTGGGATCTGTCGCGCACACCCGGCGG
>CBDUOT010000198.1:0-3065 GCA_965368915.1 uncultured Rhodobacterales bacterium | reverse complement strand
GCAAAGCCGCCCATCCGGAGTTCCCCGAACAGGCGCTGATACTCGATTTTCGGGCAGCGGTTCTGGACGACGCGAATTCCCTTCGCCTCGGCCTGCGCGGCCGCTTCTTCGTGCGAGACGCCGATCTGCATCCAGATCGTGCGCAGAGAGGGAAGTTCGCGCAAAGCTTCGTCCACGATACTGGGAACCGCTTCGGGCCGACGGAAGATGTCGACCATATCCACGCTAATCTCTTTCGGGATGGAAGCGAGGTCAGGATACACTTTCTGGCCAAGAAGCTCTTGCCCGGCGAGGCCCGGGTTAACCGGGACGACTTTGTACCCCTTCAATCCAAGATACCGCGCGACATAGAAGGACGGGCGAACCGGATTCGCTGAAACGCCCACGACCGCGATGACCCGCGTGTCGGTCAAGATTTTTCGTAAGAAGGCATCGCTGTAATCTTGCATACTTAGCGCATTGCCAGAAAAAGGCGCCCGATCCAAGAGGACGGGCGCCAGTCACGGAACGAGGGACAGTGAATAGAAGCGCGGCTGTTCCGGTGCCACGCCTCGTTATTGTTATGTAGGAACGTAAAAGCCCTGTGAAAGGTCAGTTCGCGAGGTTGTGATCACTTCCGTAACAATGCCGTCGGCCAATGCCCGTCGGCGAGGCCGACATTACCAGGAATGTCGTTCGACCAGATGGTGCGGACCTCTGTCGAAAAATTCAGGTATAGCTTGCCGTCATGAACGGTGAAAGCCTCGGGCACCGTCGGGGCCACCGCGCCCTTCGACATCGCATAGGCGCAATAGCCGCCGTATTGCGGGGCGTAGGCGTCGGGGTTCATCTCAAACGCCTCCATCGTCGCGGCGCTCGCGAAATACCAGGTCGCTCCGTGCCACATAAGCGCATGTTCCGCGTCACCGGGAACGGGTTTCCCTTCTGTGAAGTAAGTCACGGCGTCGTAGCCCGAAATGGCGACGCCACCCGGGGAAAACACCTCCGGTTCTGCGGCCACCGCAGGGCGCAGGATCGTACCGACGACCGGTATCACGAGGGCAGCAAGAATAAGGGCACGGCGGGTGGTGGTCATATCAGCTCCGAAGGCAGGCTCTGGATGGAAGATGCCACCCCCCGCGCACGGGTGAAAGACGCCTCCCGCAAGCGTGATCGCGCGGGCGCGAATGGTGAACGGCTCAGCCCCTCTGTGACGCCGCATAAAGCGCGACCGCGGCCGCGTTCGAGACATTGAGCGAACCGAAGTCGCGGGCGAACGGGATCTTGACCAACGCATCGCAGGTTTCGCGCGTCTTCTCACGCAGCCCGGGTCCTTCGGCTCCAAGAACCAGCCCGATCGGGCGTGTTCCCGCCTCGCCCAGCGCGGCAGCCAGCGTCGTCTCCGCCTCCCCATCGAGTCCCAGCAAAATAAAGCCCATCGCTTTCAATTGCTCCATTGCCTCGGCCAGATTGCCGACGCGGAGATATGGCTGCCGTTCCAGCGCCCCGCTCGCTGTCTTCGCAAGCGCGCCCGTTTCCGGCGCGGCATGGCGGGCCGTCGCAACAACAGCGCGAGCGCCGAACACTTCGGCGGACCGAAGAATCGCGCCGACGTTGTGCGGGTCTGTCACCCGGTCGAGCAGGACGACAAGAGGCGCCCCCTCGCCCGTCACGCAGATTTCCTCAAGCTGTCCCCAGTTGAGCGGCTTCACCTCTAGCGCCGCGCCTTGGTGAACGCTGTCCGGACCGAGCGGCACATTGGCATCGAATTTGCGCGGATCGACGATCTCCGGCGTCATGCCAGACTGCCCAACCGCTTCCTCCATCCGGTCGGCCGCGTTCTTCGTCAGAACGAGCCTCAGCTTCTCGCGCGCCGGGTTCATGAGTGCATCCCGCACGGCATGGAGCCCGAACAGCCACACCGTCTCTGCTGCCGCCTTCCGGCGCGCGCGCTCCTTCTCGACCACCCATGTGGGTTTCTTCATGGCTTCACCTGCCCTTCGCGTTGGCGTGGCCTAGCCCATGGCGGCGCGCCTGTGAAGCCATTCGATCAAAGCGAGAGAGGTCAGCCGCCCCGCATCGGGTTGTTAATAAGGAAGAGCGCAATCGCCATCAGAAGTGTCGTCAGGGCGATCCATGTGCCGAATCCCACACGGATCGACCGCTGAACGCTCTCTGGTGGCTCGCCATTAGGCCCAATTTCCTGAACAGTGCGGCCCATCCAGGACGGGTCTTTCGTTCCTTCGCAAAGCGCCTTGAGACGCCCGGCCGCATCCTGTGCGGGATTGAGGTGAACGAAGATCAGAAGCGTGCTGAGGCGAAATCCCCGCAGGTATTCGGTGAAGGTAACCCTGCAGCGCCCCTGCCCCATCTGCTCGATCCGTGTTTCGCTTCGAACGACATCCTTGCCAAACAGCGGTAACTTCTGGGCTTCCGGGTAGCTCAAAGCGACCTTTCTTCCCGGGATTTCCTCTTCTATCCGGACGCGAAAACCGCTCATCTGGTCGTTTGCCACCCGGTCGTCGAGCCGCAAGATGACCTCATCCTCGGTGCCGGGGACAGCTTCGATCCGTGCGATCGTCGGGCCGTGATAGGGATAGCCGGGGCGCGGCAGGATCCGCTGCCAGACCTCGGCCGGAGACGCCTCTATCTCCGCCGTGCCGTTTATTCTGAACGGGATGGGCAAGTATCGATAGCGGGCCGGTATGACGAGCACGGCAAGGAAGAGGATCAGCAGCATGTTGCCATTGCCTAACCATGCGATGCCGGTCATCTCGGCAATCGTATCCAGTGCACTGGTCACGATGACCACCGTGATGAGAAAGACAAGGAAGGCCAACGCGACCTTGCCGATAACCTTGATGGACTGCATTTGCGGCCTCGCGCAGCGGAACATGTGCAGCCAAGGTTAAGGAGCGAGGGGGGCAGCAATATGGCGGACGCCCGCGCGGCTCATTTGCTGTTGACGCCTCGCGGCGGGGGCAGTAATCAGCCCCGGCGTCGGGCGACGTGCTGCAAGGTGCGGCAGCGGACTGTAACTCCGCCGGGGAGACCCATGCCTGGTTCGATTCCAGGGTCGCCCACCA
>CBDUOT010000197.1:0-3263 GCA_965368915.1 uncultured Rhodobacterales bacterium | reverse complement strand
TGCTTACCATAGGCCTCCAGCGTCCGATCGCAGACCCATTGCCGGTCACGGTGCATTCCCGAGAAACGCCTGATATCGACCGTCCAAAGATCGAGCGGCGCCTCGCCCTTCATTACCCAGTCCGCGAGCACCCAGCCCGCGCCACCGCCCGACGCGATGCCGAAAGCATTAAAGCCAGCCCCCACGAACATGTTCGGGCATTCCGGCGCGGAGCCGAGTATGAAGTTCCCGTCGGGCGTGAAACTTTCCGGCCCGTTGATCATCTGCTTCACGCCTGCCTCGGCCAGCACCGGCACGCGCGCAATGGCCTGATCCATATGCTGTTCAAAATGGTCGAAATCATCGTCAAAAAGGCGAAATTCCCAGTCGTCCGGCACGTCCCCTGTCGTCCAGGCTTGAGGGTTCGGTTCATAGCCACCCATCACGAGACCGCCGACCTCTTCCTTGAAATAGGTCCGCCGATCCGGGTCGCGCAAAGTCGGCGCATCGGCCGCCAGGCCCTCGATCCTCTCGGTCACGATGTACTGGTGTTTCACCGGCTGCAGCGGCACGTTGATGCCGACCATTTCCCCCACCTGCCTTGCCCATTGGCCAGCGCAGTTCACCACCTTTTCGCAGGCGATTTCCCCCGCCGAGGTCTGCACGGACGTGATCCGGTTCTCCTTCATCCCGAACCCCGTCACCCGAACGCCCTCGACGAGCTTCGCCCCGTGCATTCGTGCGCCCTTGGCAAGGCTCTGGGTAATGTCGGACGGCGACGCCTGCCCGTCCGTCGGCAGCCAGCTTGCGCCAACAAGGTCAGAAACATCCATCAGCGGCCACATGCGCTTGACCTCATCGGGCGATATCAGATGCATTTCCATCCCGAACGATCGCGCAGTCGTCGCCAAACGCTTGTATTCCGTCCAGCGGTCTTCGTTCGTCGCCAACCGCAGGCAACCGGTCATCTTCCATCCGGTCTCCAGCCCGGTTTCCGCTGCAAGCCCCTTGTATAGTTCGACTGAGTATTTCAGCACCCGCGTGATCGAGGCCGAGGATCGGAGTTGCCCCACCAGACCGGCTGCATGCCATGTGGAGCCGGAGGTCAGCTTGCCCTGTTCAAGAAGCACCACGTCGGCCTTGTGATCCCGCGCAAGGTGGTAGGCCGTCGAGCAGCCTATAATGCCGCCGCCGATAACGACGATCTGGGCATGGGTTGGAAGGGTCATGTGCTGAGCTTTCCGTAAGAGGTCTGGTAGCGGTCGAGCGCGACGTCGAGGCGCTCGAGATATTCCTGCGCATGGGCGTCGTAGTCCGCCCCAGGCGCGGCGAGGAATATCTCCGAGATCATTGCCCACATCGCCTCTCGCGCGAGGCTCGCGCACTGCATCGCGTCGAATGCGCGCGTGGTCGCGGCGTCCGGGGCCGAACCGAAATAGCCCGACAGAAGCGCCGCGGCCTCGTCTTCTGTCATCCCGGCATTCGACGCGGCGCCCGCGAGATCGAACATCGCGGTACCGAAGCCCGCGTATTCGTAGTCAATCAGCCAGAGCCGCCCCGACGCGTCCTCAAGGAAATTCGCCGGCAGCAGATCGTGGTGCCCATAGACGATCGGCAACGGTATCTGCGCGGCCTCCAATCCCTCTGCCACCGCGACGAGACGGGGCAGATCGCCGGCGAACCGGCTCCCCTTTTCGCGCAGTGTCCGGGCATAGTCGCGGATGACGTGAAAGACCCAGAACATGACCCCGGCGCCAGAAACCTGTTCCGGCATCTTCCGATGAAACTCACGCAGGAACGCCCCCACACGTTCAGGTGCACCCCGAACGTCCGCCTCGCCCCAAGTCTGCGCCTCGACGAAGGCCGAAACCATGACGCCGGGTGCGGCGTACTCCACTTCCGGCGCAAAGCCGGCCGCATGGGCGGCCCGGGCCGCCATGACCTCGTTGGCGCGGTTCACATGGTGAAACGGAAAATCTTCGCCGAAACGCACGACATGGGCGCCAGCCGCGTCTGTAACCTTCCAGCTCTCGTTCGAAAGGCCGCCAATCAGCCGCTCGGCAGAAATGGCGCCATGCCAGCACGGCAGGGCCTTGATGCGGTCATTGGTCATGCTGTTCTCTCCCCAAGCCCGAGCCGAGCCCGCGCGGCCGTGGCGCCAGCATGGATCAGCCTGTCGGCGATGATCGCGATGAAGGCCACAGCCAGACCCGCAACGAGACCTCGGCCCGGATCTGCCTTGGTCAGCGCAATATAGACCTCCTGCCCTAGGTCCCGCGTCCCGACGAGCGCGGTAATGACAAGCATCGAAAGCGCAAACATGATCGTCTGGTTGAGGCCGAGCATGATTTCCGGCAGCGCCAGTTTCAGCTTGATCCGCGTGAGGATCTGCCTCTCGGTGCAACCCATCGCCCGACCCGCTTCGACCAAGCGTGGATCGACGCCCTGCAGGCCCAGAACCGTGTAGCGGATAGCGGGCACCACCGCATAGGCGACGACTGCGATCATCGCTGTGAAATCGCCCACACGGAACAGCATCACTGCCGGCATGAGGTAGACAAAAGAAGGCAGCGTCTGGAGCGTGTCGATGATAACACGCACGAAGGTCCAGAGCCGCTCACGCTCGGCCGCCGCGATGCCGATGGGCACGCCGACGAGCATCGCTATCGCGGTGGAGATGCCGCAGAGATAAACGGTGATCATCGCCTTTTCCCACTGCCCCGTCACAGCGATCAGCGTCGCCATGCACCCGGCCAGAAGGCCCAACCGCCAGCCCCCGAGCCGCCAGCCCGCGACCGCCAGAAGTGCGGTCACACCCACCCAGGGCAGACCGATAAGAAAGCGCTTGAACGGGATGAGCAGGTTCAGCAGCGCCGCATTTTTCACCGCCTCCAGCGTGTCGAAGAAATTGACGTTGATCCACTCGACCACCCGGCTCCAGAACGTGCCGGTCGAGATCTCCCATCCAGCCGGATAGGTCTGGATGGCGGGTACGGCCAGCCCCGCGACGCCGGCGATCAGGATCGTCGCCAGAGCGGCCATCAGGTAGGGATGGCGCGCCGCGCCCATCGCAGGCTGTTGCCCTCTGCGCACCGCGACAGCCTGGCTCAGCCGGTCGAGCGCGACGGCAAGGGCGACGATCGCGAAACCGGCCTCCAACCCCGCGCCGAAATCGAGCCGTCGCAGCGCCGCCAGCACGTCGAAACCAAGCCCACCGGCCCCGATCATCGAGGCGATGATGACCATGTTGAGCGACAGCATGATCACCTGGTTGACCCCGACCA
>CBDUOT010000196.1:0-3270 GCA_965368915.1 uncultured Rhodobacterales bacterium | reverse complement strand
GCCCGTATCGCCGCTTTGGGTCGGCGGCCGCAGATCGCCCATGAAGAAACCGTCCTTCGCGCCGGCGACCTCGAGATGGACCTGATCCGCCGGAAAGTCACGCGCGGTGGCGTCGAGATTGACCTCTTGCCGCGTGAATTCGCGCTTCTCGAACACCTCCTTCGGCGCAAGGGTCGTGTGCAGACGCGGACCATGCTTCTAGAGGCGGTGTGGGACATCAGCTTCGACCCCCAGACGAACGTTGTCGAAACCCATATCAGCAGGCTGCGGTCCAAGGTCGACAAGCCTTTCGAACGTGAGTTGATCAAGACCGTCCGAGGCTCGGGCTACCGGATCGAGGACTGAAGCTTTGGCACTACAGCTCCGACCCATCCTGCAATCCACGCCGTTCAGATTGACGATTGCGCTAGTCGCGCTTTTCGCACTCGTTTTCCTCGCGACATTCGCGGCGACATACGCGACCACCCGAAACGCAATGCTAACCTCGTTGAACGACTCTCTCGTTCAAGAGATGACCGGCTTTCGCGCCGCGCCGTCTGCCCAGGCGCTCGCGGCATTGGTCCAATCACAGTCGGCGGTCACCGATCCGGAACACAAGATCCTGAGCTATCGCACGCCGGGAGGCTTTGTCGCTGGCAACGCCGCCCTGTTGCCCGAGAGGGAGGGCTTTCGCGCCGTCGTGCTCGACCGTGCGAAAGGCGACCGCACAGGCAAGATTGATGGTCAGTACTACACGCTGACTGAACGCCTCAACGGCGGGCTGATGACCATCGCGCTCAGCGCCGCCCCAATCGATAATCTGGGCGAGACCTTTGTTCGCATCTTGCTTTTCAGTCTGCTGCCTACGACGGCGATCGCGCTCGGCGTCGGCCTGATGCTGGCAAGGCGCTCAGCGCGTCGACTCGGCGCGCTTGAGACGACACTCGATCGTCTCACGGCAGGGGATCTGAAGGCGCGCGTGCCGGCTCTTCCAGGCAGCGCCGACGACCTGACCCGCATTGGTGCACGTATCGACCGCATGGCCGTCGCACAAGAAGCGCAGACCTCGGCGCTCAAACAAGTGTCCGCTGACATTGCACATGACCTCAAGTCGCCGATCCAACGCGTCTCGGTGTTGCTGAAGCGGTTGAAGGAGCGCAGCCGCCTGCCTCCCGAAGCCATCGAGGTCGCTGACGAGGCTGCAGAAGAAACCGATCGGATCGTCGCGATCTTCAACGCCTTGTTGCAGATCGCACAGATCGAAGGCGGCTCTCCGCGCTCCCGATTCACCGAAGTCGATATCGCGGCATTGGCCGATACGTTCACCGAGGTCTACGCACCCTCGGCGGAAGAAAGCGGCCACTGCCTGGCATGTGAAAGGCCAGCGGAGCCGGTCATCGTCTTGGGCGACAAGACGCTGCTGGGACAGGTGATTGCCAACCTCACGGAGAACGCATTGCGCCACACCCCGCCCGGCACGTCCGTCACCTTGGCGGTGAGCGATCAGGCAGGCGGGCCGGTCCTCAGCGTGGCCGATACCGGACCCGGCATCCCTGAAGAGGAACGCGAACGCGTCCTGCGGCGGCTCTATCGGCTGGAGACGAGTCGAACGACATCCGGAAGCGGCCTTGGTCTGAGCCTCGTTTCGGTAATCGCCGATCTGCACGACGCCCAACTGACATTGCTGGACAACAATCCCGGCCTTCTCGCGGTACTCCGATTCCCGAACCATCTGCAGATATAGACTTTACGCTGAGGCGGTGACCGGCACCTTCCGGAGGTCGCACTGCCTCAATTTGCTAGCCGGCCTTTCCGGCAAAAGCGTCTCGCATCGCCAGCACCTTTTGCGCCTGAACGAGATGCGGCCGATCGTACATCTTACCGTCGATTCCGATCGTTCCGACATCAGGTGCCTCGGCGAACGCCGCGACGACTTTTTCGGCCAACGCAATGTCATCTTCCGAGGGGCTGAACGCCTCGTTCAGTGGCTCGATCTGCGCCGGATGGATGGCAAAGCCTCCGTTGAAGCCTTCGCGCCGGGCTGCATCGAGCGTCGCGCGCAAGACGTCAAGGTTCCGAAAGTCGGGATAGGGCGTTTCGAACGCGTAGACCCCTGCGGCCTTTGCTGCGAGGAGCATGTTCGAACGGACCATTCTGTAGGTGAGCGACAACCGCCCGTCGGGATCCTTGTTGGTCGACGCGCCGATATCGGCACTTAGATCCTCTGCGCCCCAGGTCACGCCGTACAGGCGGTCCATTCCTTCGCCCCGATACTCACCGAGTGCGAATGTCGACGCCGCGGTTTCGGTTACGACAGCCATGATCCGAACGGATCCCGCAGGTACGCCATCGCGCACCTCCAGCGCATCGAGATAATGGCTAAGTTGCCGGATATCGGCAGCACCTTCGGCTTTGGGCAGAAGAATGCCCGCCGGCCGGGCACCAACAACTGCGGCGAGGTCTTTTAATGCCTGATCACCTGTCAGCGGATTGATCCGCACCCAGATGTCCATGTCCTCGGGCGCACGTGCGGCGCGAAGAAAATCCGCCGCCATCTCTCGCGCCACCTCTTTCCGGGCGGGCGCCACGGAATCCTCAAGGTCGATGACCAGGGCGTCAGCTCCTGACTCCAGCGACTTCTCCAGCTTTCGTTCGCTGTCCCCAGGGACGAAAAGGATGGATCTCAGGGGAACGCTCAAGATTTCGGCTCCTTGTAGATCAAGGCGAAGCGTTTCATGCTGCCGACGATTTCTTCCCGTTGGTTGTAGCCCCGATGCATCAACGTCACGATTCCTTGTGTCGGGCGCGACTTGCTTTCCCGCTTGTCGAGAACCTCGGTTTCGACTCGGATCGTGTCACCGTGAAAAACCGGGTTGGGAAAGCGCACTTCATCCATCCCGAGATTTCCGACCGTCGTCCCAAGCGTCGTATCGCCGACCGAGAGCCCGATGATAAGGCCAAGCGTGAAGCCGGAATTCACGATGCGGGTGCCGAATTCGGTGTGCTCCCGACAGTATTCCTCATCAAGATGAATCGCCGCCGGGTTGCACGTCGCGGTAGAGAACCAGACGTTGTCGGCCTCGGTCACGGTTCTGCGCATGACATGGCGAATGACCTGTCCAACCTCGAACTGCTCGTAATATAGCCCCGGCAATGCCGCTTCCTCCCTCATGGCGCGTCTTCGGTCTGCGCGGCCCGGCACTGCATTGCCCGTTCGCGGCCAAAGCGCGCATCTGCTTCCGTGGCACTTTAGGCACCACCGCGACGTGGCTGCAAGCTGCGCGGACTGGC
>CBDUOT010000195.1:0-3303 GCA_965368915.1 uncultured Rhodobacterales bacterium | reverse complement strand
AGACGCGAGCGGAGTGTGATTTCCAAACAAAAGCCGACGGTCTCATGTTGGTTGCACCGGCCCGGACAACAGGTTCGAGCCACCAAGACTGAACATGAAAGGACAGACCATGAAGCGCATTCTTCTTACAACCGCTCTCATTCTTTCCGCGGCAGGTGCCGTGAGCGCCATGACCAATCCGGGCGAACTGACCGGCCCAGCACGCGCCGAAGCCGAACGCGCCGTGCCCAACGGCGACTTCGACAACCTGACGACCGCCGAGGTCGATGCGATCGAAGCGATCCTGGCGGGTGACGACAGCAATCGCGGCGGACAGATCCGCGCGATCCTGAACTGACACCGCTCACGTTCGGAAAGGGTGTTCGCGACAACGCGGGCGCCCTTTCTGTTGGCTCACGATCCGATCACGAGATGCGGACAATTGTGTAACGTTGTTGGCCTGACCGGTTCGTTCGGTGCACAACATGGACAGGGGGCAAGGGGACAGAATGATCCGGAAGATACTCAGCCGAGGCTGCGCGCGGGCCGCGTTGCACCAGAACGCCATGGAAAGCGACACATGAAGAAGCCTGTCCTATTCCTTATCCTCGCGCTCGTCGTCGTGGCGTTAATCTGGTTGATCGGTCGAAACCCACCCGATCTCGAGATGCTGCGCACCCAGTTGGAGCGGCTGGACGAGTGGCGCATGGCGCGCCCCCTATCCGTCGCGCTTGGGTTTTTCGCTGCCTATGTCGCGGTCACGGCGCTGTCCCTGCCGCTTGCCGCGTGGATGACGCTGGCGGCGGGTGCGCTGTTCGGCTTTTGGTGGGGGCTTTTAATCGTCTCGTTCGCGTCAACCATCGGGGCTACGCTGGCCTTCCTTGCCGCGCGCTATCTGTTGCGCGACTGGGTCCATGACAAGTTCGGATCCCGCTTGACGGCCATCGACGAGGGGATGGAGCGTGACGGCGCGTTCTACCTCTTTACGCTGCGGCTGATCCCAGCGGTGCCGTTCTTTGCGGTGAACCTGCTGATGGGGCTCACGCCGATCGCCGCTTGGCTGTTCTACGTCGTTAGCCAGGTGGGAATGCTTGCGGGAACCGCTGTTTACGTAAATGCGGGTACGCAGCTTGCTCAGCTTGAGAGCGTCTCGGGCATCCTGTCGCCGACCCTTATTCTCTCGTTCGCCCTGCTGGGCATCTTTCCGTGGATCGCGAAGTTCGTGCTTCGGCTTGTCAAACGCCGGCAGGCCTATTCCGGTTGGACCCGCCCGAAAAGCTATGACCGCAACCTGATCGTAATCGGTGCGGGGGCTGCGGGGCTGGTTTCGGCCTATATCGCCGCAACCGTTAAAGCGAAGGTCACGCTGATCGAAGGTCACAAGATGGGCGGGGACTGCCTGAACTACGGGTGCGTACCGTCGAAAGCGTTGATCAGGTCGGCGAAGCTCGCCCATCAGATGCGGCACGGCGACAAATACGGGCTTTCCACCGCCAAGCCGGAGTTTTCGTTCCGCAAGGTGTTCGAGCGCATCCATGAGGTCATTGCCGCGATCGAGCCGCATGACAGCGTGGAACGCTACGAGGGGCTGGGCGTCGAGGTGCTGCTGGGACACGCGAAGCTAATTGATCCCTGGACGGTTGAGATCACGGCCGAGGATGGCGCAGTCCAGCGCCTGACGACGCGGTCGGTGATCCTCGCCACAGGGGCTGCGCCTTTCGTGCCGCCACTGCCCGGACTGGATGAGGTGGGATATCTGACGTCAGACACGCTGTGGGAAGAGATGGTCAAACGCGACGCCTCGCCCAAGCGGATGGTCGTGCTGGGCGGTGGCCCGATCGGCTGCGAACTGGCGCAGAGTTTCGCGCGGCTCGGGACCGAGGTGACGCAGGTCGAGATGTTGCCCCGAATCATGATCCGGGAGGACGAAGAAGTCTCTGCACTGGCGGAAAACGCGCTGAAAGCTGATGGCGTGACGGTGCTGACCGGCCACAAGGCGACCCGCTGCGGTGTCTCCGACGGCGAGAAGTGGATTGAGGTCGAAGCGGATGGCAAAGCCCAGCGTATCGCGTTCGACGATCTGCTGGTGGCCGTTGGTCGGGCTGCCCGGCTTGAAGGCTACGGGTTGGAAGAGCTGGGGATTCCGACCGGGAAGGTGATCGAGACGAACGAGTATCTCGAAACGCTCTATCCCAACATCCTAGCCGCAGGCGATGTCGCGGGCCCGTATCAGTTTACGCACACAGCCTCGCATCAGGCGTGGTTTGCCTCGGTCAATGCGCTTTTCGGCAAGTTCAAACGGTTCCGCGCCGATTACCGCGTGATACCATGGGCGACCTTCACGGACCCGGAAGTCGCCCGCGTTGGCCTGAACGAACAGGAGGCGCGCGACAAGGGCATCGCTTACGAGGTCACGCGCTATGGCATCGACGATCTCGACCGTGCCATCGCCGACGGGTCGGCCGAAGGTTTCGTGAAGGTGCTGACCCCGCCGGGCAAAGACCAGATCCTGGGTGTCACCATCGTGGGTGAACACGCGGGCGACCTGATTTCCGAGTTCGTCTTCGCGATGAAGCACGGGATGGGGCTGGGAAAGATCCTGGGAACGATCCACATCTACCCGACGCTCGCCGAGGCGAACAAATACGCCGCCGGTGCATGGCGAAAGGCGCATGTGAATGAAACCGCGCTCGGCCTTCTCGAACGCTTCCATAACTGGCGGAGGGGCTGAATGATCGACCGCCATTTGCTGCCCTTGGTGCGCTGGGCGCTCGACCGGCCCGCACGCGCTTTGACCGCGCGAGGCGTGACGGCGGATCAGGTGACTCTTGGCGGGTTCATTCTGGGGCTTTTGGCCATCTTTTCGCTGAGTTTGGGTCTATTCTGGCTGGCTCTTTGCCTTATCCTGGCGAACAGGATCGCCGATGGACTGGACGGGGCCATTGCGCGGCTGACCCAGCCAACGGACAGGGGTGCGTTCCTCGATATCGCGCTCGATTTCGTTTTCTACGCGCTCGTGCCCTTGGGCTTTGCGCTTGCGGACCCGGCGGCGAACGGCTTGCCAGCCGCCGCGCTGATCGTCAGCTTCGTGGGCACCGGATCGAGCTTTCTCGCTTTCGCCTCGATCGCCGCGAAGCGCGGGTTGACGGCAGAGGCCTATCCAACCAAGGGCATCTACTATCTTGGTGGGCTTACCGAAGGCACAGAGACCATCGCGGTCTTCGTGGCCATGTGCCTGTGGCCATCCGCCTTCCCGGCGCTGGCCTGGACGTTCGCGGTACTTTGCGGGGTCACAACCCTGACGCGCTGGCATCAGGGCTGGGC
>CBDUOT010000194.1:0-3395 GCA_965368915.1 uncultured Rhodobacterales bacterium | reverse complement strand
AGGGCATGATCATCGGCGAACATTCCCGCGACAACGATCTGGAAGTGAACCCGCTGAAGGGCAAGAAGCTGACCAACGTCCGCGCCTCGGGCACGGATGAGGCGGTCCGGCTGACCACGCCCGTTCGGATGAGCCTCGAAGAGGCCATCGCCTATGTTCAGGACGATGAACTCGTTGAGGTCACCCCGAAGATCGTGCGGCTGCGCAAGCGCTTCCTCGACCCGCATGAGCGGAAGCGGCAGGCCAAGGCGGGCTGAGCGTTCAAGCGCGAAAGAAACGCCAGGGAATTGATCTTTCGCAATTCTCCTGGCGACTTTTTGCCAATCTTTAGAATTACCTCGCCGCGCAATGCATAGCGTCAGCCCTCCGCCCGCGCTTTCACCTTGCGTGCGGCGTAGCTCAGGGCAAGCGAGGCGATCGCGCACCATGCCGCCATGCCGAGCATTTGCGTAGGCAGCGAGACGCCAAGGTCGATCAGCGCGCCCGTGATACCCGGGCCGACCGCCGTGGACAGCACCATTGCCGCCACGATGATCGAGCGGATACCCCCGAGATTGGCCAGCCCGTAGACCTCGGGCCAAAGCGCACCCGTCAGCGTGCCGGTGAACCCCCCGCTGATCCCCAGAAGCAGCATAAAGGCGTAGACACCCCAGACCGGAGTAATCAGCGCCACCGCGAGCGAGGCCAGCGCGAGAGGCCAGAGCACGAAGGGCAAGATGCGCAGCGAACCGAACCTGTCGACCAGAGAGCCGCAGACGAAGCCGAACAGAACGGTCGCGACCGACATGACCGGAAAGGCCGCCGCGAAGGCAAGGTCGGAATAGCCGCGTAGATCGGTCAGATACCCTTGGTGAAAAAATACTGTAGTGCCAATGAAGGGCGGCGCGAGTAGCCCGCAGAGCAGAAGATAGAGGACCGGGTCCCGCAACACCTCGGCTTGCGTCCAGTCGCGCGCGGTGCGATCGGCCTGCGACTGGATCTCCGCGGATTGCGGAACTCGTTCGACGCGCATCAACGAAACGATGACCGGCAACCCCACGACCACGAGCACAACCGCTGACAGAATCCAGGCCGTGTGCCAGTTGCCGCTGAACCCGTCGATGAGGACGACGATCACCGGCAGGATGGCAGAACCGAACGGCTGGCCGGGCACGATCCACGCCATCGCCCGCCCCCGGCTGACAACGAACCAGCGGCCCACTTCGGTAAAGGCGATTTCGGTCATCATGCCCTGACCGAACAGGCGCAGCATGTAGATCGCAATCGTCAGCGTCACGACATTCGGGGAAATCGTTATCAGGATGCAGGCGAGCGCCAGCGCGGGCATGGTGAAGCTCACGACCTTCCAGCCGGGCATAATGTCCAGCGTCCGCCCGAGCCACGGCAATGTGGAGGCGCTGGCGAGCGTGGCCACCATGTAAAGCGCGCCGAAGGCACCGCCCGACAGACCGAAGGTTTCGCGCAGTTCATTGCCGGACAGACCTATGAAAAATGTCTGCCCGAACGAAGAAAACAGCATGAGCATGAAGCCCGCCGTCAACCAGCGCGCATTGGAGACCAGAAAGCGCAGATTGGTGCGGATAAGACTGGACATGGAATACCGATCGAGGATCTGCCCCGGTTAGAAACGAGCGGGCCCGGCTTGGCAAGAGGACGCAGACGGCACTCCATCGTCGCCATCCTTCTGGCGCGACGCGTTCGCAGGCAGCACACTCAGCTCCACGATCTTCTTGAGCGGCAGTGGCGGGCCTGCGCAGGGTTGGATTGCACATGCGATGACGAGGTCAAGTTGTTGGAAAACCTCAACCATTCATTGCTTTTTAACCACTTCTCAATCCACTTTCTCGCCGCGGACACAAAGCTCGCCGCCGTGGCGATATGTGTTAGTCTCCTTGGGTATTGACCAAGAGGAGAAGCGGGCCATGGGATTCGGTGGATTGATCGTCATGTTGCTGATCGGCGCGATCGCCGGTTGGCTCGCCGGGCAGATCGTGAAGGGCTACGGTTTCGGCCTTGTCGGCAACATTGTCGTCGGCATCGTCGGAGCGTTCATCGCTGGATTCATCCTGCCCGCTATCGGCCTTGGCATGGGCGGCGGAGTTTTCGCTTCGATCATCCACGCAACCATCGGCGCGGTAATCTTCCTGTTCCTGCTGCGGCTTGTGAAGCAGGCTTAGGAACGTCTGGTCTTCCAAGAGCGCAGGGCGCGGATCGGGAACGAGACGAGCAGCCAATTAAGATCCGCTTCTGCGGTACCTCTTTAAATAGGCGATGACACGTCCGCTTTGCGGACAGAACTGCCGTTTGAACTGTCTGACAAAATGTTAGCTCTTGGTATTTCGCGACGGGAATCCATGGCAGGCAGAGAGCATTTGGTCCGTGTATATAGACGGTTCCTGGAGTTAGCCGCCCCGCGCGCCCGGTTTGCCACTTGCCGTGTAGTGCAATGACTTGACACCGAGCGGCTGCACGCCCGAAAACCTTCAAAAACCTGGAGGATTGAACGCGATGGGAAGCTGGGGAACCGGACTGTATCAGAACGACACGGCCGCCGATGTAAAAGCGGTTTTTGCCGACCTTGCACGGCGCCCCATCGGTACGGATACGCTGGTTGCGCAAGTCTTCGAGACGTTCAAATGCGGGACGGAGCCGACACGCGAAGAAGACGTCGATATATGGCTGGCACTTGCGGATCAACTTCACCTTTACGCGCTGGACCACCCCGCCACGATGGACCGCGCCCGGCGGTTGATTACGCAAGGCGAGGATCTGGCGATGAAACGCGATCTGGACATGTCGCCGCGCGATCTGAAAAAGCGCGAAAAGGTGCTGGCCGAGGTGTTGGAGAGGTGGGCCGCGCCGCACCCCAAGCCGAAAAAGCGTAAAGCGCCGGCGGCCGCGGAACCATTTCTGTTGGAGGTCGGTGATGTTTGGCTGTTTCCTTCGATGCAGCATTCCGCCCGCCCGTTTCATGCAAAGGATGCCGATTTGTCCCGGTTCGTGCCCGATGGCTGGGGTGTATTCGTCGTGGCGGACCGCTTTCACGCGCTGGACTATCGGGCGTGCTATTTGTTCGCGCTTGCGCTGCCCGAAAACGGCGAACGCCCCACACTGGAAGGCGTGCGGAATGCACCCTTGCAGGAATGCACCTACCGGCTGGCGGGATATGATCAGGAATGGGTATATCCGATGATCTTCGAGGCGCGCCTTGCCAAACGCAAACAGGGCCTGAAGCAATGGAACGCCGAACTGCTGGGAACGCTGGAAATTGATGCCGCCAAAGTGCGGGAACATGCGCCAGACAGACTGAAGAGCAATGCTCGCTATAACGCGAATGATGCCGACGGGTTGGCGTGGCTCGAAGATGACCTGACGGTTTCTTCGTTCCATCGGGC
>CBDUOT010000193.1:0-3443 GCA_965368915.1 uncultured Rhodobacterales bacterium | reverse complement strand
CCGCCGATACACATCGTGACCAGCGCCTTCTTGCCGTTGATCCGCTCCAGTTCGTACATTGCCTTGATCGCGATGATGGCCCCGGTCGCGCCAACCGGATGGCCGAGCGCAACCGCACCACCGTTGGGATTGACCTTCGCCGGATCAAAACCCAGCCCCTTCGACACCGCCAGCGCCTGCGCGGCGAACGCCTCGTTCGACTCGATCACGTCGAAATCATCGACCGATAGGCCTGTGCGCTTGAGCAGGTTCTGCACGGCGGGAATTGGGCCAATCCCCATGACTTCCGGCCGCACACCGGCATGGGCGTAGCCGATGATCCGCGCCCGCGGCTTCAACCCAGCCTTTTCGGCAGCGTCTGCCCGCGCCAGAATGATCGCCCCGGCACCGTCATTGATCCCGCTCGCATTGCCCGCGGTTACGGACCCGTCCTTCTGGAACACGGCTTTCAATCCGGCAAGAACCTCGAGGCTCGTGGCCTTCGGGTGCTCATCCGTGTCGAATACGATCGTACCCTTGCGCGTAGAGATCTCGACCGGCGCGATCTGCTCCTTGAAGCGGCCCTCGGCGATCGCCTTCGCCGCCCGTTCCTGGCTTTCCATCGCGAAGGCGTCCTGCTCGTCGCGGCTGATGTCATGCTCTTTCGCGACGTTTTCCGCCGTCACGCCCATGTGGCCCGTGCCGAACGGGCAGGTAAGCGCCCCCGTCATCATGTCGAGCGCCTTGGTGTCGCCCATCTTCTGACCCCAGCGTGCGGCCTGAATCGCGTATGGTGAACGGCTCATGCTTTCTGCCCCGCCGGCGAGCGCGAAATCCGCATCCCCCATGGCGAGGGACTGGACACAGGACACGATCGCCTGCACGCCCGACCCGCAAAGCCTGTTGACGTTCATCGCCGGTGTCGCCTCTGGCACGCCGGACTGCATCGCCGCCACGCGGCTGAGGTACATGTCGCGCGGTTCGGTATTGATCACGTGACCGAAGGCGACATGGCCGATCTGCTCGCCATCGACACCGGCGCGTTCTAGGGCTGCCTTGGATGCCACAGTAGCGGTGTCGATGGGTGCCATGCCCGCGAGGCTGCCACCGAAGGTTCCTATCGCAGTACGCGCGCCCGAAAGGATCACGATTTCGTCGGTCATCTCAGCCCTCCTCCATTGCATTGAGGGATTCTAGCTGCCGCGCTGCAGCGTTACCAGAGTGATCTCTGGCGGTTGCAGAATCCGCATCGGCACGCCGGAATAGCCGATCCCCCCCGATACGATCAGATGACGGTCGGCTTCACGGATGTGACCCCAGGCGTAGCGCCCGCCATGGGCCGAGGGCGTCATCGGCCGCCAACCGAACAGATTGGCTTGCCCGCCATGAGTGTGACCCGAAATCTGCAGGAAGGCGCGCGGATCGCCCTTTGCGAAGTAGTCGGGTTCGTGCGCCATCAGGATCGCCGGGGCGCCTGCGGGCACGTCTAAGAACGCGGCGTCCGGATCTTCGAAACCCGGCTCTTTCAAATGTTTGCGTGCTTCCTGGCTATCAATGCCTGCGATCCAGAACTTGCCTCCTCCGTGGTTTGCGGAAATGGAGGCGTTCGACAACAGGGTGATCGGACTCGCTTCCAGCGCCTCTGCAACAGAGTTGCGGGTAAAACTTGTCTCGCGCGCCAGCTTGCAGTCCCACCAGTCGTGATTTCCCAACACCGCGGCCATGCCGAGCGGTGCTCTCAACCGGCAAAGCTCGGCAACGATCACATCGGCGGGCACGTGCCGGGCGGGCAGGTTGGAATCCGCGATGAAGTCCCCGGGCAACAGGATCAGATCGGGGGAAAGGTCATTGACCCGGTCCACGATACGGCGCAGCGCAGCAGGCGGCGTCCAGGGCAGACAGATGTGCAGATCCGAAATGATTGCGACCTTGAGGTCGGGAAGATTCCACCGAGGATCGGCGATCCGATAGCGGACGAGTCTCGGGGCGCTGAACATGGTGACGGGCGTGAAATCGCGAAGCCCTCGCCCTTCCCGCCCTGTCCTGCCCATTTGCGCCTACCTTCCGTTTTCTAGAGATCAAGCACCGAACCATGGTGGATGGCAACAGCTCGCGCCGCGCCCTGGTTTGACCCTGCCTTTCGGAAGCAGCGCCCGTGCGAAATGCATTGCGAGCGGAACTCGCACTTGTTCCGATTGCTCGATTCAGCGCGGGGAGGGCACCTCGACCCGACCATCCTCTGTCAGCAGCCAGACGAGCCCCTCTTCGATTACAACGGTGCTGAGAGAGCGCCCGTAACCCGCGCCGGTATCAATGTTCAGGCGATTGCCATAGTGCGTAGCGAAATCGACAGGGGTGTGCCCGTGCACGATCAATGCGCCGTGGTCGCGCGTGTCGTCCAGGAATTCAGCTCGGATCCAAAGAAGGTCATCCTCGGCCTGCGCATCAAGGGGCACGCCGGGTCTTATCCCTGCGTGAACGAAAACCACTCCCGCTTCCGACCAGCGGACCGGGAGCCTCTGCAGGAACGTCACGTGACGTTCGGGCACAGCTTCGCGCGCCGCTGCATGAATATCGAACAATAATCGATCACGGCTATTTTCGACTCCATATGACGCCAACGTAGTCTCGCCCCCGATATTCGGCGAAACCCAATGCAGGTGCATGCGCAGCCCCGGATCGTGACTATCGGGGTCCTCGAGGAACCGCTCGAACATGCGGTCGTGATTGCCTTTCAGAACGACCCAGTTCTCGCCTGCTTCCTGTCCCCGCGCGAGATGTTCGATGACGCCGCGGCTGTCCGGACCCCGGTCGACGAGGTCTCCGACATGAACGACGGGCGCGCTGAAGTCGCCTGTCCGCGCACGGTCTTCCGCGATCCGCTCATGCGCGGTGATGAGCTTGTCCAGTTGGCCGTGAATGTCGCCGATGGCGTATATACGCATGACCGCACCTTCGCAGAACGGCGCGGACCCTATCCCGCGCCTCTGGTGCGTGCAACCAAGATGGACCGCTCAGGCGATGCGCTGTTCGGGATCGGGCAGGAATGCGTAGGAATGCGTGTTCACATCCCCGCTCCAGCGCCAGAGGGCGAGCACGCCCTCCGGTCCGGTGCGAAACGCGTGCGGCATGAGGCTCGGATGGTGAATGTAGTCGCCCGGCATCCGCATGCGCCGGTCATCTCCGGCGGTCCAGAATGCGCACCCGGCGAGAATAACATAGGTTTCGTCAGCATCGTGACTGTGCAGAGCGTAGTAGCTGTCCGGTCTCTGGTAGAACAAACCCAGACGCAAATCAGGCGCCGGGATCGGACCGTCCGGACCCATCAGCGTTGTCACGGCGCAGATCGCCGCGGCGTCGTCGCTCATCCTGTCGGCGACCGGGTTGGTGCCCCAAGGTATCAGATCCTGTGCGGCGAGGATCGCGGCGGCGGCTGGGTGATCTGAGTTCGACAGGAGCCCGCG
>CBDUOT010000192.1:0-3488 GCA_965368915.1 uncultured Rhodobacterales bacterium | reverse complement strand
GGTGAACGCCGCGCTGGTCGAGCTGGAGGAGGAGGCGACCGCCTTTGTCAGCGCAGGGGCTGGGGATGCCGAGACGACGACCCGGCTGACCGCGTTCATGCGGTATTCCGGGCAAGGTTGGGAGATTCCCGTGGTGCTGCCGTACCGGACGTTCGCCGATGCCGACCGGTCCGAGATACTCGCCGCGTTCGAGAGCGCCTACCGAACCCTGTTCGGCCGCGTGATCGAAGGACTGGGCATCGAGATCACCAACTGGTCGCTCGTCGTGGCGTCGGTTCTGCCGGAAACACCTACGGTTCAGCGCCATGCCAGCGGGACGCCGGTCACCCCTTCGCGGACCCGTCAATTCTTTGACGCGGCCCTGCGCAAGACCGTCGAGTCACGCGAAGTGGAGCGCAGCGCCATGACGCCAGGCCAGTCTGTCGACGGCCCCGCTGTAATCGTCGAGAACGAAACCACGACCATCGTCACTTCGGCCTTCCGGGCCGTCGGCCAAGGCGACGGAAGCCTGCGCCTGATCCGCAAGGAAGATGCCTGATGACCCCTACAGCGATTGACTACCAGATCATGTGGAACCGCCTGATCGCCGTGGTGGAAGAACAAGCGACGACGCTGATCCGCACCGCTTTTTCGACCTCGGTGCGCGAGGCGGGCGACTTGTCCGCTGGCCTCTTCGACCGGCAGGGGCGGATGATGGCGCAGGCGGTCACCGGCACGCCTGGTCATGTGAACGCGATGGCCGAAAGCGTCACCCATTTCGTGCGCGAGATCGGCGCTCAGAACATCTTCGAAGGCGACGTCTTCATCACCAACGACCCCTGGCTGGGCACCGGCCACCTGCATGACATCACTGTCGTTTCGCCCACTTTCCGAGATAGCCGTCACATCGGCTTTTTCGCTTGTACGGCGCATGTTGTCGATATCGGCGGGCGCGGCTTTGGCCCCGACGGGAACGAGGTCTACGAAGAGGGTCTGCTGATCCCAATCATGAAGTTTGCCGAGCGTGGCGAGGTTGCCCGCGATCTGATCCGGCTGGTCCGCGCCAATGTGCGCGAGCCCGACCAGGTGGTCGGCGACATGTACTCGCTGGCCGCCTGTAACGAGGCCGGCGACCGGCGGTTGCAGGCGATGATGGGCGAGTTCGGGATTGCCGATCTTGACGGGCTATCGGATTTCATCATCGAGACCAGCCGCAAAGCCACCCACGAGGCGATTGCCAAGGTGCCCGACGGCAGTTTCAGCCACCAGATGCAGGTCGATGGCTATGACGCGCCGGTGCTGATGCAGGTGCGGCTGGATGTGACTGGCGACAAGCTGCGGGCCGATTTCGCAGGCACTTCGGGGATGAGCCGTTTTGGTGTTAACTGCCCCGAGGTCTATACCCGCGCCTATGCCTGCTACGGGCTGAAATGCGCGATTGCACCGCAGGTGCCCAACAATTCCGGCTCGCTTGAGCCGTTCGAGATTACCGCGCCCGAGGGCTGCATCCTCGCCGCCAAGCGCCCCGCGCCGGTGTCCGTGCGGCACGTTCTGGGCCATCTCGTGCCCGACGTGGTGCTGGGCGCGCTGCATCAGGCGCTGCCGAACACCGTTCCTGCCGAAGGCGCAAGCGCGCTTTGGAACATCCAGATTTCTGCCCGTGCCAGCGATCCCGACAGCGGGTTGCCGAACCGCGAGGTGCTGATGTTCAACTCCGGCGGCACCGGTGCACGGCCCGCGTTCGACGGCCTCTCGGCAACGGCGTTTCCGTCGGGCGTATCTACCATGAGCGTCGAGGCAACCGAACATGTCGGTCCGATCACCGTCTGGCGCAAGGATCTGCGCGAGGGCTCGGGTGGTCCGGGCGCGCTGCGCGGCGGTCTGGGCCAGACCATCGAGATCGAGCCGCGCGCGGGGTACGATTTCTACTTCAACGCCATGTTCGACCGGGTCGAAAACCCGGCGCGCGGGCGCGATGGCGGCGCGGATGGCGCGGCGGGTCGCGTGGAGCTGGCCGACGGGACGAAACTGCGCAGCAAGGGGCGTCAGCTGGTGAAAAACGGCCAGCGGCTGAAGCTAAGCCTGCCCGGCGGTGGCGGCTACGGCGCGCCTGCGGGCCGCGACCGCGCACACGTCGCCGAGGACTTGCGCGCCGGGCTGATCACACCGGAACAGGCCAAACGCGACTACGGATATGAAGGATAAGATCATGACACAGAAACCACTCGCATTGATCACCGGCGCGGCCCAAGGCATCGGGTATGCCTGTGCCGAGGCGCTGATCGAGGATGGCTACGACGTGATCCTGTCCGACATCAACGCCGAAGGAGTGGCCGCCGCAGCCAAGAAGCTCGGAGCCGTGGCCGCGATAGCCTGCGACATGGGCGATGTCGCCCAGATCGAAGCGATGTTCACGCAGATCGCGGCCGATCACGGCCCCCTGCATGCCTTGGTCAACAATGCTGGTGTTGCCATGCCGGGTGAGTTCCTCAGCTATGATCTGGAAAGTTTCGAACGGGTGATCGACATCAACCTGCGCGGTGTTTTCGTGGCCACCCAACTGGCCGCCCGCGTCATGGTGGAGAACAAGATAGAAGGCTCCATCGTCAACATGTCGTCCATCAACGCTCAGGTGGCGATCCCCGCGATCCCAGCCTATTGCGCCTCCAAGGGTGGCGTGATGCAGCTGACCAAGGTGGCGGCGCTGGCGCTTGCCAAGAACAACATCCGCGTAAACGCGGTCGGTCCCGGCTCCATCGACACGGAAATGATGGCGGGGGTGAACGCGAACCCTGAGGCGTTCAAGGTGGCCATGTCGCGCACGCCTCTGGGACGGGCTGGAGAGGCGCGCGAAATCGGCGGCGTGGTGGCTTTCCTCTGCTCGAAAAGAGCCAGCTATATCACCGGCGAGACCATCTATGTCGACGGGGGGCGACTGGGCCTCAACTACACCTGCTGAGGCCGCAAGGTAGGACTTGATACGCCGAAGCATACGGGGCTTGGCAGGTCGACCCGGCGCCCGCCTCTGGTCGCGTTGCACGCAGAATGACTGCGGAAGACTGCTGCTGCTGTTTTATCGGATTGAGTCTCGAAGCGATTTGCAGTGTAGACATATCGGGTGCTGGCCCTTGGCCGCCCTCCCAGGGTCTATCGCCTTACGTCGCTGCAACGACGTATGATTTTCGCCCCGGAGATTCATCTGACGTAACCCTCGCGAGCGATGGCGCACTGTGAAGACGGAGGGACTCTTGTGAATATTGAGCATCGCCGGAAACGGCTGAAATTGTAGTCGGCGAGCAGGGACGCAAGCAGACATCTGTGCACGGCGCAGCATTGATCACTGACAGCTCGAAGCGGGCTCCTCCGCGGATGCACCGAGGGTACGCGCAGTTTGATCACGCGGTGGATGGACCAGTCGCCGATGATTGGTTCAGAATATCTCCGACCGGTGCCGCCTTGAGCGGCTGCACGTTTCCATAAAGCTGTCCGCCCGGCTGGTTCGTGAGTGG
>CBDUOT010000191.1:0-3498 GCA_965368915.1 uncultured Rhodobacterales bacterium | reverse complement strand
CGGGCGCGTCAAAGGGCGGGCGCATACGGACGCTGGAAAGGCCATTGCGTGACTGACGCCGCCGATGCCTTAATGGGCAGGCACACAATCAAGGAAGGCGCCAACTTGCCCACAGCTCTCGAAAACCTCTGGCGCGGCGCCGGGCTTGATCCGGAAGGGATCATGCCGATCGCTGACGCGACCGGAGTAGGCCGCCTGTTGGCGATGTGTCCCGCGCACGCGGCAACGCCTCTGCATGACGCGCCCGGTCTTGCCCGAGTGGCCGGGGTGGACAGTATCTGGATCAAGGATGAGCGGGGCCGGATGGGGCTTGGAAGCTTCAAGGCGCTCGGTGCCGCGCATGCGATCGCCCGGCAGGCGGCCGAACACCCGACGGCGGGCGAATGGCAAGAGGCGCTCGCCGAGCAGACTTTCGTTGCTGCGAGCGCAGGAAATCATGGTTTGTCCGTCGCGGCCGGGGCACGGATCTTCGGCGCGCGGGCGGTCATCTATCTTTCGGAAACCGTGCCCGAGGCCTTTGCCGCGCGGCTTCGGGGCCACGGCGCGGAGGTGGTCCGGGCCGGAGCGGATTACGAGGCCAGTATGGTTGCCGCGCAACAAGCGGCGGAATCGCAAGGGTGGACGCTGCTTTCCGACAGTTCGTGGGAAGGCTACTTCGATTTGCCCCTGCGCGTCATGGAAGGCTACACCCAGCTCGCTGCAGAAGCCGTAAAGCAGTTAGAAACCGCGCCCACGCACATCCTGCTGCAGGCTGGCGTCGGCGGGCTGGCCGCAGCCGTGGCCGCCCATGCCCGAGCGGCGTGGGGCGACGGCCCCCGGATCATCGTGGTAGAGCCCGAAGCCGCGCCCGCCCTTTTCGAAAGCATTCGTGCCGGGCAGGCCGTCACCACGGAAGGGCCGGTTTCCTGCATGGGTCGGCTCGACTGCAAGACGCCGTCGCTGATCGCGCTGGCGGGCCTGTCTCGCGATGCCGACAGCTTCGTGACGATCACCGAGGAGGAGGCGAAGGCCGGCACGGCGATCCTGGCCGAGCACGGGTTCGAGACCACACCGTCAGGCGGAGCGGGTCTTGCCGCGCTGCTGGCCGGGCTCGATGTCGGGCAGGGGGCAAGGGTTCTGGCCATCCTGAGCGAAGGGCCCGAAGGTGGCTGAGCGGTCGCTGGTCTTTCCGGCCGAAGAGTTCCGGGCGAGGATCAAACGCCTGCAAGGCGAGATGTCCCGACGCGGGCTCGACGCTCTGTTTCTGACCACACCCGCCGACATCTTCTACGTCACCGGGTTCCTGACCCGGTTCTGGGAAAGTCCGGCGCGGCCCTGGTTCGTGATCGTGCCGGCGCTCGGTGAGCCGGTCGCGGTCATTCCGTCGATTGGCTCCGACCTGATGGGGCGAACATGGATGACGCAGGTTCGCACCTGGGACGCGCCCAATCCGGAAGACGACGGCGTCAGCCTGCTGGCGGACACGATCTGCAGTCTGCTCAAGGAGCAGGCGCGTATCGGCGTGCCGATGGGGTTGGAGACTCACCTGCGCATGCCGGTTGCAGATTTCGAGCGCGTAGCCGTCCGCATTGCACCACGCAGGTTCGTGGACGGCACGGATGCCGTGCAGCGCGTGCGCGAGATCAAAAGCGAGGCCGAGATCACGAAAATCCGCGCCACCTGCGGCGTCGCCGGGCGCACCTTCGCCCGCGTGCCCGAGTTCGCGGGCACCGGGCGTCCGCTTGACGATGTGTTCCGCGCGTTTCAGGTGTCGCTGCTGCAGGAGGGGGCGGATTGGGTGAGCTACGTTGCCGGTGGCGCCGGACCAAACGGCTATGCCGACGTCATCTCTCCCGCGGCGTCAGCGCCACTCGTGACGGGCGACGTCCTGATGCTCGACACTGGTGCTGTCCGGGACGGGTATTTCTGCGATTTCGACCGGAATTATTCCGTCGGCAAAGCCTCGGAGGCTGCCCGCCGCACCCACTCCGCGCTTTGGCAGGCGACCGAAGACGCGCTCGATGTGCTGAGGCCGGGAATGCTGGCGCGCGACGTGCACCGCGTGCTGTCCGAGGGCTTGCTGAAACGAGGCGCGCAGCCGGGCGGCGGTCGGTTGGGGCACGGGTTGGGGATAACCCTCACCGAATGGCCGTCCTTCACGCCCCTTGACAGAACTGAACTGCGCGAGGGCATGGTGCTGACGCTCGAGCCCGGAGCGTGGGTCGAACCGGGGCGAATGCTGGTTCACGAGGAAAACATCGTTCTGCGGGCCGATGGGCCGGAAATTCTTTCGCCGCGCGCGCCCGCGGACCTGCCGGAGTTGTCCTGATGCCCGCCTTCCCCTATCGCCTTCTCGGCAGTGACATCGCAACCTTGGGTCTGGTGGTCCTGCGCGTCGACGAGACGGTCGAGGAAGACTTCCGCCGGTGCATTCCGCCCGACGCAGGTCGGCTTCACATTACGCGCGTGCATTCGGGCGACGATCTGACACCGGGCAGCATCGCGGACATGGAGACAGGGCTGACCGCCGCCGCGGCTCTTCTGCCGCCCGCCGCCCGGTTCGACGTGGTCGGATACGCCTGCACGTCAGGGACAGCGCTGATCGGTCCGGACCAGGTGCATGCGCTGATCACGGCGGGCACAGCAACCAGGGCCGTCACAGATCCTCTCACCGCGGCCCTCTCTGCGATCCGGCAACTGGGCCTTCGGAGGATCGGAATCGTTTCACCTTACGTCGCCTCGGTGGCCGCCCCCTTACGAGAAGCCTTCGTGGCGCAAGGCGTCGAGGTCCCCGACACGCTGTCTTTCGGCGAGGAGGTCGAGGCCCGGGTCGCCCGCATCGACCCGACATCCATCGTTGACGCGGCGCGTGTCCTGGCGGGCCGAAGTCGCCTGGACGGTCTGTTTCTGTCCTGCACCAATCTTCGTACGTTCGGCATTCTTGCCGATCTCGAAGCCGAACTGGGGCTTCCTGTACTCAGTTCCAACCAGGTGCTGGCGTGGCACATGATGCGGCTCGCAGGAATTCCCACGACGGGCTGCGTGCCGGGCAGGTTTCTTGCGTCCTGAGGGCAGCAAGTGAAAGATGCAGCAGCCCCTCCCAGACCCTTATAATGGATGCGGCAAAGGTCCGGAGAGAGACCAAACCGGACTTGCCCCGTCTGCCGTGCCGACCGCAGCTTGGCGGAGGGGCAAGGGTGGAGAGCCGACCTTCGCAGCGCTTGGCAAAAAAGTCCGGTATGCGCCGTGAGCAATGATCAGGTTCGATTTGGGCAGGGACCGCTTCGTCCCGCATTGCTGTTATCTACCGACGTCAGGATTTTACGAACGCAGCGAATGGCCGGTTCGGCGGGCCGCACCACAGAAACGAGGGCGGCTCCTCAAGGTCAGCAATGGGCCGTATTCTCTCGCTGAAGTCGGCTTCCGCCGTAGCCACAGCGGCACTGGGATAGGGGGATGGCTTGGTGCCTCCAAAACTGGATCTTGGCGGTGACGCAGCCACCAAAACCTGGCAGAGGA
>CBDUOT010000190.1:0-3522 GCA_965368915.1 uncultured Rhodobacterales bacterium | reverse complement strand
ACGTTTTCGTCGTGCACGACTTCATCGGCGGTGCCGCTCATCAGGACGACACCGTCATGCAGGATGTAGGCGCGGTCGACGATTTCCAGCGTCTCGCGGACGTTGTGGTCGGTGATCAGTACGCCGATCCCGCGCGACTTCAGGTCCTGAACGAGGTGGCGGATGTCACCGACCGAGATCGGATCGACGCCCGCGAAGGGTTCGTCGAGAAGCAGATACTTCGGATTGGCGGCGAGGCAGCGCGCAATCTCGACCCGCCGCCGTTCACCGCCGGACAGCGCGAGTGCGGGCGCGCGCCTGAGATGCGTGATCGAAAACTCCGACAGCAGCTCTTCAAGCCGCTCGCGACGCTTGTGAGTATCGGGTTCGGCGATTTCGAGAACCGCGTTGATGTTATCCTCGACAGACAGGCCGCGGAAGATCGAGACCTCCTGAGGAAGATACCCGATGCCGAGCCGGGCACGGCGATACATCGGAAGCCCGGTAACGTCGATCCCGTCAATCTCAACCTGCCCGGCATCTGCGGCGATCAGCCCCGCGATGTTGTAAAAGCACGTTGTCTTGCCCGAACCGTTAGGCCCGAGGAGAGCGACAACTTCGCCACGGTCAAGATCGAGCGACACGTCGCGTATGACCGGGCGCCGCCGGTAGCTTTTCCGAAGGTGGCGGACACGCAGTCCGGCAGCGCCTTCGGTGATCGTGAGGTCGGGCCGGGTGTCCATCAGTTGCCCCCGCCGGGCTGTAGTACGGTCTTGACCCGCCCTTCCATCCGACCGGTGCCCGTCGCGAGATCGACGACCAGTTTCTGTCCGGAAATAGTATTCCCACCCTGAACCAGCAGCACGTTGCCGGTCATGACGACTTCGCCGGAGTCGATCGTATAGACGGCCTCTTCGGACTCGGCGGCCTCGGCCCCGCTGACGAGAGTGACGCCGCCCTTTGCATGGAGACGCTCGATCCGGCTCTGGTCTTCAGTGCCATACTCGACAAGGACCTCGGCCGCTGACAGGCGCATCTCGCCTTGTCCGACGAGAACGTTGCCGCTGAAAACGGCTGTGCCTTCCGTCTGGTTTACCGAAAGCTGATCGGCGGTCACCTCAACCGGCAGACCGGTATCCGCGCGGATCCCACCGAATGCCACAGAGGCACCCTGCCCTGCGGCCAGCATTGGCGGCAGGACCGCCAGGGCTGCCAGGGCAATCATGGCGCTGAGGCGGGTAGGCATGCGGGATCCTTCACTTCTGCGGTTCGTATATCAGCTTCACGCCGGTCTTGAAATCAAGCAGGTAGGCGCTGTTTTCGGCATCCTCATGGCGAATTTCCATCTGACCTGCCGTGATCGTGCCATAAGGCGCCTCGGCAGCGACCGCGCCATCCGAGCGAAGTTCGGTCCGGTCCAGCGCGCTGTCAAGTCCGGCGGTCGCCATCCGGTAACCGCTGGAGGTCACGATCTCGACATCGCCCGAAAGACGCAGCCGCCCCGCCGAGCGGTCAATCTCCCCTTCGCGCGCGGTGACATCGATGCGCAGACCGTCCGGAGTTTCATAGACGGCGACGAGATCATCGGCCGTTGCCGAGCCGTTCGTCCCCTGCCCGGTGCGCGCCGTGCGCGAGGTGAAACTGACGGCGGCGCCGTCCTTGGTCACAGCGGAATATTCGGGCGATGTCAGGCGTGGATCGCGGGCCAGCGCTTCAACATCCACCTTTGCGTAGGGAAGCGCCGCGTCAGTATCGATGCGCCGCGATAGTAGGAACAGTGTCGACAGAATTGCGAGCGCGAGTAGCGGCAGGGTGATCTTGAGCCAGAAGACGACACGCGAATGAATCGTGATGTCGCGGTCATCCGCCATCGGCTCAGACCACGCCCGCGCGGAGGCAATCGTGGATGTGGATGATACCCTGGGCACGGCCGTCGCTTTCGGGTTCGACCACGAAAAGACAGGTGATCTTGCGGTCCCGCATCAGCGCGACGGCTTTCTGGGCAATCTCGCCCGGGCCGACGGTCAGGGGCGCTACGGTCATCACCTCGTCTGCGGTGCGGTCCAGAAGGCCTTCCATGTGACGTCTGAGGTCGCCATCCGTCACGATGCCGATCAGGCGGCCATCCGCATCCGTAACGCCGACCACGCCGAAGCCCATCTGGCTCATCGTCAGGAGCGCGTCGCTCATCGGCGTGCCCTTGGACACGAGCGGGACCGCATCGCCGCCGTGCATCAGGTCTTCGACCTTCATCAGCATGGCGCCAAGCTTGCCGCCCGGGTGGAAGGTGCGGAAATGTTCAGGCGTGAAGCGGCGGTGTTCCATCAGCACCACGGCCAGCGCATCGCCGAGCGCGAGCGTCATCGTGGTCGAGGTCGTGGGGACGACGCCGGTTCCGCAGGCCTCTTCAGCCGCTGGCAGGACAATCGCGACGTCCGATTGCCGCAAGAGGGTCGAGCCCGCGCGACTGGCGATGCCGATCAACGGAATCCCGAACCGGCGGGTATGCGCGATGATGTCCTTGAGTTCCGGCGTTTCGCCCGAATTCGACAGAACAAGCGCCACGTCGCCTTCGGTGATCATGCCGAGGTCGCCATGGCTCGCCTCGGCAGGGTGAACGTATTGCGCGGGCGTTCCGGTCGAGGCGAGCGTCGCCGCGATCTTGCGCCCGATATGGCCCGATTTGCCCATGCCAGAGACAATGACCCGCCCCTTGGCCTTCAGGATGAGATCGATCGCCTCGGAAAAGCTGTCGCCCAGCATATCGGACAGGGCGGCAAGGCCCGTGGCCTCGATCCCGATGACCCGGCGGGCGGTGGCGAGGAAGGTTTCGGTGTCTGTCATGTGATCAGTGCCTGAAGATATCGCGGTCATCATCCCACCCCATGAGGTCGAGTGTCGCACGCGTGGGCAGGAAAGAGAAACACGCCTGAGCAAGCTCGGTCCGGTCCTCGCGCTCCAGGCGTCTGTCCAGTTCGGCCCGCAGCTGATGAAGATAAAGAACGTCCGTCGCCGCGTATTCGGCCTGGGCGTCCGTCAGCGTTTCCGCGCCCCAGTCCGAAGTCTGCTGCTGCTTGGAAATATCGACGCCGACAAGTTCCTGGAGCAGATACTTCAACCCGTGTCGGTCGGTGAACGTGCGCACGAGCTTCGACGCGATCTTGGTACAATAGACGGGCGCCGTCGTGACCCCGAACGCCGCATGAAGCGCCGCGATATCGAACCGCCCGAAATGGAAAAGCTTGAGCACGTCGGGATCGGCGAGCAGGCGCATGAGATTCGGTGCCTGTTTCTGGCCCTTGGCGATCTGCACGAGGTGCGCATCGCCATCGCCCGCCGAAAGCTGCACGAGGCAAAGCCGGTCGCGCCGTGGATCAAGGCCCATTGTCTCGGTGTCGATGGCCACTACCGGACCAAGGTCGAGCCCGTCGGGCAAGTCGCTTTTGTGCAGATGGTTCGTCATATCACCCCTCATTGGCGAAGGGGTTTGGTGCCCAGGAGAGGACTCGAACCTCCACGCCTTGCGGCACACGGACCTGAACC
>CBDUOT010000189.1:0-3580 GCA_965368915.1 uncultured Rhodobacterales bacterium | reverse complement strand
CGCCCGGCGCGTTCCATCAGTTCCAGCCCGGTGACCTCACCGCTTTCGATCGCTGCCTGCTCGATGGCGCGCATCTGCGCGGCGGTAAGAAGTTCGGTCATGGATCACCGCCCCAAAAGTTTTCAAACTGCCCTGCCGACAGGCGAGTTGCACAAAATTTAGGCAACCGCATCAGAATCCCGGACACCGCCCCCCTGCCCCGACCCTAGCCAATTGTGCTGGCCAAGCGGAAGTGCTGACAGGGGCCGGACTGCAGGAAATGGCCCCGGGGGAGAGTCGTCCATGAAGAAGATCGAAGCCATCATCAAGCCCTTCAAGCTCGACGAGGTGAAGGAAGCGCTTCAAGAGGTCGGCGTTCAGGGGCTTTCGGTGATCGAGGTCAAGGGCTTCGGCCGCCAGAAGGGCCACACGGAACTCTACCGCGGCGCCGAATATGTCGTCGACTTCCTGCCCAAGGTGAAGATCGAGGTCGTCCTGGCCGACGATCTCGTCGACGCGGCAATCGAAGCGATCGTCTCGGCCGCCCGCACCGACAAGATCGGCGACGGCAAGATCTTCGTCTCCTCCGTCGAACAGGTCATCCGCATCCGCACCGGCGAGACCGGTGAGGACGCGATCTGATACCGGGCAACCGCCCGCTCAACGAACACGGCAACGAAAAGGACAGACATTATGAGCGCAAAAGACGTTCTCAAGCTGATCAAGGATGAGGAGGTCGAATATGTTGACGTCCGCTTCACCGATCCGCGCGGCAAGCTTCAGCACGTGACGCTGATCGTCGACATCATCGACGAGGACTTCTTCGAAGAAGGCTTCATGTTCGACGGTTCGTCGATCGCTGGCTGGAAGTCGATCGACCAGTCCGACATGAAACTGATCCCGGACACGTCCTCGGTCTATATCGACCCGTTCTACGCCGAGAAGACGCTTTGCGTGCACTGCAACGTCGTCGAACCCGACACCGGCGAGCCCTATAGCCGCGATCCGCGTTCGACCGCGACGAAGGCCGAAGCCTACCTCAAGGCGTCCGGCATCGGCGATGCCTCGTATTTCGGTCCCGAAGCCGAATTCTTCGTCTTCGACGACGTTCGTTACAGCGTCGCGATGAACAAGGTTTCGTTCGAGGTCGACGCCGCGGACGCGTCGTGGAACACCGACACCGAATACGAAATGGGCAACTCGGGCCACCGCCCGGGCGTCAAGGGCGGCTACTTCCCGGTCAACCCGACCGATGCGGCGCAGGATCTGCGCGGCGAGATGCTTTCGACCATGAAGCGCATGGGCATGAAGGTCGACAAGCATCACCACGAAGTCGCTTCGTGCCAGCACGAGCTTGGCATGATCTTCGGCAGCCTCACCGAGCAGGCCGACAACATCCAGAAGTACAAGTACGTGATCCACAACGTGGCCCACGCCTACGGCAAGTCGGTCACTTTCATGCCGAAGCCGATCAAGGGCGACAACGGCACGGGCATGCACGTCAACATGTCGATCTGGAAAGACGGCAAGCCGCTCTTTGCAGGCGACAAGTATGCCGATCTCAGCCAGGAAGCGCTCTACTTCATCGGCGGCATCCTGAAGCACGCCAAGGCGCTGAACGCGATCACCAACCCGTCCACCAACTCCTACAAGCGCCTGATCCCGGGCTTCGAAGCCCCGGTCCTGCGCGCGTACTCGGCTCGCAACCGGTCTGGCTGCGTCCGTATTCCGTGGACGGAATCGCCGAAAGCCAAGCGCGTCGAGGCCCGTTTCCCGGATCCGTCCGCGAACCCCTACCTGTGCTTCGCAGCCCTTCTGATGGCCGGCCTCGACGGCATCAAGAACAAGATCGATCCGGGCCCGGCCTCCGACAAGGACCTCTACGACCTGCCGCCGGAAGAGCTGGCCGACATCCCGACGGTCTGCGGTTCGCTCCGCGAGGCGCTCGAATCGCTGGAAGCCGATCACGACTTCCTGCTTGCGGGTGACGTCTTCACGAAAGACCAGCTCGAAGGCTACATGGCGCTGAAGTGGGAAGAGGTTTACGCCTACGAACACACGCCGCACCCGGTCGAGTACCAGCTCTACTACAGCTGCTGATCCGGAATGAGACGAACGCGAAGGGCCCCTGCCGGGGCCCTTTTGCTATTGACGCGCGCAGACGGCGTACCCCGCGCGACCAGATGCCACGCGGACAGGGAAGAACCGCCCTCACCCTTCGAACAACCAGCTCAAATGCTGCCAAATCGCACAAAACGGACATGAATCGCGTCGCAATCGGATGCGACCGAACTGTCGCCGCCGTCCCATCCTGCCACCGAGACCGGGAGGCACATCATGGACACGCACTATTCAGAACGCCGCAAGATCGACCCTACCAAAGGCGCGCACCTGCCCGACGGTACGCCCAACGACAATAACCGGGTCGAGATCGGACCGACGCAGCTTGCTTTCCGGGAGTGGGAAGCGGCGGGGCTGACGCTGCCCAATCTCGAACGGATGCGCGAGTATCGCTGGAAGCGGCTGACTCAGGCCATCGTCGACCGTGGCTGGGGCGGCCTCTTGATGTTCGATCCGCTGAACATCCGGTACGCGACCGACAGCACCAACATGCAACTCTGGAACACCCACAACCCGTTCCGCGCGGTCCTGATCTGCGCGGACGGATACATGGTGATCTGGGACTACAAGAACTCGCCCTTCCTGACCGAGTTCAACCCACTCGTCCGCGAAAGCCGGTCGGGCGCGTCGATGTTCTATTTCTCCGCAGGCGACAAGGCGGCGCAGGCGGCCAGTTCCTTCGTGGCCCAGGTCGATGAGCTGATGCGCGCCCATGCCGGCACCAACCGCAAGCTTGGCGTGGACAAGATCCTTGTCCAGGGCCTTCGGGCGCTCGAAGCCGAAGGATTCATCGTCGAGGAAGGCGAGGAGTGCACGGAGAAGGCCCGCTCGATCAAGGGACCGGACGAAATCCTCGCCATGCGCTGCGCCCATGATGCGTGCGAGAAGTCCATTGCCGCGATGGAAAAGGCCTGCCGCGAAGGCGTGCCGGGCGGCAACATGTCCGAAGACGACGTCTGGGCGGTGCTGCACGCCGAAAATATCAAGCGCGGCGGCGAATGGATCGAGACCCGGCTTCTCGCCTCCGGCCCCCGCACAAACCCGTGGTTCCAGGAATGCGGCCCTCGCATCATCCAGCCGAACGAGATCGTGGCGTTCGACACCGACCTCGTCGGGTCCTACGGCATCTGCATCGACATCTCTCGCACGTGGTGGGTAGGCGACGCCAAGCCCACGAACTCCATGGTCTACGCGATGCGCCACGCGCATGAACACATCATGACGAACATGGAGATGCTGAAACCCGGTGTCAGCTTCCGCGAGCTTGTCGAGGGCGGCCACCGGCTTGATGACCAATTCCAGAAGCAGAAATACGGCTGCAAGATGCACGGCGTCGGTCTTTGCGACGAATGGCCACTCATCGCCTATCCCGATCAGGCGGTCGAAGGCGCGTTCGATTACGTGGTCGAAGCCGGGATGGTCCTCTGCGTCGAGGCGCTGGTCAGCCCCGAAGGCGGCGATTTCTCGATCAAGCTGGAAG
>CBDUOT010000188.1:0-3643 GCA_965368915.1 uncultured Rhodobacterales bacterium | reverse complement strand
TCCTTTTCAAAACTTATCCAAAGATCATTTTCCCCAGAGACGAACCCGCCCAAACCGTTGCGAATAGCCCGACGATGTCCAGTAGCGCGCCCGCACGCAACATGTCGGAACGGGTCACTGCAGGGTTTGCGAATACGATCGCGTTGGGTGGCGTGGCGACCGGAAGCATGAAGCCGATGGAAGCAGCCATGGCGATCGGAAGGATGAAAGTGACAGGATCGGTATCAAGCCTGGTCGCGACGGCCCCGGCAATCGGCAGGAAGATCGCCGCCATTGCCGTGTTGCTTGCCAACTCGCCGACATAAACGATCAGTGCTGCAAGAATGAGAAGAATGGCGAAGCTGGGCCAATGGGCGATGAATTGCACGATCCCCCCGATCCAGTCCGTCAGACCGGACTGCTGAAGAATGCCGGCAAGAGCCAATCCTCCGCCGAAAAGGATCAGGACGTCCCATCGCAGGTTCGCGGCAGTTTCCCAATCGAGCAGACGGCGGCCTTTCCCGTCGGGAAGCACGAAAAGCGCCAGAGCGGCTGTCATGGCAATTCCCGCGTCCGTGAGTGTGATCGCGGGAATGAGCCATTCAATCAACGGACTTGAGAGCCAGGCCAGTGCCGTGAGCCCCGCGACGATTGCGACGCGGCGTTCTGCGGTCTGCATCTCGGTTTGCTGGTGGTCATAACTCATCGACAGCGCGATGTTCCCCAACCCCGGAGACACCCAGACGAGCACGAGCCAAGTGAGCAGCAACAAGACCAGCGCCACCGGAATCCCCACCGCGGCCCATTGGGCAAACCCGACGTCCACCCCGTAGGTTGTGCTGACATAAGAGGCGAATATCGCGTTGGGCGGGGTTCCGATCAGGGACCCCATGCCTCCGATCGTGGCGGAAAAGGCGACGCCGAGCATCAAGGGCGTGCCGAAAGCTGACTGGCTGCTTTGCGTGCTCGCGATCGCCGCCGCTATCGGCGCCATCACCATGGCGGAGGCGGTATTGCTGATCCACAGACTGAGAAACGCAGTGGAAATCATGATGGCCCCGAGAACACGGCGCGGGTTTGTTCCGGCAAACCCGAGAAGCACGTTCGCCAGCCGCCAATGCAAGTTCGATTTCTCGATTGCCTTGGCGATGAGAAAGCCACCCAGAAAAAGGATGACAAGGGGATCACTGTAAGACCGGGCAGTATCCTCGAGCTCCGCGATCCCAGAGATTGGCGCGACTGCCAGCGGCAAGAGCGCGGTCGCCGGGAGCGGCAGTGCCTCCGTTAGCCACCAGAGCGCCATGACCATTGCCAGCCCCGATGCGATCCATGCCGTATCGGACATTCCCATTGGTGCCGGCAGTACGATCGGAGTGAGCAACAGAAACAATCCGATAACAATGAGGGGCTGACTTTTTCTCATTAGGGCAGCGTAGCAGCAACCGACGACCTGAACAGTCTCAAGTGTGGTCCTGGAACCTGTTTCCAAAAGGGTCAGTATGCATTCGCTCGAGTTCGGTTGCCGGCCAAGTCCCGCACTCCTGATCCGTTGGTCCATCCGGAGCGAAAGTCTGAACCGCAGGCTGCAGCGCAGCACAGCCATGCCCCGACGAAGGTCCGGAATGGGCCGCCATTGAATGCCCCACAGGCCATCAGGTTACGGATGCTGAAATGCATCCATGGTCTGGAACGAGCCCAATGTGGCGGACTATGTAAATTGCACACTTGGCAGCAAAAAAACAAAAAAAGCAGTCATCTATCGAAGTGGCTACAATTGCGCGTCACAGTATTCCCAAAGGCTTCGTCCTGGCCAAAAGTGGACGCGCGGGGTGCCGCTTCCGGTTTACCCATATCTGCCGGTTGCTGGGATCTCCTGCCACATCTAAGCTGGCAAAACGTCACAGATCCATTGACGCGTTTTCAACCATAGGAAACAGCCAGATCAATGAAAACGGACGATGCCTTCACGCTGATACCGCTTTGGTTGCTGGTCTTTCTGCAAGCCGGTATTTCGGCGTCGAGCCTTGTGGTTGAGATTGTTGCAGGGCGCATGATAGCGCCCTATGTCGGCATGAGCCTTTACACATGGACATCCATTATCGCTGTTGTGCTTGCTGGATTTTCCTTTGGACATTGGTGGGGTGGAAGAATTGCGGCGCTCAAGACGGAGCGTGCGCTGCGAGTTACCGGTTGGACCATGATCGCAGCCGCCTGTACCACCGCCGGAGCAACGCTTATCCTCCGGACCTTCGCAGGTCCCGTTGTCGGGGGCATCGCGCATCCCATGGTGGCCATCACCGCCTTAAGCACACTTGCCTTTTTTATACCTTCGCTTTTTGCGGGCGTACCCGCACCGATCCTAAGCGTCGCGGCAATGCGGGGCCGGGACCGGGCAGAACAGGCCCTTGGCGCCATGTTTGCCGCCGGTGCGATTGGCGCGATTTTGGGGACTCTTCTTGCAGGGTTTTTGTTTGTGCCGTGGATCGGTTCGGTGACGACCCTTCTTGTCGTCAGTGGGATTTATGTGATTGCCGCGTTGATTTGTTTTTGGCTCGGAAAGGTGTCGCCACGCGGGTATGGAGTTTCGCTTTTAGGAATTGGCATTGCATTTGCCATCGGCCTTTGGGCCCTAAGCCTGCCGTCGGTTTGCGACCGCGAAAGCAGTTATTACTGCATCCGGACCGTTGCTTTGTCGGACAATCCAGATGATCCAGTCAATCTGATGGTCGTTGATCATCTTGCCCACGGCATTAGTGCGAGAGAGGCGCCGCAAGTCATGTTTACAGAGCATGCGGCAATGCTGGATGCGTTGCCCCGGATGCGTATGGGTCGAACAGACTTTACGTCGTTTCATATCGGTGGGGGGAGCTACTCTGTGCCACGGGCTTGGGCAGATCGGGGTATCTCGAACATTACGATTGCAGAAATCGATCCCGAAGTGACAGCAATTGCTGTCGACCAATTCTGGTTCGAGCCTTCAACGGCGACTATCCTGCATGGGGATGCACGCCTGGCGCTGAGCAACAGCAATCAACAGTTTGACGTAATAGTTGGGGATGCGTTCACTGACATTGCAGCGCCTGAACATCTGGTGACGCAGGAGTTCTTCGCACTTGTTGCAAGCCATATGTCCCCGGGTGGGGTCTTCGCTATGAACCTCCTTGACAATGTGGACAGGCTAAACGCTCTCGCAGCTGTCTACGCGACGTTGCGCAATGTCTTTCCCAGCGTTGAGGTCTGGACAGCAGAACGGCCACCCCAACCAGGGGAGCGTCGTGTATTTGTATTGCTCGCCAGCGCAGAGGACAGCGCAGTGTCGATAGTTGATACGAGGGCCCCAGACCTAACCCGTTTCCAAGTGCTGGATACTGCGTTTTTCGATACCATGCTTCGACAAAAGACTGCGCAGATCTTAACTGATGATCACGCGCCGCTTGCCTATCTTATGGGCTTTGACCCGGCCGTGGACTGAAGCTCCTGCATCGTTCCGGACGTCAAAGCCCTGCCGAACAATGTAAGATTTCCGTTCGCGACCGCAGTGACGAATGAGAAACTTGCAACGTTTGTAGATCTTGAACGATCCCCGCCCGACGACGGCTCCGTCCGCGTTGAGGCAGTTCAAGCAGCTCAAAATTTTGCGCACGCAGCGAATGGCTGGTTCGAT
>CBDUOT010000187.1:0-3647 GCA_965368915.1 uncultured Rhodobacterales bacterium | reverse complement strand
TGAACGACTGGCAGCGGAGCTACTTCGGAACGCCGAATGCCGACTACATCGCATTTGTGCGCATCCGCGCGCCCGCAAACACGAATTTCGCTAGGGGCGACACGTTCGACGCGACTGCGGCGGCGAACTCGGTCGTGTCTAATGGAGCGGCGATCCTGGGTTACGTGAATGGCCTTCACAGACGGCTCAACTATACAGGCAATGCCTACGATCCGCTCGGGGTGACGACGATCACGCGGAACCGCGCCAACTTCCGGCAAGCTTTTGCCTTCCTGTTCAGCGCTAATGCCGGAACGATCACGTTGCAGGGCAATACACGGTTCAGAGCGGCGCAAAGCCGTGGCTTGCTGAACTTCCAGCCGCCCCCCGTACCACTGCCGGCAGCGTTGCCGCTTCTGGGCTGCGCGCTTGGTGCGCTGGGCGCGGGTGCTGCATGGCGGCGTAAGGCGCGGCGCGTCTGATCGGCACCATCTTGCTCAAGGGATGATCAGGGCGGCTTCGGCCGCCCTTTTTGCATTCGCGCGCATCTCTGCCTGCCTTGTGTCCCGTTGCACGGTCGCCTATTGCATTTCCAACTGCTTGACGGGAGGAAGCCCATGAAAAACCGCCGCTTCGACAAGACAGCGCTTCCCAGCCGACACGTGACCGAAGGGCCCGCGCGTGCGCCTCACCGGTCCTATTTTTACGCGATGGGCATATCCGAGGAAGAGATCCATCAGCCTTGGGTCGGTGTCGCCACGTGCTGGAACGAAGCGGCCCCCTGCAATATCGCGCTGAGCAGACAGGCGCAGGCGGTCAAGCAGGGCGTGAAGGTCGGCGGAGGCACCCCGCGGGAGTTCACGACCATCACGGTCACGGACGGCATCGCCATGGGGCATGAAGGGATGCGTTCCTCGCTCGCTTCGCGTGAAGCGATTGCCGATACGGTCGAACTGACCATGCGCGGCCATTGCTACGACGCGCTTGTGGGGCTTGCCGGATGCGACAAGTCCTTGCCGGGGATGATGATGGCGATGGTTCGGCTCAACGTGCCGTCGGTGTTCATCTATGGCGGATCGATCCTTCCGGGCCGGTTGAACGGGCAGGACGTCACCGTTCAGGATGTCTTCGAGGCGGTCGGCAAGCATCAGGCCGGCAACTATTCTGATGCCGAACTTGCGGTTCTGGAACGCGTCGCTTGCCCCTCAGCGGGTGCTTGCGGCGGACAATTCACCGCGAACACTATGGCCTGCGTGTCCGAAGCGATCGGCCTTGCGCTCTTGAATTCATCCGGTGCACCCGCGCCGTACGAAAGCCGCGACGAATACGGAATGGCCTCGGGCGAGGCGGTGATGACGCTGATCGAAAAGAACATCCGCGCCCGTGACGTGGTGACGCGCAAGTCGCTTGAGAACGCGGCCCGCATCGTCGCCTGTACCGGCGGCTCGACGAACGCCGGGCTGCACCTGCCCGCAATCGCGCATGAGGCCGGGATCGACTTCGACCTCTTCGACGTGACCGACATCTTCCACGACACGCCGTACTTCGTCGACTTGAAGCCGGGCGGACAGTTCGTCGCCAAGGATCTGTACGAAGTGGGTGGCGTGCCCGTCGTGCTGAAGGAACTTCGCAAGATTGGCATGATCCACGAGGACTGCATCACGGCGAGCGGCCGCACACTGGGCGAAGAACTCGACCGAATAACGCGCGAAGTCGACGGCCGCGTGATCTATCCCGCAACGAACCCGATCACGTCCACGGGCGGTGTCGTCGGCCTTCGTGGCAACCTCGCTCCGGACGGGGCGATCGTAAAAGTCGCGGGGATGAAGCCCGAGGAGCAGGTCTTCACGGGCCCGGCCCGGATCTTCGAATGCGAGGAGGACGCATTCGATGCCGTAAGCGCGCGCGGCTACGAGGAAGGCGACGTCATCGTCATCCGCAACGAGGGCCCCGCAGGCGGTCCGGGTATGCGCGAGATGCTGGCGACCACCGCTGCTCTTTCCGGTCAGGGCATGGGCAAGAAGGTCGCGCTTATTACCGATGGCCGCTTTTCCGGCGCTACACGCGGCTTCTGCGTTGGGCATGTCGGGCCCGAGGCTGCGCATGGCGGGCCGATTGCGCTTTTGCGAAACGGCGACATGATCACGCTCGACGCGATCAAGGGCGAATTGTCGGTGGCGCTGACAAGCGAGGAACTGGCCAAGCGCAAGGACGAATGGAAGGGGCCGAGAAAAACTCAGTACGCGTCCGGTGCGCTTTGGAAATACGCACAGCTTGTTGGCGGTGCGCGCAAAGGCGCGGTCACGCATCCCGGCGCCAAGGCCGAACTTCATGTCTACATGGACCAGTAGCCTCATCGCGGCGCTGGCTGCGATCCTGACGCTGTCGGCCTGCCAGCCGGGCGCAATTGGTGGGGTGCCAGCGGGCACATCGCAGGCGATGGCCGTCTCGGGCGGGACGGTGACCGTGGCGGGGCCCGCGGGCTACTGCATCGATAAAGGGCCAAGCCGCGACAGCACCGCGGGGTCCTTCGTCCTGCTTGGTTCCTGCGCTGCACTTTCCGGGTCTGCGTCGGCCGCTCAGCCGGACTTTCCTGCGATCCTGACGGCGACGGTGCTGCCGGGTGCGCCGGACACTGAACTCGAAGCCCTTTTCCCCGCGATGGCGGACTTCTTCCGTTCCGATTTGGGCCGCGCCGCCCTCAGCAGGTCCGGACGGGCTGAGGACGTGAGTCTGGCTCAGGTCCTGTCGCGCGACGGAGTGCTCTATCTTCAGTTAAACGACAAATCAGCGGTGACGGGTCAGCAAGTGGAACCCGAATACTGGCGCGCCATACTTCAGGTTCGGGATCGCATCGTGACGCTATCGGCCCTCGGCCTTCGTGATCGGCCGCTTCCGGCGGCAGAAAAGCGCCGCGTGTTGGAAGCCTTCGTGGCGCGCGTGCGGGCGGCGAACCCAGGGCAGGGCTGAGCCGAGCCCGGGCTTGCGTGCTGACCGAAAGAAAACGATAAGTCTTAGATGCTTCCGAGGGGCGGACGATAAAAAGTGGCTTCAAGCAATGCGTGACAACATTGACAAGCTGCTCGACCGGCTCTTCCTGAGGCGCAATCATGCGCGGTGGCGGGACATGGCCGGTCGGGCCGGACAGCTGGACACCGCCGGGCTGAAAGAGCTGCGCCGTTCCGCGCGCCAGGTCAGAGGCGAACTCGACCAGGTCATTCATGTTGCCGAGGCGCGGTTGGCGCAATCCGCGGGGCCGGACATACTCGCAAAACCCCTCATGGCCGACTGGGCTTGGCGACCGGAAATCTGGCGCAGCCCGGTCACGCCCTCAGGCATGGCCGGCGTCGCGAACGGTGCGAATTTCGGAAACGAAGCAAAAGTGTTTCACGATTGTCCGCTGCGCGAGCTTACTGTTCGGCAGACCCGCAACAAGGGCGAGGCCGACCTCGCTTCGTACGGTTACCGGATGGAGGTGTTCGGGTTCGAGGGATCGTTCCTGTCTCTCGCCATCGATCTGCCCAACGAAGCAATCGAAGGTCTGACGCTCGGACACGTGATCCGTCTCGACACGGTGGTCGAGATGGAACGGCCGACCAAGATATTCGCCCGGCTGAACGTCCTGCACGGCCCGAACACTGAACAGATCGTCCGGGAACTGCCTTTGG
>CBDUOT010000186.1:0-3658 GCA_965368915.1 uncultured Rhodobacterales bacterium | reverse complement strand
TGGCGGAAGCGGTGGGATTCGAACCCACGAACGAGTCTCCCCGTCGCTGGTTTTCAAGACCAGTGCCTTCAACCACTCGGCCACGCTTCCAAACCGTTCGGGGCAATCTCGAGTTGCATCGGATTGCGAGCAGCTGTCGCCCCCGCCTCCTCGCCACGCAGGCCCGCCCGGAACCTCTTGTAACCACACTCCTATTCAGCGGTCCAGCGCAGTTAAGTCGGTCGCTAGCAACTGACCCAACCATGGCGCGACCAGGCGCGCCGCCGACCTTCCGACGCGCAGCGTTTAGCGAGCGGCGCGTGATTCTGAAAGCCTCACCGGGCCGAATTCCGCCAGATCGCCCTCCGAGCCTTTTCTTGCGCTGTACGACCAGCTAAACTCCCGGCCAAGCGCGGCAAGGCGCGACGATTGAGCGTTGGGACTGGCAAGCAAGACCGCAAGGTCTGCCGGTAGTTTCGTGTTTTGGGCAGTTTGAGCGCGGCGCGTAGTGCGCGCGCGGACGGGGGCAGGAATGACAGGGCGTGTAACGGTGCGAGCCTCACTTGCGGCGGCAGTGGCATTTGCGATTGCGGGCTGCCAAGACGGGACGTCACAATTGGGTTCCGCAAAGACCTCTTCCGACAACATCGTACCACCCGAGATGTCGCGCTCGACACCGGCTCAGGATGTCGAGGCCCCGAACGTGTTCAAGATGTCCGGCAAGGGCCTTTGGGACGGACGCCCATCGCTCGGCGGCGTATGGGTTGCACATTCCTCGGTCAACGATCCTGAACGCGTGATGATCCGGAATCCGGGGAACGGCAAATCGGTCGTCGGGGCGCTTTTCCGCCGCGAACGCGACACCCCCGGTCCTAGCCTGCAGGTCTCCTCTGACGCGGCGGAGGCGCTCGGGATGCTTGCGGGTCAGCCAGTCGACCTAAGCGTCGTGGCGCTCCGACGCCAGGAAGCGCCAGCACCTGCCCCGGTCGAGGCCACGCCCGAACCCGAGACCGAAATCGCCGAGGACGCGGTCCCCGCTGTCACTCCTTCTCCCGATGCGCAAACCGCTTCTTCCGACGCTCAAACCGCGGCTGCGGCGGGCTCTGCCGCCGAGACGGATGTGGACGCGCCCGTCGTTGAAGAGCCGAAACGTGCGAAGGGCGGTCTATTCGGTCTGTTCCGGAAAAAGCCGAAGGTCGAACCCGTTCCCGTACCTGACGAACCCGTCTCTGGCGGCGTCACCTCGGGCCCGATCGAGCAGGCCCCGCTCGAATCGGTTACGTCCTCGGCCTCTGCTGCGATTGACCGCGCCGAGGGTGCCGCGTCCGCAACCGCGACTGCCGCCGCTCCGGCTGCCTCCGCCGTCGTCTCTGCGGCCACGCCCAAAGCGTCCAGCCTCCAGAGGGCCTATGTGCAGATTGGCATCTTCAGCACCCAAGCCAATGCCGACCGCGCGGCTGGTCAGATGAAAGCGGCGGGAATGACCGCAACGATCATCCCAGACGAAAGTCAGGGCAAGACGTACTGGCGCGTCATCGTCGGCCCGGCCGCGAGCGTGGCCGAACGCAATGCGCTGGCCTCGCGCGTCAAGGGCATCGGCTATCCCGACGCCTATCCCGTCAACAAGTAAAAGAGCCGCAGGACAAGAACATGATCCGTCTCGCCGCCCTTCTGATCCTCGCGTTCGTGACCGCCCTGCCAGCGAGCGCCTTTGAAACGCGCGCCCGGGCCGCCTGGGTGTACGACGTAACGACCGGAACTGTGCTTCTGTCGAAGAACGCCGACGAAAAGCAACCACCCGCATCGATGTCGAAGCTGATGACGCTCAACATGCTCTTCGAAGCGCTGCGCGACGGTCGCATTCGGCTTGATGAGCGTTTCGCCGTTTCTTCGCGCGCGAAGGCAATGGGCGGTTCCACGATGTTTCTTAACGAGACGGATCGGCCCACGGTCGAGGAATTGATCAAGGGCATCGTGGTCCTCTCGGGCAACGACGCCTGCGTCGTCGTGGCCGAAGGGCTCGCCGGCACCGAGGAAGACTTCGCTCGCAAGATGAACGAACGCGCGAAGGCGCTCGGGTTCGCGAACTCTACCTTCGCTAATTCGCACGGCTGGCCTCACCCGAACCAACGCATGAGCATGCACGATCTCGGCCTGCTCGCCGTTCGCCTGATCACCGAGTTTCCCGAATACTACGGGTACTTCTCGCTGACCGAGTTCCCCTACGACGGGCGTTCGCCGGACAATCGGTTCAACCGCAACCCACTCCTCAAGCTTGGGATCGGCGCGGACGGCCTCAAGACTGGGCATACGTCTGAATCCGGTTACGGCCTCGTCGGCTCTGCCATTCAGGACGGCCGCCGCATCGTATTCGCGATCAACGGGCTCGAAAGCGAACGTGAGCGCGCAGAAGAAGCTGAGCGCATCGTAAGCTGGGCCTTTCGCGAATTCGTCCAGAAGACGATCGCCTCGAAGGGTACCCGCATCGCGGAGGCAGACATCTGGCTTGGCCAAAGTTCGCGCGTCGGACTGGTGGTCGAAGAAGACCTGTCGCTGCTGCTGCCTTCTCTCGCGCGCGAGAAGCTGAAGGCGAACGTGGTCTATACAGGGCCGATAGAAGCGCCCGTCGAGGAAGGCCAGAAGCTCGCGGAAATGATCGTCGAGATTCCCGGGGTCGAGCCCGTGTCGATTCCGCTCGTGGCAGAACAGGCCGTTCCGAAGGGTGGCTTCACCACCCGGCTGAGAACGGCCTTCAGCGTGCTGTCGAAGCGCGCCATGGCCGAGATCGGCATCTGAACCTGGCGATGTTCATTACATTCGAGGGGATTGACGGCTCCGGAAAGTCGACCCAAGCACGGCGCTTGGCGGATAACCTTCGCGCGAATGGCCACGATGTCGTTCTGACCCGCGAACCGGGCGGCAGCCCGGGTGCCGAGGAAATCCGGCGGCTGGTGCTTGAGGGCGATCCGGATCGTTGGTCGGCCGAAACCGAGATCCTTCTTTTCACTGCCGCGAGGCGCGACCATCTGGAACGCGTAATCGAACCGGCATTGGCGGACGGAAAGATCGTCATATGCGACCGCTTCGCGGATTCGACCCGTATGTATCAGGGCCTTTCACGCGGGGATCTGAGGGCCGTCGTCGACAAGCTCCACACACTCATGATCGGACGAGAGCCTGACCTCACGTTCATCATCGACATGGACCCCGAAACCGGGCTCGCGCGCGCGAAAGGGCGCAACGGTCACGAGGAGCGTTTTGAGGACTTCGGGGCTGACCTGCAAAATCGAATGCGTGAGGGGTTTCTGGCACTGGCCGCAGAATTCCCCCGGCGGTGCCGGGTTATCGACGGAGATCGGGCGCCCGACGACGTCGCGGCTGAGATAGCCGGTATAGCGGCTAAGGCGCTGACATGACCGACGAAACGCTGCCCGAAGCCGACCGCGTTGAGGGTGCCCCGCACCCTCGAGACACTGCGCGGCTGGTCGGTCAGGGGGCTGCCGAAGCCGCATTTCTCGACGCCCATGCAGGCGGGCGCGTTCATCACGCATGGCTTTTGTCCGGACCGCTCGGCGTGGGCAAGGCGACGCTGGCTTGGCGAGTCGCCCGCTTTCTGCTCGCGACCAAGGCCGACGGAGCCGGGGGCCTGTTCGGCGGGGCCGAGCCGGAACCAGCGCCC
>CBDUOT010000185.1:0-3872 GCA_965368915.1 uncultured Rhodobacterales bacterium | reverse complement strand
CCCCAGATCCGTGCGACGTGATGTGCTGAACGACCGCGTCTCGTAACGCGAGCCCCGCCCTCACGCCTTTTGATGTTCTTCGGTCTTGCGCTGAGGGACCAAGGGATTTTTGCCCCGCGTCAGCCGCCCAACAATGACGAAGAAGACCGGCACGAACAGCACGCCAAGAACGGTAGCTGAAATCGTACCTCCCAGAACGCCCGAGCCGATCGCCGTCCGCCCACCTGAACCCGCACCAGTGCTGAGGACAAGGGGCAACACCCCAAGCGAGAAGGCCATCGAGGTCATGATGATCGGGCGGAATCGCAGCCGCGCGGCTTCGGTCGCAGCCTGACGAAGAGTTTCGCCGGCTTCAAACCGTTCGCGCGCGAACTCGACGATCAGGATGGCGTTCTTGCCGGTCAGGCCGATCACGGTCAGCAGGCCGACCTGGAAGAACACCCCATTCTCGAACCCGCCGAGCCATGCGCCAAGAAGCGCACCCAAAACACCGATCGGCATCGCGAGCATCACGGCGAAGGGGATCGACCAGCTTTCGTAAAGGGCGGCGAGCGACAGGAACACCGCCGCCAGCGAGAGCGCATAGAGCAGAGGCGCCTGAGACCCGGATTCGCGTTCCTCCAAAGAGAGACCAGTCCAAGAGACTGCGAAGCCAGCCGGAAGCTGAGACGCCAGCCTTTCGATTTCGGCCATGGCCTCCCCGGTCGTCACGCCGCTCGCCGGACTGCCCTGAATCTGCATCGAGGGCACGCCGTTATAGCGGGTCACGCCCTGTGGACCCGAACTCCAAACGCCTTCCGCAAAGTTGGAAAAGGGCACCAGCCCACCGGTCGCGTTGCGCACTCGCCAATGTTCGATGTCGGATGGTCCCGACCGGGCGTCAGGCTTGCCCTGCACGTAGACCTTCTTGATCCTGCCGCGATCGATGAAATCGTTGACGTAGCTGCCCGCCCACGCGATCCGAAGAAGGTTCCCAACGTCGGTTGCAGAAATTCCCATCGCGCCTGCCTTGCGCCAGTCGATGTCGAGATTGAACTGTGCCGCATCCTCCAACCCGCTTGGACGGGCAGAAGCGATCAGCGGGCTTTGCGCAGCCATGCCCAGAAGCTGGTTGCGGGCCTCCAATAGCTGATCGTGCGTCTGGCCGCCCCGCGCCTGAAGATAGAAATCGAAACCTGAAACGTTCCCAAGCTCGATGACCGAGGGCGGCACGACAGGGAACACGAAGGCGTCACGGACGCCGCTAAGCGCACCGAAAGCGCGGCCTGCGACCGCCTGAACACTTTGGGCGGGTTCGGTCCTTTCGGACCAGTCCTTCAGTCTTACGAAGGCGATACCCATATTCTGCCCCTGCCCGGCAAAGCTGAAGCCCGCCACACCGAACATGGACTCGACGACCTCGCTTTCGTTGTTCAGGAAATGATCCTCGATTTGCTCGATGACGCCGAGGGTGCGTTCAGATGTGGCCCCTGTCGGCGCCTGAACGAGTGTGAACAGGATGCCCTGATCCTCCTCCGGCAGGAAACCCGTCGGCGTCCTCATGAACAACATCGTCATCGCCGCCGCCAGAACCAGGTAGATAAGACCGACGCGCACGGGCCGCTTCACCAGCCACCCAACGCTGCGGCCATAGCCGTTTGTCAGCCCGTCGAAGCTTCGGTTGAACAGGCCCGAAATCCCGCGCCGCTCACCGTGGCTGCCAGGCTTGAGCAACGTCGCACAAAGGGCGGGAGTCAGCGTCAAAGCCACGACGACCGAAAGCGCCATCGCCGAAACGATGGTGACGGAAAACTGCTGGTAGATCACGCCGGTAGAGCCACCGAAGAACGCCATCGGCACGAAGACCGCTGAAAGGACCAAGGCAATGCCGATCAGAGCGCCGGTGATCTGTCCCATCGACTTGCGCGTCGCTTCGACGGGGCTGAGTCCTTCTTCGCGCATGATCCGCTCGACGTTCTCGACGACGACGATCGCATCGTCGACCAAAAGGCCGATTGCCAAAACCATGGCCAGCATAGTCAGCGTGTTGATCGTAAAGCCCGCCGCGGCGAGAATCCCGAACGTACCTAAAAGCACGACGGGAACCGCCAGAGTCGGAATCAGTGTCGCCCGCAGGTTTTGCAGGAAGAGCAGCATCACGAGGAATACGAGCACGATCGCCTCGATCAGCGTCCGAACGACTTCCTCGATCGAAATCTCGACGAAGGGTGCCGTGTCGTAGGGGATCACGTATTCCACGCCCTCAGGGAAGAATTCCGCGAACTCCGCCATCCTTTCCTTGACCGCTTCGGATGTATCGAGCGCGTTGGCGCCCGGCGCCAGGCTGATTGCCATACCGGCCGAGGCCTTGCGGTTGAAGCGCGAAATCGTGGAATAGTTCTCAGCTCCGATTTCGACATCCGCCACGTCGCCGAGCAGAACAAGACCGCCGTCAGTCTCTGCCCGAAGCACGATCTGCCGGAAATCCTCTGGCGTCTGCAGAAGGGATTGCGCCGTGATCGTCGCGTTCAGCTGCTGGCCCGGGACAGCGGGGCGGTCGCCGAACGCACCGGCGGAAATCTGAGCGTTCTCTTCCGACACCGCCGCAACGACGTCGGAGGGGGTGAGTTCGAAGGCGGCGAGCTTGGACGGGTCCAGCCATATCCGCATCGCGTACTGCGCACCGAATACCTGCACGCTGCCGACGCCTTCTATCCTACTGAGCTCATCGACAAGGTTGCTGACCATGTAATCGGCAAGGTCGACCTGTTCGTAACCGTCATTGCTCGAGATCAGCGCGACGACCATCAGGAAACCGGCCGAAGACTTCTGGACCGAAACACCCTGACGCTGCACCGGCTCGGGCAGAAGGGGTGTCGCCCTTGCCAGTTTGTTCTGCACCTGGACTTGCGCGATGTCCGGATCGGTTCCCGTCTCGAAAGTCAGTGAGATCTGGGCGGTGCCGGCCGAGGTCGAGCTTGACGACATGTAGCGCATGCCGTCCAGACCGGTCATCTGCTGTTCGATCAGCTGGGTCACTGTATTGGCGACCGTCTGGGCTGACGCACCGGGATAGGTGGCGCGGATCGACACCGTCGGAGGCGCGATCTGCGGGTACTGCGCCACCGGCAGGGTCAGGATCGACAGGGCGCCGATCCCCATGATGATGATCGAGATCACCCACGCAAAGATCGGGCGGTCGATGAAAAAGCGGGCCATGGGAGCCTCCGATCGGCGATGTGCCGTTACTCTGTGGCGGTGTCGGCCGGGGCGTCAGCCGCTGCCGTCTCGGTGCGTTCCTCGGGCACGACAGTCGCGCCGGGGCCCGTCTTCTGCAAACCTTCCACGATTATCCGGTCGCCAGGCTGAAGCCCGGAACGGACGACCCATTCGGACCCGCGATCCTCGAGAATTTCAATCTCACGGAGCTCGACCACGTTGTCATCGTTCACGGCCAAAGATGTCGGCCTGCCGCGTCGGTCGCGACTGACACCTTCTTGAGGCACGAGATATACGTTGTCCGCCGACGTCGTCGGCATCACGACCTGTACGTACATCCCCGGCAGAAGCAGTCTGTCGGGGTTCGCGAATTCCATGCGCAACACCACCACGCCCGTTTGTTCATCGACCTGAGGCTCGGCTGCGGTCAGCATGCCAGTCTGCGCGTACTCGGTGCCGTCGGCTAGGATCAGCCGTACGGTTCTGTCCGCGTTGCGCAGTTCGGATTCGAAACCACCTCTGCGCCATTTAAGAAGTTCGGCGGCCGATTGCGTCACGTCGACGAACACGGGATCGATGTTCCGGATCACCGCCATAGGCTCTGACTGCCCGGTCGTGACCAGCGCACCGCGGCTGGTCAGGGACCGGCCGATCTCGCCACTCAGGCGCGCGCG
>CBDUOT010000184.1:0-3874 GCA_965368915.1 uncultured Rhodobacterales bacterium | reverse complement strand
GCCTGTTCCAGCGTAAGCTCGGTGAAGGGCGACACGATGCTTGCAGGCGTCACGAAAATGACGGTGTACCCTTCGCGAGCCAGCTTTTCCGCAAGGACGGCAGCGAGGTAGACCTGATCATCGTCGTAGATGACCACGGGACCCTCGGGTGGCATCCGGCCCTCCATGATGTCATCCGGAGTAAACACTCTGGCGGCGCCGTCGATCGCCGGAGGGTGGCGCTGGACCGACCGCCCGATCCCGTCGCGCCGCCAGATGGAGCCGGTGGCGACGAAAACGTTGGGGATGCCAAGCTCCAGAACCGCATCGGCGTCGAGCCGGCTATCGGTAAACATCCGAACATTGGCACGCTGCGACAGGTCGTTCAGCCGGTAGTCGGCAACCCGCTTCCAAGCCGACAGACCCGGCAGGCGGCTTTCGCGCAGAACGCGTCCGCCCGCCTCTGGCCCCGCTTCGGCCAAGGTCACCTCGTAGCCACGCCGAGCCAACTGCATTGCGCATTCCAGCCCTGCGGGCCCTGCGCCGATGACAAGCGCGGCCTCTTCGCGCCCCTTGGGCGCGATCTTCTCGGGGTGCCAGCCCCGGCGCCATTCTTCCCCCATTGTCGGGTTCTGCGTACAGCGGATCGGCACGCCCTGCGTGTCTGCGCTGACGCATATGTTGCAACCGATGCATTCGCGGATTTCGTCGACGCGCCCTTCCTCGATCTTTCTCGGCAGGAAAGGGTCAGCGATCGACGGTCGCGCGGCACCGATGAAATCGACGATACCCTTGCGGATCATCGAGACCATCTGATCGGGAGAGGTCAGCCTGCCCACGCCCACGACCGGTTTCGACGTCAACTTTTTGACGAAGGAGATGTAGTCGTTCTGATAGCCATCCTCCGGCTGAAAGCGGGTTGTAGCGGAATCGTTCGTCCAATCGCAGACGTTGACGTCCCAAAGGTCGGGAAGCTCGGCCAAGAGCTCGACCACCGCGCGGCCCTCCTCGGCGGCCTGCATCCCGTCAGCTCCAAGCATCTCGTCCACGGCGAAACGGAATGCCACGGCGCAGGTATCACCCACGGCTTCACGCGTATCCTCAAGAAGCTCCCGCGTCAGCCGAACACGGTTTTCAAGCGATCCGCCGTATTCGTCGCTCCGCTGGTTCATGTGCGGCAACAGGAAGTGCTGGGGCAGCGTCATGCGGTGCCCGGCATAGACATAGATCACATCGAAACCAGCGTCGCGGGCGCGCAGGGCCGCATCGCGGTGCCAACGGCGGAAAGCCCGGATGTCCGCCTTGTCCATCGCGCGGGCTTGCTTGGGAACCGGGTAGTCGACCGACATGTCGGACGGCGCCAGAATGGGCGCGCGGGAAAGGAGGTTCTGCGCATGGTAGCCGTTATGCGCGAGCTCGATGGCGGCAAGGGCACCCTTCTCGTGCACCGCGTCGGTCGTCAGCCGCAGCGCGGGAATGTCGCGTTCGTCCCAAATCCGGTTCTCGGCGAAGGGTGAGAGGTCCGAGGTCGGGTGGATCTCGGTCTCTTGCCCCGCGACCACCGCCCAACCGCCCTCAGCCTTGATGCCGCGCATCGCCGCTTCTGCACGCGGACGGATATGGCCCATACCGTTGCAATGGGGGACTTGATAGAACCGGTTGCGCGCGGTCACGGGACCGATCCGCACCGGTTCGAAAAGCACAGAATACCTGTTCGCGTCCGTCATCAGCGCGCCTTTTCTCAGGGAAACGAGGCCGGGGCAGTCGACGCCGCCCCGGCGATCAGCCCGTCAGAAGCCAGCCTTGATCCGCTCGAACTCCTTCAGCATCTTCGCTTCGAGTTCCGGGTTCACGGCATCGAAGAACAGGCTGCCTTCGAAGAACTTCGTCACGTCATCGAAGCCGTATGTCTTGATCAGCTCCTGATCGGAAATTCCGAAGGCCTCTGCATTCGCGTGCGGATAGCCCCAGCTCTCGATGATGTATTTCCCGCTTTCCTTGTCCGAGAGCGCGTTGAGAAGGTCGTAGACCTGCTCGACCGGCGTCGTCGAGGATTTCAGGTGCACATAGCCGCAGACCCAGGTCGCGATGCCCTTGTCCACATCGCGCATCATCTTGGCGGGTACATCGTTCCAGATCAGGTTCAACTCGGTCTGGTTCCACGCCCATCCCATCACGACCTCGCCCGAGGCCAAGGCCTGGTCGAGCTGACCTGCATCGGACCAGTAGAAGCGAACATTGGGATGGATCGAACGCAGATAGTCCGACGCCGCCTGGAACTGTTCGTCATTCATGTCGGTGTAATTGGCCGCGTTCCCGGTGGCCAAGGCCGCCAGCGCATAAGCGTTCGAGGCCGCGTCACCGACAGCGATCTTACCCTGGTATTTCGGGTCGGCCAGCAGCTGCAGCGAGACCTCTTCGTCAGTGACCATATCGGTGCGATAGATGAGGCCCGTATTCCCCCATTCGAACGGCATCATGTAGGCTTCGCCGTCGATGACGATCCCGTCCACCTCTTTGATCTCAGGCAAAAGGGTGTCCCAGTTGGTCAGCTTCGACGTATCAAGCGGCTGAAGCAGGTCGGCGGCCACCCACTTGCGCACCGCATCCGAACAGGGATGCGCGAGGTCCGCAGTAAATCCCGACTGCAGCTTGGTGAACGCCTCTTCCTGGCTGCCAAAGAAGGTGTAGGACGGCGCTGCGCCGTGTTTCTCCATATAGGCGCCGAAGAAGCCTTCATCCTCGTAGCCTGACCAATCGAATACCGACAAGGCAGCGCCGTCGGCGAGTGTCATGCCCGGTGCCAACAAGGCCGTTAGGGCAAGCGCCCCGATCTTTATCGTTTTCATTGTCTTCCTCCCAGTGTGGTTCTGTCGTCATTCGCACCAAGATCGATCACAGAGGCGCCTTGCACCCCAAGCCAGACCCGGTCGCCAGGCTGGTGATCGACCGTGTGAAAATAGTTCGGGACCGATACGGCGAGCGGTGTTTCTATGCCCCCGACGCGCACGTGATAGTGGACGCTTTCGCCATAGAAGGCGACGTTGCTGACCTCGCCCTCGACCGTGGCCTCGTAGGCTTCCGGCTTCTCGGTGCTGATCTCGAGCTGTTCTGGCCGGATGCCGACCACGATCCGTTGCGCCCGCTCTGCGACTTTCGGGTTTTCGTCGATCCTGATCTTGCCGAAGCCCGGCGTCTCGACCGTCAGCTTCCCAGCTTTGTCGTCCCGCACGTCGGCCGGAAGCAGGTTCATGCCGCCGATGAAGGTGGCGACCTCTCGGCTGCAAGGCCGGGCGTAAAGCTCGGACGGCCGGTCGACCTGGACGAGCCGTCCCTTGAACATGACACCGATCCGGTCGGACATCGTCATCGCTTCATACTGGTCGTGGGTCACCATGACGAAGGTGATGCCGAGGCTTTGCTGAAGGCGGCGCATTTCGAACTGCATCTGTTCACGCAGCTTCTTGTCGAGCGCGGAGAGCGGTTCGTCGAGAAGCAGCACCTTGGGCCGCATGACAAGTGCGCGGGCAAGCGCGACGCGCTGGCGCTGGCCACCCGACAACTCGGTCGCGCGGCGCTTTTGCAGCCCGCCCAGTTCGACCATCTCCAGCGCCTCGGCTACCCGCCCGTCCAGTTCGGACTTCGAGATGCCCCGGTTCCTGAGACCGTAGGCCACGTTGTCGCCGACATTGAGATGGGGAAAGATCGCGTAGCTCTGGAACACCATGTTGGTCGGGCGCTTGTTGGCCGGAATGCCCTCCATATCCTGCCCGTCGATGATGACCTTGCCCGCAGTTGGCTCCTGAAACCCAGCAATCACTCGAAGCGCGGTCGTCTTGCCGCAGCCGGACGGCCCCAGAAGTGAGAAGAACTCACCCGGCTTAAGGCTGAGAGT
>CBDUOT010000183.1:0-3948 GCA_965368915.1 uncultured Rhodobacterales bacterium | reverse complement strand
CACATGGAATTTGACCCTGACATTGCATGGGCCTGATCGGTCTGCAGGACGATCATCCCAAAGTCGGCATCCGGGTGACAGGCCGGCGGGATAAGAACAAAGGAATGGTTCGCAGCCCCGCGCGGTTCAGAACAAAGCCAGCGGCGCAAGCTGTCATCCTCCTGGTTGATGTAGGCCAGCTTGGCCGCCATCGTGTCGCCGGGGATATCGAGCACGCCGCCGGTAATCACGCGGCCAATTTCACCGGCACAGTGGACATCCACCGTTTGCAGGGTGCGTTTCCAGCGCATGAGTTATTCCTTGACTTGGAATTGGTGTTGCAAGGTCGTCGCCCCTTAAAACCGGTCGATACGATAAGGCTTCGGGTCGATTTCCGACGAATTCCCGGTGATCAGGTCGCCCATCAGACCCGCGCAGGTGGCGGCGTATGTCAGGCCCAGATGGCCGTGGCCGGTGGCGTAGAAAACTCCCGCCGTCTTTGCCGACGCCGACATGACAGGGATGGTGTCGGGAAAGGCCGGTCGGTGCCCCATCCACTCGGTAAAGCTCTCGACTTTCAAATTCGGCAACGCATCGCGGGCCCGGCGAACCGTGATTTTCGCGCGGTGGAAATCCGGCGGGGCGTCAAGACCAGCCATTTCAACCGTACCGCCCACACGGATTCCGCCAGCCGTGGGGCTGACCATAAAAGCCTTGGCGGGCCAGATGATCGAGTGCGTCATCGAGATGCCCGGCGCCATGATCTGCGTGTGATACCCGCGTTCGGTCTCCAGTGGCATCGACTCGCCCAGAAGTTTTGACAACCGCGCAGTAAAAGCTCCCGCGCAAAGCACAACCTCATCGGCTTGCAGGGTCGATCCATCCTCCAGCCGTACACCGGTGATCCGGTCACCACGTTCGAACCCGACTACCGCGCTACGGCGTGTTCGCCCGCCCATGCTTGTGAGCCGCTCGACCAGACGCAGGACCATCAGGTAGGGGTCGGCAAGTGTGCGATTGTCGGGCAACAGAACCGCTTTGCGTATAGCATCGGTGATTTCCGGTTCCCGCGCGTGGATCGATGGCGCGTCCAGGATCTCGTAGTCAAATCCGAACCGGTCGAGCATCTGGATACGCTCAGCATCGGCCTGAAATTCGCTTTCATCGGAATAAAGCGACAGGCAGCCGGTCTCTGACAGTTGTTCCGACATATCCAATTCGGACAAGAGCGCCCGGGTATCGGCCAGTGACCGTTCGCACAACGCGGCGCCGGCAGCTTCCAAGCGGTGCACAGTGCTGGGGCGGCTGGCGGCCAGAAACCGAATGAACCAGGGGGTCAGGCGGGGCATGTATGTTGGTGCGATGCGGATCGGCCCCTCCGGGTCCATCATCCATCCGGGGATTTGTCTCCAGATCGACGGACGCGCCACGGGCATGAACTCGGTCACCGCGATCGAGGCCATGTTGCCAAAGGATGCCCCTCGACCCGGCGCATCGCGATCTATCAGTGTCACGTTTCGCCCACGCTTTTGCAGGTCAAAGGCAATAGCCGCACCGATCACGCCGGCGCCGACCACGATCGTTGACTGAGGCATCTTCGCGTCCATGGATTGCTCTTGCCGCTCGCTTTCGCACTGACCGACGCTGATCGAAAAACCCGGGGGACCGAACCTACGCCGGCGGTTAGGACTGCCAGTTCAGGATGGGCTCCATCGCTGTGCGGAACTCGGCCTTTTCGTCCCCGGTGAGTGGCCCCAGTGGCGCTCGACACTCGCCAACAGGCAGGCCCTGAAGTTCGCACCCATACTTGATCTTCTGCACGAACTTGCCGGACTCGAGGATATTCATCGCGCGATAGAGCGTCTTCATCATCTCTTTGGCTTTGTCGATCTCACCGGCCTTGAAAGCCCGGTCCAGATCGCAACAGGCCTTAGCCATGCAGTTCGATGGCCCGCAAATCCAGCTGTCAGCGCCCCAGAACATGAAATCGAGTGCTATGTCGTCGGACCCGGAGATCAGCTGAATCTTGCCCTCGTAGCGTGAGGCAATGTCGATGGCGCGCTGCAACACGCCCGAGCTTTCCTTGATACCGATGACGCGCGGATTGTCGGCGAAGTGATCCATCAACTCGAAGCTGATGTCAGACCCGTCCTTCATCGGATAAGAGTAGAGCACCAGGTTCACATCAACCGCGTCCAGCACGGTTTCATAATGCCTGATCAGTTCTTCCTGTGTCGGACGCGTATAAAAGGGGGGAGCCAACAAAACGTTGTCATAGCCGATGTCCTTGGCCATCGCGGTCTGCTCGATCACCTCGCGGGTGGCGGGCGCGTTGGTGCCGGCAATCAGGACCTCATCCTCATTGGCGAAATCCTTGACGAACTGAAGCACCGCGCGACGTTCTTCCGTTGATTGCGAGAAATACTCGCCGGTCGAGCCATTGGGCACCCAACCCGACACGCCGGCTTCGCGGAAATGGGTCATCAGCTTTTCGAACGCGCCAAAGTCGATCTTGTCGTTCGAACCAAAGGGCGTCACCAGCGCCGGCATGACACCGGAGAGTTTCACATTGTAGCTCATGAGTGTTTCTTTCCATTCCTGCATTGAAGATGGTCGCGCCGGATTTTGTGACCGGAAGGACTGCTCCAACCAACACGCCTGATTGCTGGTGCCGCCGAATGTTGATCAGATCACTGCGCGCTCGATGACGCGTTCACCCTTGGCGAAGCGCTCATAGAGGAACGGTGACAGGTCCATGGAACGGAAGGCACCATAAATGATCTGCTCCGCGACACCGCGACCAACAGCGGGGCCCTGCTGTGACCCATGTCCCGAGGACCCATTGGTGAAGTGGAAATTCAACACCGTGTCATGCGGCCCGATTACCACGTTGTAGTCAAAGGTGTTGAAGTCATAGTGCCCGATCCAGAAATCTACGATCTCGACATCCTTGAACTGCGGAATGCGGTTGGCGATGATCGGATGAATTTTCTTTTCCCAGATGCCGTCCTCGGCACTGAAGTCTTCAACATCGACGGTTGCGTCCTCGCCCATCGGCGGGCACCCCACCAGGTAATCATCGCCAAACTGGCGGAAATGCACGCCGGTCGGGTCGATGGTCAGCGGCAGATCGCGATCGAGCGGCTCTTTGGCGCGGAAGATGACCGTATAGCGGCGTTTGGGCTGAATATCGAGCTTCAGGCCCGCCATGTCGGCCACCAGACCGGCACGGGTGCCGGCTGCATTGACAACGGCGCCGGCTTGGATGGTCTCACCTGACGCCAGTGTCACGCTCATCACCCTGTCGCCATCGCGGCCAATCGCGCTGACTTCGTTTTGTACGTAGTCAACGCCCTTCTCCACCGACTTCTTGATCAACCACTCCACCATCAGCGGGGCGTTATAGTACCCTTCGTCGATGGTGTTCAGGCTGCCCGCTTCGATGTCGTCAAGCTTGTAGAAGGGATAGGCTTCGGCAATTTCTTCCCGGCTCACGATCTTTGTGCCAGCTCCGTTTTCTTGTTGAACTGCCTGATCGCGCTCCAGAACCTTCGTCAGCGCTGCATTGTCTGACAGGTACAGATAGCCGAAATTGCGAATGCCAAGTTCCGGCACTTTCGGATCACCACCGAGGTTTTCGCGAAAATTCTTGACGAACTCAGCCGCGTACTGACCGATCTGGACATTGATCGGGTTGGCGAATTGCTGGCGCATGCAATTGTTGGACGCGCCTGTCTGCGCCTTTTCAAAGGTTGGGTCCTTCTCAACGATCAGAACCTTACCCTTGAAATCGGGGTTCGACGCCAGGAACCATGCGGTGCAGGCCCCCATGGTGGCCCCGCCGATAATCACCACGTCATAAGAGGCGTGTTTGGGCGTTGTCGAAAACGCAGGGAGAGACATCTGCCAAGAGGAGTCTTTTGCAGTCGGTTTCATGTCGTTGCTCTTTTCTAACGGACCGGATCAGAC
>CBDUOT010000182.1:0-3978 GCA_965368915.1 uncultured Rhodobacterales bacterium | reverse complement strand
AGCTATCCGCTGAACGAATATTCGATGTACGGCGCAGTGCCGCTGCGAGAGATCAAGCACAAGCTTTTGCAGCTAAAGGCACAAGGCAAGCTCGACCGCGTCAGGATGCTGTTGCTGACCAACTGCACGTTCGACGGTATTGTCTACAATGTCGAGCGAGTGGTCGAGGAATGCCTTGCGATCAAGCCCGACCTGATTTTCCTGTGGGACGAGGCCTGGTTCGCCTTCGCCCGTTTCGGTCCGACCTATCGACAGCGTACCGCGATGAACGCTGCAAATAACCTGCGCGAGCGGTTGAAAAGCCCCGAGCAGGCCGAGGCCTACAAGGTTCAGCAGGAAAAGCTGAAGAAAGCAGATGACGAGACACTACTGAACACGCGGCTCGTCGCTCCACCTCATGCGCGGGTGCGGATTTACGCGACCCAGTCGACGCACAAGACCCTGACCTCGCTCAGGCAGGGTTCGATGATTCACGTCAACGATCAGGACTTCAAGGGAGAGGTCGAGGAAAGCTTCCACGAAGCCTACATGACCCATACTTCGACAAGCCCGAACTATCAGATCATCGCGTCTTTGGATGTCGGCCGCCGACAGGTGGAGCTGGAGGGGTTTGAATTCGTCCAGCGGCAGGTCGAGGCCGCGATGTCGATGCGCAAGGCGATCTCGTCGCACCCGCGGCTGCGCAAGTACTTCAAGGTGCTGACAGCGGGCGACATGATCCCGGAGGACTATCGGGAGAGCGGGGTTGAGAGTTACTACGACCCACAGCAGGGCTGGACGGACATATGGGAATGTTGGGAACGCGATGAGTTCGTTCTGGACGCGACGCGGGTCACGCTTTCCGTGGGTGGTACGGGCTGGGACGGCGATACGTTCAAGAACGAAATCCTGATGGACAAGTACGGCATCCAGATCAACAAGACGTCGCGCAATACGGTCCTTTTCATGACCAATATCGGTACGACGCGTTCATCTGTTGCCTATCTGATCGAAGTGCTGGTCGAGATCGCCAACGAGCTTGATGAGCGGCTTGACGACGCGTCGAAAATGGAACGCCTGGCGTTCGAGCGCCGCGTCAAGGCGCTGGTCGAGGACTTTCCGCCGCTGCCGGACTTTTCGCGGTTCCACGAGGCTTTCTGCCAAGATTCCACGACCGGCGAGGGCGATATTCGTACCGCGTTCTTTTACGCCTACGATGAAAACAATTGCGACTATCTCGAGCTGAATGGCTCGATCAAGGCGGCGATGGAAACTGGGCGCAACATTGTCTCGGCTAGCTTCGTCATTCCGTACCCGCCCGGTTTCCCGATCCTCGTGCCCGGGCAAGTGGTGAGCGAAGAGATCCTAGCCTTCATGCGCGCGCTCGATGTCGATGAGATTCACGGTTACCGGCCTGATCTGGGCCTGCGTGTCTTTACCGACGAAGCGCTCGACACTTTACTGAAGAAAAACAAGCTGCCGAATGCGGCGGAATAAGCAGGGGAGAAAAACATGTCTAAGAATGAACTCAAGAATATCTCTGAAATCCGCCGGAACTTTCACCGCAACGAGGATCCGATCTATTTCATCTCGGCAACCAACTTCAACCTGCTTGGCCTAGATGAATGGTGCAAGAATTTCAAATACATATGCTATATCGACTGCTACGACGGCCGCCACCCAAACGTCTTCTGCCCCTCTGAACAACCCCACGCCGAATTCCAGTCGATCGAAGAGATCAACAACTACTTGCTACAGCACAAGGAGGTGATCGACCTCATCAAGCGGCGTGGCGGCAAGCCGAAGTTCGTCTTCCTCATGTTCGACGAAGAGACGGAAAGGCTGGCCAAGGAGCTTGGGGCCGAGGTCTGGTTTCCGAAGGCGAAACTGCGCACCAAGTGCGACAACAAGATCGAGACTGTGCGGATCGGGAACAAGGCGGGCGTGCCGTCGGTTCCCAATGTCCTGGCGGAAGTCAAAAGCTACGAAGACCTCCGCAAGACTTGCGAGAAGTCGGGGCTAGGCCATGACCTCGTGCTGCAATCGGCCTTTGGCGATTCCGGTCATACGACGTTCTTCATCAAGTCTGAGGCCGATTTCCGTCGTCACGAGCATGAGATCGTCGGCGAGGGCGAAATAAAGATCATGAAGCGCATCGATTGCCGCGGATCGGCAATTGAAGCCTGCGCAACGAAAGAAGGAACGATCGTCGGGCCGCTCATGACCGAGCTGGTCGGCTTCAAGGAACTGACCCCCTATCGCGGGGGTTGGTGCGGGAACGAGATCTTTTCCACCGCCTTCTCGCCTAAGACCCGTCAACGGGCGCGCGAACTGACGTTCAAGTTCGGTGAGCAGCTGAGGAAAGAGGGGTATCGTGGCTACTTCGAACTCGACTTCCTGATCGACAAGAAAACCGGCGACATCTGGCTTGGCGAGCTTAATCCCCGCATCACCGGTGCCTCGTCGATGACCAATCACGCGGCCTTCGCGCACGCCGACGCGCCCCTCTTCCTGTTCCACCTTCTCGAGTTCTCGAAGAAGAAGTTTCACCTCGATGTGGAGGAATTGAACGCCCGCTGGTCCGATCCGGAGATGATCGACGGCTGGTCCCAGATGGTCATCAAGCATACTGAGGACAGCGTCGATATCGTCACCGACGCGCCGCAGACCGGCATATACAAGATGCTGGAGGATGGACGGGTCGTCTATGACCGCTTCGACTACCACCGCCGCGCCGTGGAATCGGAGAACGAGGCGTTTTTCCTGCGCATCCTGAAGCCGGGCGACTATCGCTACGAGGGTGCCGATCTCGGCATTCTCGTCACGCGGGGGCGGTCGATGACCTCGGGCTTCCAGCTTAACGAACGCGCAAAAAGGTGGATCCACGGGATCAAGCAGAGCTTCGCGGCAAGGCCACTGGATATGACGCATGCCGGTCCCGAGGTTGCCGATCCCGCGTTCAAAATCATGTAGCGCATACCGGGATGGGGCTTCCGCCGCACCCGAGGACTGGATCGACTTGGAACTTCTCTGGCGAGCAATCGACGAACCTGAGCCCGGCCCGAAATGGGCCGCGCTTTTTGCTGAGTATTGGCCCGCATATCACCGTTGGTGGCTGAGGGAAGGCGAGGGGCCAAGAGCTCCCTATTGGGAAAGCCGTCAGGCGCTCGGCCGGCACATGCCCGAACTCCTGCCAGTCTACGACAGCCTTTGCGAACTGGCAGGTGGTGGCGATCATGCGGCACGTTTCCTGTCGTTCTATCGCCCGCCTGCGTACCTGTCGGGTTGCAGCCAGGCGATTTGGCCGGGTCGCGAACCCGTCATGGTCAGGAACTACGATTACAGCCCGACTGCTTTCGATCGCATCGTGATGCGCACGAACTGGCTTGACCGGACCGTGATGGGAACGAGCGACGGTCTGTGGGGTCTCGTCGACGGAGTGAACGACGCGGGCCTCGCCGCGTCACTGACTTTCGGCGGGCGCCGGGTCGTTGGCGAGGGGTTCGGAGTCCCCGTGATCCTACGCTATGTACTTCAAACCTGCGAAACGGCCGAAGAAGCCGGCGAGGCGCTCGCCCGGGTGCCCACGCATATGAGCTACAACGTCACCGTTCTCGATGCGAAACGGCGTTTCCTGACGGTCATGATGGCGCCTGACCGACCGGCGCAGATCACTCACGCGGCGGTCGCGACGAACCATCAGAAGGTCGTGGAATGGACGAGCCACGCGCGAATGACCGCGACGGTAGAGCGCGAACGCTTCCTGCTGCAACGGCTTACGCTGCACATCGAACCGCAAGAGAAGTTCATCTCGGCATTCATGCGCCCACCAATCTACTCCACCGCGTTCGATCGTGGGTTCGGCACTCTTTACACCGCCGTCTACCGCCCCCGTCTCGGCGAGATGGAACTGCGATGGCCCGGCGCGTCTTGGCACTTTGGATTGCGGGACTTTGACGAGGGGTTCCGAGTGATCCACACGCCGGAGCCGACCGCGCT
>CBDUOT010000181.1:0-4136 GCA_965368915.1 uncultured Rhodobacterales bacterium | reverse complement strand
CCGTTGACGAAATTCGTGGTCCCGTCGATCGGGTCGATTACCCAATCGAAGCCACTTTCGCCCGCCTTCGCTCCATGCTCTTCACCAAAGATCCCGTCCTCGGGCCAAGTCTTCTCGATCCGCTGACGTATGTAGGTCTCAACGTTCCGGTCCGCCTCGCTGACCCAATCTTGAGCGCCCTTCGTGTCGACAACAAGCGTGTCTCGGTTCGAGAAATACTCCTTGGCCATCTTTCCGGCCGCGCGGCAAAGTTCATCTGCAAATTCGAAACGCGCAATAAAGTCCATCAAGGTTTGTCTCCCGAACTGTCGCGATTGGTGAATACGAGGGTGGATAGGAAGAGAACGCAAGCGAACAACTGGTTTAAGTTCGCAAAAACTCGTTTGGGCAAGGCAAGTTCTCCGAGCCACCACCCGACGTGTGCCGGGCTGAGCACTGGCCCCGTCACCAGCAAGGCCGGGAGTGTTCTTCGGGGCGGAAAATCTTCGGGTATGATGACTGCGCGGGTCTGGTGCGGAGTCTGCAACACATGGTTTGTATCGGCAAAGGTAGCGAGCCGCTGGCCTCAGCTATGTGACCTAAAAGGACGCAACAGATTGTCTCATGTACGACCAGTTCCATGTGTGTGCACCAGCTTTTCTCGCGCGGTTTGGAGCAAATCGCCAAGCCCGGCGTAACTGTAGGAAATAGAGGCTTTCTTCCCGTTCTTGAAAACGAAATGATAGTGTTTCATCTGGGGCACTTCACGGATGTCGGTGAGCTCAGACCAGTGGAAGCTAGAGCTTCCGCCGAAGGAGTTCGAAACGGTGATGGTCGAGTTGTCGTAGCGCACTTTTGCTTTGAGTATCACCGGAATGGCGAGCAGACAGAAACTGCCCGCTGCTTGGAAGGCCCAAGGCGCAGGTGCCGCCGGATCGACCATGGGATAGGCAAAGAACAACGCGGCCAGACCGAGGCAGGAAATGGTCGTGAACCAGCGCGTGCCCGCCCGAAGCCTCAATACGGTTTGACCGTGAATATCTGTCTGCGACCGATCTGACCCGAGCTGGCCGATTGCGTAGATCAAGGCGGTGAGCGGCACACCTAAGACAATCGCAAGAACAAGCTTGAGCCCTTTGCGAAACTCGGGGTCGTTACGCGTGATACCCTGATCAGCCAGCCACGGTTCCCACAACTCGGGATGCCAAGCCATATAAACGACGAGCCCGATTGCAGCCGAAGTGATGACAAAGAGGGGCAGGACTCGAGCCATGCGCAACGCTCCCGTAGCAGCTCGCCCATCACCCGCGCTCAATCTATATCACAGCGGAGACACAAAGGAAGCCGGCTAGGCAGCGTGATCCCGAGGGCGATACATTTCGGCCCGCGAATACCAGAGTTCGCTTCTCATTTTCCGAACCATACCACTCGGTGCCCGCTGGGTGCGGCATTGAACATGCCACACCCGATCTTTCTTCGACGTTTAGGCCGCGCGACGGCGGGGACGCCTGCGTTTCGCCGAAGCGGGTTTTTCGTTTCCGGCGGGGTTGGGCTTCTGGCCACGGCGCCGTGCCGGCCCCGGGCGGCGTGCGGGTTTTTGCGCGCCGCTAAAGCGGGAGGGGGTTCCGCTCGCGACAGGGATCTCGATCTTCATGAGCTTCTGGATCTGGTGCAGAAGATCGGACTCTTCCGGCGCGCAGAACGCGATTGCTTCGCCCTCGCGCCCGGCTCGCGCGGTGCGGCCGATGCGGTGGACGTAGTTGTCCGGTACTTCGGGCAAGTCGTAATTGACCACGTAGGCCACACCCGGAATGTCGATGCCGCGCGCCGCGACATCCGTCGCCACAAGGACAGTTACGGTGCCATCGCGAAAAGCCTTGATCGCGCGGTCGCGCTGGCCCTGGCTTTTGTTGCCGTGGATCGAAGCCGCATTGAATCCGTCCGCAACAAGACCCTTCATCAGCTTTTCCGCGCCATGCTTGGTGCGCGAGAAGACGAGCGTCAGTGCCTTGAGATCACGCGACAGGATCTCTCGTAGTTTCTCCGGCTTGCGCGCCTTGTCGAGAAAGTGGACCGACTGCGTAATCTTATCCGCCGCCTTGCCCGGAGGTGCGACCTGAACGCGCTTCGGGTCATTCAGGTAAGCGCGGCTCAGTTCTTCCATCTGCTTCGGCATCGTTGCCGAGAACAACATGGTTTGCCTAGGCGTACCCAGCCGTGCCGCGATCTTCCGAAGCGCATGGATGAAACCGAGATCCAGCATCTGATCGGCCTCGTCCAGCACGAGGTGCCGAACGGTGCCGAGATCAACCGCACCCCGTTCCATCAGGTCGATAAGTCGTCCCGGCGTCGCAACCAGAATGTCGGTACCACGACGGAGAACTTCGATCTGCCTGCCGATGGATTGGCCACCGACCACTGTGGTGACCCGCAGCTTCGTCTTGTCAGTGAGGCCGCGCAGGTTGTCGGCAATCTGGTTCACCAGTTCGCGCGTTGGCGCCAGAACCAGTGCCTTGGCGGTTTTCGGCGCCGGCTTTTCCGGCGCGGCCAGAAGGTGATCGACCAAGGGCAGGCCAAACGCCAAGGTCTTGCCGGTGCCCGTCTGTGCGAGACCGAGAATGTCGTGTCCTTCCAGAGCCAGCGGAATCGCCTGGTTCTGGATCGGAGTTGGTTGGGAAAGACCGGCGCGCGAAAGCGCCTCGTTCAGAGCCGGCGCAAGGCCGAGCATTTCGAAGTCGAACAAATTATATCCTTTCGTCCCGCGCATTGGTTCTGTGAACCGCACGGAAATATTACTTGGTCGCGCTGGGCGCGACACACGAGGGCGTAGCAAGGCCTCGAGAAAGGCGCGCGGATCGCGCCCTGACCGGCTTTGCTTCAAGAACCCTGCGTGATGGGGAACTGGGAGAGTTTGTTTCGCTGATGAACCCAAAGTATCGAGTTCGGCTACCTCACGCGGCAGCGCAGCATCAAGGGGGACATGAGGCTTCGGTGGACTTCTGTCAAGTAGTATCTGATCTTGCCGTCGAGCTTGGTAACAGCCATCCCGGTGGCTCAGGCACCGCCTATGCACTAACAATCTAACGGGTCCAGCCAGTCGGGGCTGATCAGAAAAGTGACTGCGTGGGGAGAGCGACATGAGTGATATTGCCGCCGTCGAGGTCCGTCTTTTCCATGTCCCGCTCGATGAGGTCTTGGTGGACGCCAAACACGGAGAGCACGACCATTTCGAACTCGTGACAGCGACTGTGCGCACTGCCGACGGCGCCCATGGGACTGGCTACACCTATACCGGCGGGAAGGGCGGCCACGCGATCCGTGCGATGATCGAGCATGACCTCACGCCGTTTCTGATTGGTCGGGACGCGGAGCCTGTCGAGGCGCTTTACGAAGCGATGCAGTGGCACGTCCACTATGTTGCGCGCGGTGGCATCGCGTCTTTCGCGATTTCGGCCGTGGACATCGCCCTTTGGGATTTGCGCGGCAAGCGCCAGGGTTTGCCCCTGTGGCAGATGGCCGGCGGAGCCACGGACCGCTGTCGTGCCTATTGCGGTGGGATCGACCTGAATTTTCCGCTGCCGAAGCTGCTGGACTCGATCAGCGGCTATCTTGCTCGTGGCTTCAACGGAGTGAAGATAAAGATCGGACAGCCGACACTCGCCCAAGACGTGGCCCGCGTGAAGGCGGTGCGCGAGTTGATCGGGCCTGAGGTCGCGTTCGCTGTGGACGCCAACTATTCAATGACCGTGGATCAGGCGATCGAGGCGGCACTTGCCTTCGCACCATACGATCTATTGTGGTTCGAGGAGCCGACAATTCCCGATGACTATCAGGGATATGCCCGGATCGCCGACGCGACGGGCATGCCGCTGGCGATGGGGGAAAACCTGCACACGGTCCACGAGTTCGGTTACGCATGCGAACAGTCCAAGCTCAGCTACATCCAACCAGACGCATCGAACTGCGGTGGCATCACTGGGTGGCTTCAAGTGGCGGAGCTGTCTGAGCGCTACGGCATCCCGATCTGTTCGCATGGAATGCAGGAACTGCATGTGAGCCTCGCGTCCGCCCGCAAGAATGCCGGATGGATTGAAGTTCACTCGTTCCCCATAGACCGATACACGCACCGGCCGCTCGTCGTCGAAGATCACCTTGCA
>CBDUOT010000180.1:0-4151 GCA_965368915.1 uncultured Rhodobacterales bacterium | reverse complement strand
CTGGTTCGTGAGTGGGCCAAATCGACTGTTCCTCTGTCCCGAATTTGATGTGGCGCAAATCGCCGCACTCAGATTCAGGTACCAAGCAGACATGGAACAGATAGATCAACTGAGAGCCCTGGGGCTCTTCGATGCGCGGGTGCCGCGCTACACGTCGTATCCCACCGCGGCGGTGTTCTCGAATGAGACCGGCGCAACGTTTCAGGCACAAGCCTTGGCCGGACTGGATCCTGACGTTCCGGTTTCTGTCTATCTGCACATTCCCTTCTGCGAACGGCTGTGCTGGTTCTGCGCATGTCACACGCAGGGCACCAAGACACTCGGGCCGGTGGACTCTTATATCGAGACGCTGGAAACAGAACTCGCACTTGTGCGCGCGGCGTTGCCGAATGGGGTCCGCATGGGCCGAATGCATTGGGGTGGCGGCACTCCGACCATCCTGCCTCCGCATCTCATTCACAGGTTGGCCGGGGCCGTGCGGAACGTGTTTGCGCCCGCAGATGAGTTCGAATTCTCGGTCGAGATCGACCCGACCATGGTCGATCGCGCCAAGATCGACGCGCTGGCGGCCGAGGGCATGACGCGTGCGTCCATCGGCATACAGGACTTCAACCCGGAGGTGCAGGCCGCGATCGGTCGGATGCAGCCCTACGAGGTGACGCAAGCTTGCGTGGAGGATTTGCGCGCTTCGGGGATAACCTCGCTCAACACGGACCTTGTCTATGGCCTGCCGCACCAGACAGAGGCGCGGATCGCCGACACGATCGAGAAGGTTCTGAGCTTCGCACCGGACCGTGTTGCCCTGTTTGGCTATGCGCATGTCCCTTGGGTCTCGAAGCGGCAAAAGCTGATCGACGAAGATGCACTGCCCGACGATCTGGCGCGCTACCACCTGTCCAAGCTGTCGGCAGAGCGGTTTAAAGATGCCGGTCTGACACCGGTCGGGATCGACCATTTCGCGCGGCCCGGCGATGAGCTGGAGACCGCGCAGCGCGACGGCCGTTTGCGGCGCAATTTTCAGGGCTATACCGCAGACACATGTCAGACTCTGATCGGCCTCGGCGCTTCCTCGATTTCGCGGTTCCCCGGCGGCTTTGTTCAGAACGCACCTTCAACCGCTGCCTATATTCAGCGGATCGAGGCAGGTGCACTGGCCGGTTCGCGCGGGCACGAGATGGCGGGCGAGGATGCCCTGCGCGCGCGGGCGATCGAACATATCATGTGCGCATTCCGTCTTGATCTGGCGGATCTGAGGGCGGAGTTCGGCAAATCGGCGGACGGGTTGGCCCCGCTGCTTGCAACGGTTGCCGCTCGCTTTGGCAATCTGGTTCGTTTGACACAGGGTCGATTGGAGATCCTGCCCGAAGGACGACCGCTGACTCGCATCATTGCCAGTGCGTTCGACGCGCATGTGCCGGACGGCGTGCGGTATTCGCGGGCGTCCTGATTTTCGGGTCTGCCAGAACGGTCCAAAAGCACCGCACCGATCCGGGGCGGTGCTTACTTGTCAGAGGGCCGACACTCCGATCACGATCGGATGCGCCAGAAGCAGGGCCATGAAACCGGCGACTGCGAGAATGAGCCGTAAGGCAAGGCCTCCCCACGACAGCGGCGCATGGAAGCGTGGGCCTTCGGCCACGCGCTTTCGCAACTGGTCCCAAGCCTCACCTCCCATCATGCGGCGGGTGCGGCGGTCGATGATCTCTCGTCCCGCTATGGCGAAAGCGCACAACACGCCGAACAGGATTACATGTGCAAGGTCGCCGTTCGGGAGCAGGTGCAGCCCGGCCCAGAGCGCCAGCGACAGCAGGACCGGGTGGCGCACCCAGCGGACGATGCCGGGGCGTACCGGATCGAAATGCGCGTTCCGCGCGCCACCAAAGGAAAACGGATTGGGCCGCGCGATCGACAGCGCGAGGATCAGGCAGACCGCCAGCATCCCCAGATGCACGACATGGCGCTGCCAGTTCGTTTGCGGCCAGAGCTGAACATAGGGCGCTTGACCCGCCGCCCAGATCAGCAGCGCAAGCATCGCAAGCGATAGCGCGGAATACCCAAGAGCGAACCCCCGTGCGCCTATCAAGGCAACAATGCGCGATTTGACAGGCGGACGTACCGGTATGGAATGCGTGAGGAAGAAAGCCGCGAAAACCACGGCAAATCCCGTCCAGCTCATGTGTCACCCCTTCGCGTTCGTCCGCAGCAGAAGTGGACCATAAACCAAGGCAAAACCACCAAATGCAAACAGCCACAAAAGGCCTGAGACATGGGTCAGCATCGGCAACAGCTCGGCGCCCAATCGCGCGGCCACGGCACCGAACAGAGAAAGATAGATCGCCAGCGTCGCGCGGTCGGCCAATAGCGGATGCCCGGTATGTCCCAGCGTCGCCCGCGTCATCACGGCAAGGGTCATGGAGCCGATGGCACCGGCCATCCAGAGGTGCTGCGCGGCGGCGCTCCCGCCGCCGCCGGTCAGTCCGGCTATGCCCAGCCCGACAGCGCCGAGCGGGATAAAGGCATAGGAGAGGTGCAGCACCCAGACGAGAGGCTCCGCCCCGGTCTGATGCCCCTGCCAGCGCGATAGACGAACCAGATGCAGGAGCCCGAGGGCCAGAAGCGCCGCCGCGGTGATCGTGTCGAATGGCAGAAAAACCCAAAGCAAAAGGGCCGCGATACTGGCCAGAAGGACGGCCTTGTCAAAGCGCTGCATCGGCGGTGTAGGTCGGGCGTCTAGGCCCTCGCGCGCCAGCCAGTTGCGGGTGAACGACGGGATAATGCGGCCGCCGATCACGCCAATCATCATGATTGCGGTGGCCAGGCCCAGCCGCAAGCCTGTCCCTTGAGCCGCGTACTCGCCGCGCGCCACCTCGAGGTGGAAGATGGCATTTGCCAGCGTGAACACGGCCAGCAGCCCCAGCACCATGAGATTGCGCCAGTTCCGGCCGGCTACAATCTCTCGTAGGATCGTCGCACCTAGGACCAGCGGGAAGGCAAGGTCGATGACCGCCGCGATCCCCGGCGGCAGAAGTGCCGAGACCAGCACCGCCGCGCGCCCTGCGCCCCACAGCGCGAACAGCGCCGCAAGCGGCCAACCGACCAGCGGCAGGCGCCCGGTCCAGTTCGGTACGGCCGTCAGCAGAAAGCCCGCCAGAACGGCTCCGAGGTAGCCAAAGAGAAACTCATGAGCGTGCCAGGACACCGGATCGAAACGCGTCGGCAAATCTAGTGCACCGGACAGCGCCATGATCCAGAGGAACATGGCCACGGCCGCCCAAAGCGCACCGAACAGGAAGAACGGGCGAAAGCCAAACCCGAAGAGTGCCGGCCCCTGCCAGGCGCGCATCTGTTCTGCGGAGGACTGCGCCATATGAGGTTCCTTATTCTTCCGCTCGATCGTCGGCCAGGTCCATCAGGTGACGGATATGGCGTGCGAATGCCCAGGTTGCCGGAACGCCGATCACGCAGCCAAGCGCGAAGGCCCACCCGGTCGACAGGACCGGCCCGCCGACCCAGCTGAAGATCAACGCGGCGAAGAACACGTTGACGCCCATCGCGCCCGCCCCGAACGGGTAGAGCGCCAGTGCGATCTGGCGCGTGGACCAGCCGCGCTTGTTCATCGCCGGGACACCAGCCGTTGGACGGCGATCATCGACGCGACCAACGCGAGGCAGGCCATAGCATACCAGAACTCGGCAGTAGCGGATTGCGCCTGCGGGATCGGACGGTTGAACCCTTCGGCCCATGCGGGTGCGGCGAGAAAGACGAGGAAGAAGCAAAGTTTACGCATGTCAGGTCTCCTGCGTGAGTCTGCGGTAGATATCGGGCAAGGCGCGCGTCAGACGTTCGGGGTTGGGCAACAGCGTGAAGCCGCCCCGCCCAAAGATACGGGCGAACCAGTCCTGCCCGTCTTCATCGATGATGACGCCATGCAGGCTGTGCCCCGCAAGCCGGGATTCGCGTACGGCCATGTGGCTGTCCTCGATCCCGTGCTGGCCTTCGTAGTGATCCAGATCGTTGGGCTTGCCGTCGGTCAGCACGATCAGCAGCTTGCGGGCCGAAGGCTCTGCCGCCAGCTGCGCGCTAACATGACGGATGGCCGCGCCCAGCCGGGTGTAGTGACCCGGTTTCAGCGCGCCGATATTGGCGGTGAT
>CBDUOT010000179.1:0-4249 GCA_965368915.1 uncultured Rhodobacterales bacterium | reverse complement strand
TGGGCGAGGTCATCGGCACGAACCTTCAAGTCAGGACTAGCGCAAACGCTTTTCGGTCGCCGGATCGAAGAAAAGCGCATTCGCCGGATCGAAGCCGATCTGAACCGCGGACCCTTCCGCGATCATTTCATCGTTTCGGGTCTCAGCTATGAGGCGCTCGCCCTGAGGAGTGTTCATATAGTCATAAGAAACGCCGCCAAGGCGCTCGCGGATGTCTAGCGTAATGTCCGAAGGACCAGGCTTGACCGTCAGATGCTGAGGCCTAAGACCAACGAGAACCTTCTTGCCATTGCCGGGAAGCGCGGTCTTCGTTGGGATCGTCGCGTTGCCGAGCGAAGGAATGCGCACGTTGTTGCCATCGGCCACACCTTCAATAAAGTTCATGCTCGGCGAACCGATGAAGCCTGCCACGAATTTGTTGTCGGGATCGCTGTATAGCTCCATCGGGCTTCCCACCTGTTCGATCCGCCCTGCTCGCAGGACCACGATCTTGTCTGCCAGGGTCATCGCCTCGACCTGATCGTGCGTGACGTAGATCATGGTCGCGCCGATCTCCTTATGGAGGCGTGCGATTTCCACGCGCATGTCGACCCGTAGTTCAGCATCCAGATTCGACAAAGGCTCGTCGAACAAGAAGACCTCCGGCCCACGTACGATGGCGCGGCCTATCGCAACGCGCTGGCGCTGGCCGCCTGACAGTGCCTTGGGCTTACGGCCGAGATAGTCGTCGAGTTTCAGGATGCGGCTCGCCTCGGTGACCTTGCTCTTGATCTCGTTCTTCGCGTGGCCGTTCATCTTCAGCCCGAAGCCCATGTTTTCTTCAACAGTCATGTGCGGGTAAAGCGCGTAGGTCTGGAACACCATCGCCACGCCGCGCTCAGCCGGATCAAGGTTCGTGACATCGCGCTTGCCGATCTGGATCGTACCGGCAGAGGTCTGTTCCAGCCCCGCAACCATCCGCAGAAGCGTGGATTTGCCACAACCGGACGGACCGACGAAGACGCAAAACTCCCCGTCGCCAATGTCGAGGTTCACGCCGTGGATTACATCGACGGGTCCAAAACTCTTCACGACATTGTTCAGCGTCACGCCGGTCATTCTGTCCTCCTGATCCTAAGCCCGCTCCGGAAAGCGCCAGCTTTCCACATCCCGTGCAATCTTTCCGGCCACTTCGAGCAACATCCCCGCGTTTGCCTCAAGCTGATCGAGCGTCGCCCTGTTGGTTGATGTGGTCAGCGACATTGCTCCAAGTGGTTTCCCTGCGCGGCTCAGGACCGGCACGGCGCAGCAAATGATGCCCGGCTCATGTTCCTCGCGGTCGAAGGCGTAGCCGCGTTCGCGGATCCGGGCGAGTTCGTCCCGCAGATCGCGCTCACTCGTGATCGTGTTGGGTGTGTGGCGATAGTAGCTTTGCGCCTTGAGCGCATCCTCGAGCCCGTCCTTGTCCAGATAGGCGAGCATCGCCTTACCAACGCCCGTGCAGTATGCGGGGCCGACTTTGCCCGCTTGCGCGAACATCTCGATCGCCCGCGCGGCATTGCGCTTGTCCACGTAAAGCACCTGCCCCCGGTCGAGCTGCGCCAAGTGAATTGTCTCGCCCGTCTCGCGTGACAAGGCGTCGATGTAAGGCCGCGCGAGCGGTGCAAGAGAGCTTTGCGACCAAGCGCTGTGGGCCAGCCGTACGAGCCGCACGCCCAGCGCATAGGTCCCGCTATCCGGATCGTGCCGCAGCATATGCTGCTTGGTCAGCGTCTGCAGAAGCCGATACAGCGTGGCTTTGGGGTACCGGGACTTCTCGAGAAGATCGGAAAAGCGCACGGGCTCTCCGCGCTCGGCGACCATTTCGAGCACGTCCAACGCCTTGCCTACCGTGCCATCAGAATGGCCTTCGGACGACATGAGCCCTCCTCCCCGACTCAGTTGACAGATGAAATCCTACTGTACATAGTTTCCATTATTCAAGACGTAGTTTCACTTAATGGAACCAACTGGGAGGAAACCATGGTCCGTTATGCAAAGGGCGCACTCGCCCTGACCGCCGTGTTGCTGACAACAACGGCGGCGTTCGCGCAGGACAAGCGCGTCGTGAAGTACAATGCAGACTTCGATCCCGCGCCGCTTGCCGCGATGGAGCAAGTGATCACCGAATTCGAAGCGGCGAACCCCGACATCGACGTTCAACTGAACAATTTCGACCACGAGGGCTACAAGACCGCGATCCGCAACTTCCTGACCGCCGACGCGCCCGATTTGGCAAACTGGTACGCAGGCAACCGCATGGCGCCCTTTGTCAACTCGGGTCAGTTCATGGATGTGTCGGATGTCTGGGAAGAAAACGGTCTGGACGACTCGCTGGCCTCCGCTGCCGCCTCGATGACGATCGATGGCAAGAAATGGGGCGTTCCCTATACCTACTATCAGTGGGGGGTCTACTTCAACAAAGACGCCTATGCCGCTGCCGGAGTTGAAGTTCCGGGCCCCGAGGGGGTGAGTTGGGAACAGTTCATCGCCAACTGCGAGACCTTCGCGGCGGCAGGCATTGACTGCATCACCACCGGCACGAAGGCGCTGTGGCCGGGCGCTGGCATCTTCGACTATCTCAACCTGCGCACCAACGGCTACGAGTTCCATATGGATCTGACCGCCGGCAAGGTCGCTTGGACCGATGACCGCGTGAAGGCAACCTTCGCGGAATGGGCGAAGATTCAGCCCTACATCACCAAGAACCATGCCGCGATCGACTGGCAGGACGCCGCCGCGCTGCTCGTGCAGGGCAAGGCCGCGAACTATGTCATGGGCAACTTCGCCGTCGCCGTCTTCAAGGAAGGCGGAATGACGAACGACAACCTCGGCTTCATGGGCTTCCCCGAAATCACCCCGGGCCTCGCACGGGCGGAAGAGGCGCCGACCGACACGGTCCATATCCCCGCCAGTGCGAGCAATCCGGAGGATGCGAAGAAGTTCCTCGCCTTCCTGGCCACCGCCGAAGCACAGAACACGATCAACGCCGCTATGGGTCAGTTGCCGATCAACAAGGACTCGACTGTTGCTGACGATCCGTTCCTGCAAGCTGGTTTCGAAATGCTCTCGACCGCCGATGGCGGCATTGCGCAGTTCTTCGACCGCGACGCCCCGGCAGAGATGGCGAAGGCCGGCATGGAAGGCTTCCAGGAGTTCATGGTGAAGCCCGAGAACCTCGAAAAGATCCTCGAGCGCCTCGAGAAAATCCGCGCTCGCGTCTACTGAGGCCCCACGGCCATTCGGGCGCCCTGTCGTGGGGCGCCCATACTTGTCCCAACGCATTCAAGGGGGGAGTGGTATGTCCGTCTCTGTATGGAAAGCGAACCAGCGTCGCCTGGCGCCTTGGCTGTTTCTCGCGCCCGGCCTCATCATGTTCGCGGTCTACGTGATCATCCCGATCTTCCAGAGCATGTGGATCAGCTTCTACGACTGGGACGGTCTGGGCGCGAAGACCTGGATCGGAACCGAGAACTATGTCGAGCTGATGGATGACGACGCGTTTTACACCTCGCTGAAGAATAACGTCATCTGGCTCGTTCTCTACATGCTGTCGGTCCCGGCCGGGCTGATGATCGCGATCTTCCTGAACCAGACGATCACCGGAATGCGACTGTACAAGTCGCTGTTCTTCTTCCCCTTCGTGATATCGCAAGTTGTGGTCGGCCTGATCTTCTCGTGGTTTTACGCTCCCGATTTCGGCCTGCTCTACAAGCTGATCGAAATTCTGACCGGGTCCGGCGTCGCGATCCTTGCCGACGACCGCTACGTTACTTACGGCATCATCGTTGCCGGTCTCTGGCCGCAGATCGCCTATGTGATGATCCTCTACCTCACCGGCCTCAACAACGTTTCGCCCGATCAGATCGAGGCTGCGCGGCTGGATGGCGCGAAGGGCTGGAAGATGCTCTGGCATGTTGTGCTGCCGCAGCTTCGCCCGGCGACTTTCATTGCCGTAGTCGTGACGGTCATCGGCGCGCTCCGGTCCTTCGACCTCGTCTCGGTGATGACGGACGGAGGCCCTTACGGATCAAGCCGCGTGCTGTCCTTCTACATGTATGAACAGGCGCTGTCGGAATACGGCTACCGGATGGGCTACGGCGCCGCGATCGCGGTCGTTCTCTTCGCGATCATGATGGTCTTCATTTCGGGCTTCATCTGGAAGATGTGGCGCGACGAGACGGAGCGGTAGGATGTTTCCCAGACCGATCGAACAGACCTCCGGCGCCTC
>CBDUOT010000178.1:0-4531 GCA_965368915.1 uncultured Rhodobacterales bacterium | reverse complement strand
GGCCGCACGCTTGGCGAGACCGTCGATCTGCAATGCAAATTCGCGCCGGATCTTGGCCCGGCCCTGGCGGACCCGGGGCAGACACAGAACGCGCTGCTCAATCTGGCGATCAACGCAAGGGACGCCATGCCAGGCGGCGGACGTCTTGTCATCGAAACATCAACGGTGGTGGTCAGTGCCGCGATGGTCCCCGAGGTTCTGGGGCTGGAACCCGGCCGGTACGTCCGGTTGACGGTTTCAGACAACGGCGCGGGGATGTCAGAATACGAGAAATCGAGAGCGATGGAGCCGTTCTATACGACCAAGGAACCGGGCAAGGGCACCGGTCTTGGTCTGAGCATGGTACACGGCTTTGCAAAGCAGTCTGGCGGTCACCTCGACATCTACAGCGAGCTTGGACACGGGACGTCGGTCAACCTGTATCTTCCTGTTGCGGATACCGGCACCGAGCAACCCACGGATATCAATGACGAAGGAAACGTCGGCATCGTCAGCAGTCAGAAGGTTCTTGTCGTGGAAGATGATTTCCGCGTCCGCAAACTGACAGCGACCAGGCTGGAACACCTGGGCTACGAGGTGATCGCGGTCGAAGACGGACACGCGGCGCTGGATGCTCTGGCCAGGTCGGACGATATCGATATCGTCTTTACCGATCTGATCATGCCGGGCGGCATCAATGGCGCCGAGCTTCTTGCGCAAGTGCAGGACAAGTACCCGCACGTGAAGCGATTGATGACCTCTGGATACGCGGAAGATGGTGCGATTCCGAGCGCTGGCACATTGTGGCTGCGAAAGCCGTACTCGCTGAATGAGATGTCCAGGGTATTTCGACAGGTTCAGTCACAAGATGAGGCCGTTGAATGACGGCCAGCGACGGCGGCTTGGTCCAGAGCGGGGCCACCGTGCGGGGCGATCCATGACGATCCGGGCGCGAGGGCTTTATGCGCGGTCGGCGACGCGGTTCACGTGGCCCATCTTGCGGCCGGGGCGGGACTCGGCCTTGCCGTAGAGATGGATAGCCGCGTTGTGCTCCTTGGCGATCTTCGGGATGCGGTCGATGTCGCTGCCAATCAGGTTTTCCATCGTCACGTCGGAATGCCGTGACCCGTCGCCGAGCGGCCACCCGGCGATCGCGCGGATGTGCTGTTCGAACTGGTCAACCGCGCAGCCGTTCTGAGTCCAATGACCGGAATTGTGAACGCGCGGTGCGATCTCATTGACGATCAGGCCTTGCGGCGTGACGAAAAGCTCGACCCCCATCACGCCGACATATTTGAGCGCGTTCAGGACGTTGGCCGCCAGCAGGACGGCATCGGTGCGCTGCGCTGCGGTCAGGCGCGCGGGCACGGTTGTCGTGCGCAGGATACCGCCTTCGTGCACGTTCTCGCCCGGGTCAAACGCGGAGATTTCGCCTGAAAGGCTGCGCGCGGCGATGACAGAGACTTCATGGGAGAAGTCGACGAAGCCTTCGAGAATCGAGGGGTTGTCGCCCATGGTAGCAAGAGCGGCTTTCGCATCTTCGGGCGAGTTCAGCCGCATCTGTCCCTTGCCGTCGTAGCCGAGCCTGCGGGTCTTCAGGATGGCAGGTGTGCCGATTTCCTGGATCGCCTCCGCCAGATCCTCGGCATCATCCACGGCGGCGTAGGGCGCAGTGGCAAGGCCAAGATCGCGGAGAAAGGACTTCTCGATCAGCCGGTCCTGACTGACCGACAGGGCGCGCCGGTTCGGATGGATCGGACGGTGCGCCTCGAGCGCGTCGAGGGCGGAAGTCGGAATGTTCTCGAATTCGTAGGTGACGATGTCGACCGAGTTCGCGAACGCCTCAAGTGCGGCGAGGTCTTCATAGGACGCGGTTGTGACCGTGTGGGCCACGTCCGCCGCGGGCGGATTGGCGCCGGGTTCGAAGATGTGCGTGCGGTAGCCGAGCCGCGCGGCCGCGACCGAGAGCATGCGGCCAAGCTGGCCGCCACCAAGAATCCCGATGACCGAGCCGGGGGCAAGCTTGTCAGTCATTCGAAGGCTCTTCCGGGATCGAGGCCGAAAGCGCGTCGCGCCAGGCGTCGAGACGGCTGGCGAGGTCGGGATCGCTGATCGCGAGGATGCCAGCGGCCATCAGCCCCGCATTGGCCGCGCCAGCCGCGCCGATCGCCATGGTTGCGACCGGATAGCCCTTCGGCATCTGAACGATGGAATAAAGGCTGTCGACGCCCGAAAGCGCCTTCGTCTGGACCGGCACGCCGATGACCGGAACGCGGGTCTTCGAAGCCATCATGCCCGGCAGATGCGCGGCGCCGCCGGCACCTGCGATGATAACCTGCAAACCGCGTTCGACCGCCGACTTGCCGTAGGCCCAGAGCCGGTCGGGGGTGCGATGGGCCGAAACGATCTTCGCCTCGTATGCCACGCCAAGTTCGTCGAGAACCGCCGCCGCTTCCTTCATCGTGGGCCAGTCGGACTGTGACCCCATGATGATGCCGACCTTTACACTCATGCCGCTGTCCCTGCGCCTGAATTGGAGCGCGCACTATAACTGTGGCGCGAGGAGGGGCAAGGACATCGCCTTGGGACCAGTCGCAAATTTCCAGCCTATGCAGTCCGGGTGACTCGGCACGACGCGTTCTGGCGCGAATTTCGGGTCAAGCGATGATGTCAGGCGTCAGGATGTCTTCGATCCGCGCGATCTGGTCCTTCAGCATCAGCTTTTGCTTCTTCAGCCGCTTGAGCGTGAGCTGATCGGCGCGGCCGGACGTTTCCATCAGATGGATCGCTTCGTCGAGGTCGCGATGTTCGCGGCGCAGCACTTGAAGCTCCACGCGCAGAACCTCGGCGTTGTTCATCTCCATATGCGCGTTCATTTCGTCCTTTTGCACGAGTCGGTGAAACGGGTCGTGAGACGATAGCAATTTCGGCCTCACCCGTGAAGCGCTTCGAACGGACTTGCCCTTGCCGGAGGCCGAAGCCCTCCCCATATCGAGAAGGTCGGGGTTGCCGGAACCGGGACTCCGATAGATGTCGCTTGTTGACGAGGGCATGATCGCCATGACGAAACTGACTTTTGCCGCGCACCCGTTTCTGCTGGGGTTTGACCAGTTGGAAAGACTTGTGGAGCGGACCGCCAAGACCGGCAATGAGGGCTATCCGCCCTTCAATATCGAACAATCGTCCGAACACGGGTTTCGCATCACGCTGGCGCTTGCCGGCTTCCGCCTCGAGGACATCTCGATCACCGTGGAGGATCGCCAGCTCGTGATCCGTGGCCGCCAGGCCGAGGATGAGGACGGTCGGGTTTTCCTGCATCGCGGTATCGCTGCGCGCGCTTTCCAGCGGAGCTTCGTGCTCGCGGATGGTGTCGAAGTGGCGGGAGCGATGATGGAGAACGGGCTCTTGCATATCGATCTGAAGCGGGCCGTACCCGACAAGATCGTGCAGACGATCCAGATAACCAAAGCCTGAGGAGGTTCGAGCATGCATACTGAATACGATTTCGGACCCGAGTCCGGAGAGCACATCGTTTATGTCCGCGCCGTGGACGTGGCGGAACTGCCCGATGAGATTCGTGCGCAAGCCGGGGATACCGGCACGATCTACGCCGTACACGACGCGACGGGCGAGCGGCTGGCCTTGGTTAAGGACCGGCGTATGGCCTTCGTGCTGGCGCGGCAGAACGATCTGGCGCCGGTCAGCGTTCACTGACGGTCTCTGCAACTGCAGTTCCATTGACGCGCGACGGAAATGGCGTCCTGTTCCGTTTACCTATCGCGGCTCACGCAAGCGCCGCTTCGGAACTTTCGAGGACATCATGCGAGAAGTTATTGGATACAGCCGCGCCCAGATCGCGCTGCATTGGAGTGTCGTGGCGCTGATAGTGGTCAGCTATCTGAGCGAGGACGCCATGAAGGCGGCTTGGCGCGCTTTCGTGCGGGGTCAGGAGGTTGCGGGCTATACGCACGCCATCCACGTCTTCACTGGAGTCGCGATCCTGCTGCTGGCGATGGCGCGCCTTTTGTTGCGGAAAAGGCGGGGCGCCCCGCGCGCACCGGAATCTGGGCATCCTATGCTAAAACCGCTGGCGGCGCTGACGCATTGGGCGCTTTACGCTCTCTTGGTTGCCATTCCCGTGGCCGGCATCGCCGCTTGGTTCGGCGGTCTGCGCGAGGCGGGCGAGGTGCACGAAGTGCTCTTCAAGCTTCTGCTGTTCTTTACCGCGCTGCATGTCGTAGGCGCGCTCTACCACCAGTTCGTCCTGAAGGATGGCCTGCTGAAACGGATGCGGCGCCCCGCTTAAGCATTCTCAGAACGAAAAAGGCCCCGGAATTCTCCGGGGCCTTTCTTCTGTCTTCGGCGATCAGGCCTTGATCAAACCCATCGATTCGAGCTTCAGGATCACCTGGTGCGCGCAATTGTCGACGTCGACATTCTCGGTCTCGACCTTGAGCTCAGGGTTCTGCGGCTCCTCGTAAGGGTCCGAAATCCCGGTGAACTCCTTGATCTTGCCTTCGCGCGCGAGCTTGTAGAGCCCCTTGCGGTCGCG
>CBDUOT010000177.1:0-4535 GCA_965368915.1 uncultured Rhodobacterales bacterium | reverse complement strand
CGTTCGCGGTACTTTGCGGGGTCACAACCCTGACGCGCTGGCATCAGGGCTGGGCCGCGTTCGGGTCGACGAGTAACGGGTAACAGAACGAGGAGTAACAATGCGTCTTCCGATTATCGCCGCGATGCTTTCTGTCATCGCCGCCCCGACACTTGCGGAAAGCTGGGACGACACGGTCGCTGCCGCTCGCGGCCAGACCGTATTCTGGAATGCCTGGGGCGGGGACGAGCGCACCAACGACTTCATCGCCTGGACGAGTGACGCGCTCGAGGACGAATATGGCGTCACGATCCACCACGTGAAGCTGTCGGACACCGCAGAGGCTGTGACGCGGGTCATCGCGGAAAAGGCCGCGGGCAAGACCGAGGGCGGGTCGGTCGATCTTATCTGGATCAACGGCGCGAACTTCCTGTCGATGAAGGACCAGGGGTTGCTGCATGGCCCGTTCCTTCAAGACCTTCCTAATGCCAAGTATCTCGACCTGTCAGAAGGCTCGGCCGCGACGGTCGATTTCACGATCCCGACAGAAGGTTTCGAATCTCCGTGGCGACTGGCGCGGTTCGTGCTGACCCATGACAGCGCCCGCGTCGCCGAACCGCCGCGTTCGATGACCGCTCTGCTGGATTGGGCGCAGGCAAATCCGGGGCGGTTTACCCATCCTGCCGTGTCGAACTTCATGGGCGCGACATTCCTGAAGCAGGCGCTGATCGAGCTTGCGCCCGATGCGGCGGCATTACAGTCCGCACCGACAGATGAGACGTTTTCAGGCGTAACAGAGCCTCTTTGGGCCTGGTATGACGCACTGCGCCCTCACCTCTGGCGTCAGGGAGAGACATTTCCCGAGAACGAAAGCGTGCTCCAGCAGATGCTGAACGACGCAGAGGTCGATTTCGCGATGGCGTTCGACCCGGCATCGGCAGCGGCCGCCGTTCAGCGGGGCCTGTTGCCCGATACGGTCAGAAGCTACGCACCCGAAGGCGGATCGATTGGCAACGTGAGCTTCGTCGCGATCCCGTTCAACGCCGCTCACAGAGAAGGCGCGATGGTCGTCGCCAATTTCCTTCTCGACCCAGCGACTCAGGCGCGCGCGCAGGATATCAGCGTGCTCGGCAGCTACTCCGTGCTCGATCCCGCGAAACTCGGGGACGATGAGAAGGCTGCGTTCGATGCACTGCCCTCCTCTCCCGCGTTGCCGTCCAACGAAGACCTTGGGCAGACGCTGAATGAACCACATCCAGACTGGATGACGCGCCTCACCGAGGAATGGGCGAAGCGTTACACCGAATGACAGCCCCCGACGGCCGCATTCTACGCCTGACGGTTCTGTGCCTCGTGGCGGTGGGGCTGGTTCTGCCGATCCTCGCTGGACTGGCCGAGACGGCGCGGGCGGCCTTCGGCATACTTCCGGCGATCGGTGAGACGTCCGTGTCACTCGATCCGTGGCGGCGGCTTTTCGCGCTGCCCGGATTTGAAACGAGCCTGTCGCTGACGATCTGGACCGGGTTCGCGGCGACGTTCCTATCGCTGATTCTGGCGGTCGGCTTCGCGGGGGCGTTGCACGACCGGTTCGGCCCCAAGGTGGGCGCGCGCATCCTATCCCCGTTCCTGGCGACGCCGCATGCCGCCATGGCCATCGGGCTCGCCTTCGTCATTGCGCCATCCGGGTGGCTGTCGCGTGCCCTGAGCCCGTGGGCCACGGGCTGGGAGCTGCCGCCCGACATGGCGACGGTCAACGATCCGATGGGGTTCGCACTGATCCTTGGACTTACCATCAAGGAGCTTCCCTTTTTCCTGCTGGTCATTCTCGCGGGGCTGTCGCAACTGCCGGTCAGGCGGCACCTCGCGCAGGGTCGTGCGCTGGGCTACGGGCGCGGGATCGTCTGGATCAAGGTGATCCTGCCGCAGCTTTATCCTCTGATCCGACTGCCGATCTATGTCGTGCTGGCCTTTTCGCTGTCGGTGGTCGACATGGCGATCATACTTGGCCCGTCCAATCCGCCCGTGCTTTCGGTCGCAGTGATGCGGTGGTTCCTTTCGGCGGATTCGACCCTGATCCTGCCCGCATCGGCTGCGGCATTGCTTCAGACGATGGTTGTTCTCGGGGGCATCGGTGCGTGGTGGCTGGCGGAGCGTTTCGTCGGGGCCATCGGTCTTTTCTGGCTGCGCCGCGGCGGGCGCGGCGTGTCGGCAGAGCCGGGGCTCGTGGCGGCGGGTATGACGGCGGCGGCACTCATGTCCTTGGGCGCGGCGGCGCTGATGTCGTTGCTGGTCTGGTCTCTGGCGTGGCGCTGGTCCTTCCCCGATGTGCTTCCCGAAAGCTGGAGTCTGCAGGCATGGATGCGGCCCGAGGCGGGCTGGGGCATGGCCTTCGGAACCACGGTGGTGATCGCGCTGGTTTCGACTGCCTTTTCGCTGGCGCTGGCGATCGCCTGGCTCGAAGGGGAAGATCGCGCCCGGATGCCGCGCGCGCGCTGGGCCGAGGCTCTGATCTACCTGCCGCTTCTCGTGCCGCAGATCGCGTTCCTCTACGGGCTGCACGTCACGTTCCTGCGCGCCGGATTGCAAGCGGGGATCGGCGCGGTGATCTGGGCGCAGGCGCTGTTCGTCTTTCCTTACGTGATGATCGCACTGTCGGATCCATGGCGAGCGCTTGACCCTCGCCTTACGCGCGCGGCGGCCTCGTTGGGGGCAGGACCCACGCGCCGTCTGTTCGTCGTGAAGCTGCCTGTCCTGCTGCGTCCGCTGATGACCGCCGCCGCAATCGGTTTCGCCGTGTCCGTCGCGCAGTATCTTCCGACGCTGTTCCTCGGCGCTGGGCGCGTCGCCACGCTGACGACCGAAGCGGTCACCTTATCGTCGGGGTCGGACCGCCGCGTGACGGGTGTATATGCGGTTCTGCAAGCCGCGTTACCGCTTGTCGCCTACATCGCGGCCTTGGGCGTTCCCGCCCTTGTTCATCGCAACAGACGTGATCTTTCTGGGGTGACGACATGAAGGGTCTAGAGCTGAAAAACGTCTCTATTTCGGCAGAAAAAGGCGATGTGCCGCTCTTTCCTCCGCTGTCGCTGCGAGTGCCGCCGGGCTCGATCGCGACCGTGGTCGGCCCGTCTGGGGTCGGCAAATCAACGCTACTGGATCTGATCGGTGGCCATCTTCCGAGGGGGTTCGTGGCATCCGGGAGCGTTCTGCTCGACGGCCGGGATGTCACCCGCATCCCGGCAGAGCGGCGGCGGATCGGCGTCCTGTTCCAGGATGCCGCGCTGTTCCCGCATCTGTCGGTCGGCGACAATCTTGCATTCGGGCTCGCGCGTGAAATCCGGGGCCGGGCCGCGCGGCGGAATGCAGTGGCTGTTGCGCTGGAACAGGCAGGTCTCGCCGGGTTCGAGGACCGCGATCCGGCAACGCTTTCAGGCGGTCAGCGGGCACGGGCGGCCCTGATGCGAACACTTCTCGCGGAGCCGTGCGCGCTATTGCTCGACGAGCCGTTCTCGAAACTCGATCCAGCCCGACGGTCTGATTTGCGGCAATTCGTCTTCAGCCATATCCGGGACCGGAACATCCCAGCGCTCCTCGTGACCCATGACGAGGCGGATGCCATCGAGGCGGGCGGGCCAGTGATAGAACTGGAAGAGCATCCCGAAAGTAGATCTTTTCAAGCGGAATAGACCCTGAATTTAGCCGACGCGCCGCCGCGCCAGCGACCGTTCCCCCGGGCCGAAACGTTGGCCCAGAATGCTTAGAAGACGCCTGTGCGCCGAGCGGTGCCGGTGGCGGATATGAATGCCCGCATAGATCGGTTGAGGCATTGGTGGCGCGTCGGCGACCAATCGGCAGGTTCCAGTGCGCACAAGGTCTTCGGCCGAGTTGCGCAGTACATAGGCGGTACCGCCCAAAGCGCTGACCAGTTCGACCATGGCCGCATTCTGCCCGATCGACAGGTTCGCCCCCGTCAGACGAGGATGAAGGGCCGCGTGTATCGGGATCATCGCGTCGGAGAAGTGCGGCAGGATGTAGGTCTCGCGCCGGACGTCCGACAGCCGGTCGGTTTCGGTCGAGACCATTAGATAGGTGATCTCTCCCAGTGTCTGGAAATAGAGGTCGGGGTGAAAGCGCGGCGCGAAGAGGATCGCGAAGTCCTCTTTCCCGGTCGTCAGGTCGGTGCACATCTGGACCGAATAATCGGCCTCGAAAAAGAACGAGGTGTCCGGCAACGCGGCGCGGAAATCGCGGATCAACTCGCTGAAATGGATGTTCACCAGGTCATGCTGGATCCCGATATGCATCGTGGCCGCGCCCGAACCGGGATCGCGCACGGCATGACGAGCCTCGGTCCAGCCGTGCAGGAGACCGCGCGCGTGAGGGGCGAATCGCAAGCCCTCGGTCGTCAGGTCGGTTCCTGAGCGTGAGCGGGTGAACAGCCGGTGCCCGATCGCGCGTTCTAGCGCGCGCACGCGGCCGGAAACCGTGGATTGCGTGACACCGAGCCTGTCGGCGGTCTTGTTGAAGCTGCGCGTGTCGCAAAGATCCAGAAAGGT
>CBDUOT010000176.1:0-4682 GCA_965368915.1 uncultured Rhodobacterales bacterium | reverse complement strand
TTTAGGCGGGCGAGGTCGTTCGTGACCAGTCCCTGAAGCAAGGTCCTGCAATCCTTGCCGCTGGCCGCGATGACGGCGCGGTCGGGGGCGGTTTCGCCTGTCGTCATCGCGGTTTCCGTGCTCATCCCGTTCACTCCGAGAACTGCAGCCGGCAAAGGCTTGCATAGAGGCCGCCTTGGGCGAAGAGCGTGTCGTGTGAGCCCTGCTCGACGATGCGGCCCTGATCCATAACCAGAATAAGGTCGGCGTCACGCACAGTTGCAAGCCTGTGCGCGATCACAAGTGTGGTGCGCCCTCGGCTAAGCTTGTCGAGCGCTTCCTGAACGAGCGCCTCGCTTTGCGCATCGAGCGCCGAGGTCGCTTCGTCCATCAGAAGGATCGGTGCGTCGCGAAGCAAGGCTCGCGCGATGGCCACACGCTGCCGCTGACCTCCGGAAAGGCCGGAGCCGCGCGGGCCGGCTGCGGTTTCGACACCCGCTGGCAGGTTGTCTACGAAGGCCTGCACATTGGCCGCCTTGAGGGCTTCTTCCAGGGCATCCGGCGGAACGTCCGCCCGGCCCAGGGTGATGTTCTCTCGGATCGTCTCGTCGAACAGCCAGGCATCCTGGGTGACAACTGAGAACAGATCGCGAAGCGCGCGCAAATCAAGTGCGGCGATATCTGTCCCGCCGATGGTGATCTGGCCCGAGGCGGGATCGACCATCCGGGTGAGCAGGTTGAAGACTGTGGACTTCCCGGCACCGGAAGGGCCGACGATCGCCGTCGTGCGTCCGGGTTCTGCGGTGAAGGTCAACCCGTGTAGAACCTCGTGGTCGCCGTATGACAGGTGTACGTCTTCAAAACGGATACGCGTGTCCGTCGTGGGTGGCGCAATGGGCTGGGCGGCCGGACGGATTGCCGGTTCCGTGTCGAAAAGCCGGTAGAGCCGCTCCAGGCTTGCGGCCGCTATCTGCCACGTGCCCGCCATGTCGCCCAGGCGCCTCAGCGGTTGGAAGGCCAGCGCGATGGCCGTGAAGAACGACATGAAGTCGCCGATCGTGCGTTCGCCGGAGATGATCTCTTGGCCGGCGAGCAGGAGTACGCCGAAGAAGCCGAGCCCCGTCACGATATCGATCAGCGCGGGCACGGTCGCGCGGCTGATCGCGGTCTTGACCTCGGCCCTCACGATACGCCCTACGATCGTACGAAACCGGCCAAGCTGGTAGCCTTCCATGCGGTTTAGCTTGACCGGGACGATGCCGTGGAAGATCTCGTCAAGCCGCGTTGCGCGGGCTGCGGACTCGCTACGAACATGGGCCGTCTTCCGCCGTATATAGCGCTGGACCGCAATCGTTGGCAGGATCAGTAGCGGTGCGCCGATCAATGTGGTGAGCGTCCAGCCCAGATCGATCGAAACGGCCACGCCAAAGAGCGCAACGAGCGAGACGATGTCGCGTCCGACGCCCGTGATCAGGACCGCCCAGACGCGCTGCACGGCAACCGTGTCGCCCTGTACGCGCTCGATGAGAGATCCGGGCGGGTTCGACTGGAAGAACGCGCCGTCCAGGCTGAGAATGTGTTCCAGCAGATCGACCTGCATCGCTGTTGTCGTCTTCATCGAGACGCCGGACATGAGCGCGCGATTGATGATCAGCATGGCCGCGCGGATCACGAAGAGAGAGAAGATCACCCCTCCGACCCACCAGATCGCGTCGGCGTCACCGGCGACGAAGACCCGGTCGAAAAGAGGTTTCAGCATCCAGCTCAGAACGCCGAGCGTGGCCCCCTCAATTGTCATGAACAGAAGGGCCGCCGCCATGGTCCATTTGTGCGGTGACAGGTAGTCGCGCCAAAGCCGCCCGAGCAGCTTGCGCGAGCTGTAGGGGGAGGCGCGGCCTTTCTGGGTGGGGTCGGCGGTCACGGGACGGTTCTGTCCTTTGGTCTGATCGCAGGGCGCAACGGGCGCCCGGGCCGGTCATCGCGATCTAGCCCGAATGCGGCGGACTGGCAAGAAAGGCGGGGTGTATCCGCGTGGCTTAGCTGCGGGCCGCAGTCAGCGCTTCGGGCAGCGCGACAGCAAAGAGAGCGAGGTCCTGAGGGCGGCCGGCGCTCACCCGGATGCACCGGTCGTGCGGCGCGACGAAGGGCATGCGCACGAAGATGTCGCGGGCCACAAGCTCGGAGAGCACCTTGCGGGCGAAATCGCCATTCGCGCCGCAGTCCATCGTGATGAAGTTCGTGGCCGAGGGTAGCGGGACAAGGCCGTTCAGCCGCGCGATCCGCGCCAGTTCGTCCCGCGCGGCGGAGACCCTTTTCTGCACGGCGGTGAGATATGCCTGATCCCCGAGCGCCGCGAGCGCGCCGGCCTGCGAGATGCGGCACATACCGAAATGGTTGCGGACCTTGTTGAAGGCGGCCACGAGATCGCGATGTGCAATGGCGTAACCCACGCGGGCACCCGCCATTCCGTAACCCTTGGAGAAAGTGCGGAACCGGACGACCCGCTGGTCGAGAGGGTCGATCTTCGGAGCTGTGCCTTCGGGGGCAAGTTCCAGATAGGCCTCGTCAAGGGCGAGAAGCGTACCGTCCGGTACCGCTTCTATCATGCTCTGGATGGTGCCAGCGTCGTGCCAGGAGCCCATGGGATTGTCGGGATTGGCGAAGTAGATGACCTTCGCACGCGTCTCCTGCGCCTTGGCGATCAGAGCCTCAGGGTCTTCGTGGTCCCCTTTGTAGGGCACCTTGTGCAACGCGCCACCGAAGCCCGCGACATGGAAATTGAAGGTCGGATAGGCGCCGTCCGAGGTCACGACCGGATCGCCCGGACCGACGAGCAGCCGGACAAGGTAGCCCAGCAGGCCGTCAATCCCTTCGCCCACAACGATATTTTCGGGCGATACGCCGTGGTGTTCGGCCAACGCTTCGCGCAGATCGTGGTTTTCGGGGTCGCCATACATCCAGACATCGCGCGCGGCCTTTTCCATGGCGGCGATGGCGCTGGGCGAGGGGCCGAAGACGCTTTCGTTCGCTCCTAGGCGAGCCGCGAAGGGGCGCAGGCGCGCGCGTTCCTGGGTTTCCGGTCCGACGAAGGGCACGGAGGCGGGAAGCGATGCGACGAGATCTGTATAGCGCGGTCCAGACATGGCCGAGCGATAGACCGGGACCTGCGTTTCGGCAAGGGATTTGAGCCTGACGGGCAGTGCCTGAGCCGTGCAGGCGCTTGAAAATACCTGCAACGGTGCCAACATTTATCAGGTACGAGTTAATTTGAGGTTACTGATGGCGAAACTCACCCGGCGTGGATTTCTGGTGACGACTGCAGCAGCAGCGACGGTCAAGACACTCCCGAACATTGCAGCAAGAACCGGCGGGCGCAGGATACTGACGCTGGTCTACGACAAGTCCCTCGGCATGATGCGGGCGGTCGAGAAGGTGGTGTTCCGGTGAGAATTATCATTTAACTTTAATGACTTGAGAAACTTCCGGCGCGGGCCTTCAGCATCCGGCGCTCGGCGATCTTGTTCAGCCAGTCCGCCTTGGTCCCCTCTTTCCAAAGGCACGGTGCCGGGGTTGGTCCGGAAAGGTCAGCCTATTTCGGCGAGGCGGGCGAGCGCGGCCTTCAGCTTGCCGGCCTCATCCTCGCCAAGTTCCAGCTTTTCGCGGGTTTCCTCAACGACCTCTTCCGGGGCGCTTTCGACGAACTTGGGGTTCTTCAGGCGACCGCGAAGGCCGTTCATATCCTTCTCGAGCTTCTCCAAGGTCTTGGAAAGGCGCGCCTTTTCCTCGGCGATGTCGATGACGCCCTCAAGCGGGATCGCGAATCCGCCGCCTTCGACCGCGACCGTGATCGAGCCTTTGGGGGCCGCGCCTTCGGTCATACCGTCGAGACGGGCGAGGCGGGTGATCATCGGTTCGTTATTCGCCCATGCCGCGCGGCCACGTTCGTCCATTGCGGTCATGATGATGGGGAGTTTGAGGCCCGCCGGGACGTGCATTTGCGCCCTCGCGGAGCGGATTTCCTCGATCAGCCCGATCACCCAGTTCATCTCGCGGTCGGCATTTTCGTCAATGAGTTCAGCGCCGTAGCTTGGCCAGTCGGCGTGGACGAGCGGCTTTTCGCGGTCACCGGTCAGCGACCAGAGCTCTTCGGTGATGAAGGGCATGATCGGGTGCAGGAGGACGTAGCACTGGTCGAGAACCCAGGCCATCGTTTGCCGCGTTTCGTCGGCGTGTTCGCCATCCATCAGGGGCTTGGAAAACTCGACATACCAGTCGCAGACCTTGCCCCAGACAAAGGCGTAAAGCGTGTTCGCGGCGTCGTTGAAACGGTAGGCGTTCAGCGCCTCGTCCACGGCCATGCGGGCGCGGGCGGTCTCTCCGATGATCCAGCGATTGACCGTATGGCTCGCGTCGGGCTTGCGTATGGCATCCGTCCCGACAACGTCCCGACGAAGCGCATTGTTCATTTCGGCGAAGCGGGTGGCGTTCCAGATCTTCGTGGTGAAGTTCCGGTAGCCCGCGATGCGGTCCTTCGACAGCTTCAGGTCACGCCCCATGGCCGCCATCGCGGTCAGCGTGAAGCGGACGGCATCCGCGCCGAAGTCCTCGATCAGATCCAAGGGGTCGAGGACGTTGCCGAGCGACTTCGACATCTTCTTGCCCTTCTCGTCACGGACGAGGGCGTGGACATAGACGGTGTGGAA
>CBDUOT010000175.1:0-4773 GCA_965368915.1 uncultured Rhodobacterales bacterium | reverse complement strand
GCCATTTTCAGGGGCCGCCCGGCAGGCAGTTGCTCGTTCGGATAGGTCATGACGAAACGGCGGGTATAGAACTGGCCCGTCGTCTCGCGGATGTAGCGTTTGTTCTCGGCGAACCGCCCGTAGCGCGCGACATCCATGCCGTAGACGTCGGCCTCCGGCTCGCCGTGGATCATCCATTCGGCCAGCGACTTGCCGACGCCGCCGCCTTGCAGGAACCCGGCCATGACCGCGCAGGCGCACCAGTAGCCGTTCTTGCCCGGCACCGGACCGACTAGCGGGTTGCCGTCGGGCGAGAAGGTGAAGGCGCCGTTGACCCATGTCTTGACGCCGACATCCTGCAGCGCCGGGTAGCGTTCAAAGCCGAGGATAAGCTCTTTCTCGATCCGGTCTGTCTGTTCCTGGAACAGCTCCATCCCGTAATCCCACGGCGCGCCGTCCATCGCCCAGTGTTCGTGGTCGATCTCGTAAATGCCCAGCAGCAACCCCTTCTGGTCCTGCCGCATGTAAGTGAACCCTTCGAGGTCGACCGTCATCGGCACTTCGAAGTCGAGCTTCTCAAGCTCGGGGATCGTGTCGGAGACGAGGTAGTGGTGCTTCAGCGGGCTGACCGGAAGCTCGATCCCCGCCATGCGGCCAACCTGCTTGGCCCACAGCCCGCCCGCGTTGACGACGTGTTCGCAGGTGATGTCGCCCTTCTCGGTCACCACCTTCCAGCCGTCCGGCAGCTGGTGAAGCTCCAGCACCTGGTTGTGTTCGATCACCGTCGCGCCGCGCTTTTTGGCGGCAACGGCGTAGGCATGAACCGTGCCGGTCGTGTCGATATAGCCTTCGCGGTCGGCCCACATGCCGCCCAGCAGCCCCTCGGTCGACATGATCGGGTTCAGCTTGCCTGCCTCTTCGGGCGTGACGAGCCGGCAATCCTCGATCCCGATCGACTGGAAGACACGGTAGGCCGATTGCAGCCATTCCCACCGGTCGGGCGTGCCCGCCATCGTCAGGCCGCCGGTCATGTGCAGGCCGATGTTGACGCCGCTTTCCTTCTCGATCTCGCCTAGAAGGTCGATGGTGTAGGCCTGAAGGGCCGCGATGTTCGGGTCGGCGTTCAGGGCATGGATGCCCCCCGCCGCATGCCAGCTCGACCCCGCCGTCAGGACCGACCGCTCCACCAGTGCAACGTCGGTCCAGCCGAACTTCGCCAGGTGGTAAAGCACCGAGGCGCCGACAACGCCCCCACCAATCACGACGACCCTGTAGTGCGATTTCATCGACGGCCTCCCGAATCTGTATGTCAGAGGAAGCTTACGAAGCGGCAGGCAGCTTGTATAGACATTAGTGTCCAGAGGGGTCAGCAGTAGGTGGAGCGCCGAGTGCGACGAGCAGTGTTTCGCAGTTGCAAGGGGCTGCCAGACCGGTCTTCTCGGAAGCGCGGCTTCGCGCATCGAATACCCGTTCTTCGCGCTTCGTAACTTAAGTGGCGCGGAAAAATACCGTTCTACAGCGCATCGCTGCCTCTCTGGTACCGAAGTCCCTTTTGAATGCGGTCGCCCGGGTTCCGGGTCGCGGAAACATCCGCGACGCGCTTCAGACATATCTTGACTATTTTTATCAGGTAAGTTTGATAGGCGGCGCGTTGACACTTGTTGAAGGGGTCGCGCTGCCGAAAATTGCAGAACAGGGACGTTCCATGAGACTCACATCAAGAATCCTACTTTCCACAGCCTGCATCGCGTTTAGCGTAACAGGGGCGGTTGCCGCGGAGACGGGTGAAGTCCGCGCGAACTATGCCGACATCGCCCATGCGATGTACGAAGACACGCTTATCGCCAACGAGGCGATGCAGTCGGCCATCAACCGCTTTCTCGCGGCGCCTTCGGCCGAAACGCTCGAAACCGCCCGCGTGGCGTGGAAGGCCGCGCGCAAGCAGTATCAGCAGACCGAAGTGTTCCGCTTCGGCAATGCCGTCGTTGATGACTGGGAAGGGCGCTTGAACGCCTGGCCGCTCGACGAGGGTATGATCGACTATGTAGACCCCAACGCTTATGGCCGCACGGCGGACGAAAACCCGCTGTTCCAGGCCAATGTGGTCGCAAACACGTCCCTTCAAATCGGCCCGGACGTCGTTGATGCGACCACCATCACGCCCGAACTCATCGCGAACGAACTGCATGAGGCGCTGGATGTCGAAGCGAACGTTGCGTCGGGCTACCACGCGATCGAGTTCCTCCTTTGGGGGCAGGACCTGAACGGAACCGGCCCCGGCGCGGGCAACCGACAGGCGAGCGATTTCGACACCGAGCACTGCACGAACGGCAATTGCGATCGTCGTCGCGATTACCTGAAAGCGGCCACCGATCTGATCATCGCGGACACCGAGGACATGGTCGCCGCCTGGGGCGAGGGCGGCGATGCCCGGATCGATTTCGACGGCAAGGCCGACCCCGACGCGCTGGCGACCATCCTGACCGGTATCGCGGGCCTGTCTTATGGAGAGCTTGCCGGAGACCGGATCAATATGGGCCTCACGCTACATGACACCGAAGAAGAGCATGACTGCTTCTCCGACAACACGCACAACTCTCACTACTTCAATCAGATAGGCATGATGTCGGTCTGGAACGGCCGTTATGAACGTCTGTCGGGCGACATAATTGCGGGTGCCTCCGTGGCCGATCTTGCAGCTGAAACGGCGTTGGACGGCAAGGCGGCGCTGGATAGCGCAATGAGCGATGTGCTGGCGAAGATGACGGTCATGCGTGACACGGCAGAGACCGGCGGCATGGCCTATGACCAGATGCTGGCCGAAGGCAATGACGAGGGCGCGAAGATCCTCGGTGACGTTGTAACCGCCCTTGTCGCGCAGGCGAAGGCGGTCGAGGCGCTCAGCGCGTCGATGGAGCTTGGCGTTGAATTGGAAGAGAGCGACGCGCTTTGAATCCAGAGACCTCTCCCGGCTTGGCCACACCATGCCAGGGAGAGGTTCAAGTTGACAGTGAGGCCACTCATGGACCGCAGAAGCCTTATCGTTGGGGGCGGTGCGGCGGCTTTTGCCGCCACCACGATGCGGGCGTTCGGCGAAAGCTACACGCCGCCGCCCTTCGGACCGCAGATCGCGAATATCGGTGATCCCCGCGATGTCCTGCTGGATATCGACGCGCGCGAAAACATGCTCTCGCTACCAGCCTTCGCGGGACAGGAAATGCCGCTTTGGACCTTTGGCGAGACCTTCGCGCCCATCGTCAGGATGCGGTTTGGGGATCGGTTGGTGGCCAAGTTCGCGAACAACCTTCCCCGCGCCGGCGAGCATACTTCCATTCACTGGCACGGGCTGCGCCTTCCCAATTCGCAGGACGGCGTGCCCTATATCTCGCAGCCGCCGGTCAATCCAGGCGACGTGTGGGATTACACGTTCACCCCCCCTGATGCCGGCACCTTCTTCTTCCACACCCATTGCAACACGGTCGAGCAGCTTGGCCGCGGTCTTGCTGGCGTGCTGATCGTCGAGGGCGACGACGACGGCATGTTCGACGCGGATGAGATGCTGGTCCTGAAGGACTGGCGTATCGGTGAAGACGGCACGTTTCTGCCGTTCATCACAAGCGAGGGCGCGAAACGGCGGGGCAGCTTCGGTACGATCCGGTCGTGCAATGGTGCGACGAACCCGACGATTTCGCTGCCCGCATCGGGCGATGTTCGCCTGCGCATTCTAAATGCCGACAACGCGCGCGTCATGATGCTGGGCGTCGCCGGGGCCGAGGCCTTCGTTATCGCCGTGGACGGCATTGCCTGCCCGCCGTTTCCGCTCAGGACCTGGATGGCAGGTCCCGCGATGCGGTTCGATCTTCTGATCCGCGCACCCGCCGAGGGCCAGACCGCCGAGCTTGTCGACTATTTCGCCCCGGAACCCGTACGGCTCGCGACCTTTGTCGGCGAAGGGGCCGCGCGCAGAGGCGAACCCTTTGTCCCGCGCGCCTTGCGGCAGGGGCGGATACCGGAAGTCGATCTCGCCAATGCCGAGACGATGAAGTTCGCCTTTGGCGTGGCGGCAGGCGATACGGCCAGGTTGCCGGAGCCAATGAGCGAATTCGAAGCACGGCTCCTGGGCGAACTTTGCCTTTCCTACGAGGTCAACTGGACCATCAACGGCCAATTCTGGCCCGGACGCGATCACTCCGATATTCCGCCGCCGGTCGCGCAGCTGAAATTGGGACAGAGCTATATCTTCGAACTCAGCAACACGACTTCGGTGCATCACCCGATCCATATCCACGGCCATACGTTTCGGGTGCTGAAGTCGAACAAGCGAAAACGGCTGCCGGATCACTATTCCGACACGGTTCTTCTGGCCCCCAAGGAGCGGCTGACAGTCGCGTTCGTCGCCGACAATCCCGGCGACTGGATGTTCCACTGTCATCTGATCGAGCATCAGGAAACCGGCATGATGAGCTATCTGCGTGTTTCTTAGGCTTCTGGCGGGATTGTTGCTGCTGGCCAGTTCGGCGCAGGCCGACGAAGGTCTCGACCGCCGCATGGGTAAGGAGCTCTTTGAACGGAACTGGGTGCAAGCGCCGTCCACGACGCGCGCTTCCGACGGCCTGGGTCCGCTCTTCAACGCGCGTTCGTGTGCGGCTTGTCATCCCGGCGGCGGAGCGGTGGGTTTCGAGCCCAGCGCGGAAGGAAGCCACTCGGTGGGGCTGGTCGCCCGGTTCGCATATGAGAGCGACTCCAGCGACCCGTTCTATGGCCGTCAGTTGCAGACTGCCGCGATCACGACGC
>CBDUOT010000174.1:0-4786 GCA_965368915.1 uncultured Rhodobacterales bacterium | reverse complement strand
CACGCCAGAACGAACTCGGCCTGAAGCGTGTAGGACCCATCGGGTGTTTCGACTTCCACGCTCGCGCCGTCGGCGGTCTGTGACAGGTCAGTCACCTTGTTCTTGAACCGCAAGTCGACGAGATCGCACTCCAGAGCTTTGCGAACGAGGAACTCCTCAACGTAGTACTGCTGCAAATTCACAAAGGCGGGCATCTTGTGGCCCGGCTCTGGCTGCAGATCGAAGTTGAAGACTTCCTTGTCGCGGTGGAAGGTCCGCCCGACTTTCCAGGTTACGCCCTTACTAACGCAAGCTTCGCCCACTCCAATCCGATCGAGTATTTCAAGCGATCTTTTCGACCAGCAAATCGCCCGAGATCCGACTGAAACGACGTTGTTGTCATCGAGCAGGACAGTCCGAACACCATGGTTGGCAAGCTCAAGCGCGGCGGAAAGGCCGACGGGACCGGCGCCGACGATGATGACCGAATGGCGCGGCTCCGGCGCGGAAAGCCCCGGCGGTACGATATAGGGAAAGGGTTTGTAGTCGTAGGGCATCCGCTCCTCCCCTGCCCGCTCTTCAGCCCTGTAGCGCTTCCCACATTTCGCGGTCCCGCTCTGCGGTCCAGATCCGGGGCGTGTCGATACCGCGTGCTTCGTCATAGGCACGGGCAACGTTGAAGGGCAGGCAATGTTCGTAGATCGCGTAGTTAGAGAACTTCGGATCGCAGGCAGCGCGCACCGCGTCCCATGCTTCCTTCAGCGACCCGCCCCGCGCGACGACCCGTTCTACCGGCTTGTAGGTGGAGCGCACGAAGTCGGCCGTGTTGGCGATGGCGTTCGCCACCATCTCTTCACCGATCAGCGCGTCGCCCCTGCCCGGCGCGATGGCCCTCGGCTCATACGCCGCGATGTTGGCGAGCGTTTCGGGCCAGTCGCTGAAATGGCCGTCACCGCAGTAGCATGCCGAGTGATACTCGACGATGTCGCCGGTAAACATCACCTCCTGATCGGGGACCCAGACGACGGCATCGCCGGCGGTGTGGGCGCGGCCGAGCTTCATGATGTCGATGCGCCGCTTGCCCAAGTAGACAGTCATCGCGTGGGAAAACGTCATGGTGGGCCGCGTCAGGCCGGGGATTTCTTCGTGGCCCTCGAACAGACGCGGGAAGCGGCCGAATTCGCTGTCCCAGTCCTCCTGACCGCGCTCTTCCACCATCGCGGCGGCGGCGTCAGACATGATGATCTCTTGCGCGCCATAGGCGGAAGCCCCGAGCACACGAACAGCATGGTAGTGCGTCAGCACGAGGTGGCTGATCGGCTTGTCGGTCACCGTCCGCACACAATCGATGACCTTCCGCGCGAGACGCGGTGTCGCTTGCGCCTCTACGATCATTACGCTGTCGTCGCCGATGATGACGCCGGTGTTGGGATCGCCTTCCGCCGTGAAGGCGTAGAGGCCCTCGCCCACTTCGGTGAAGCTGATCTTCTTTTCCTCGAGGTCGCCTTGAGATGCGAATGCCTTGCCCATCCTGTCGTCCCTATTCCTTGGCCCAGTCGGGCAGTTCTCTTGCCGGCAGGATCTGGCCCGTACACGCGCCGAAACCAATCCGGTAACCGTCGCCTTTCGCTGATCCCCTCAATGTCAAAGTGTCGCCGTCTTCGAGGAACGTACGCGTTTCGCCGGTGTCGAGCGTCAATGGCTCCTTGCCACCCCAGCTAAGTTCCAACAGCGATCCGCGGCTCTCCTTTGTCGGGCCAGAGATAGTCCCCGACCCCAACAGGTCGCCCACCCGCATCGGACACCCCGAGGTGGTATGGTGTGCCAGTTGCTGCGCGGCGGAGTAGTACATCTCGCGGTAATTCGATCGCGCGATGATGGTTTCCGACTTTCCTTGCGGCGCCAGTGCGATTTCCAGGTCGATATCGTAAAGCATCGGCCCCGGTTCGCGAAGATAGGGCAGAAGGGGCCGCTCACGTTCAGGGGTCGAGGTCCGGAACGGCTCTAGCGCCGCCTTGGTTACGATCCACGGGGAAATCGTTGTCGCGGTCGCCTTGGCCTGAAACGGCCCGAGCGGCTGATACTCCCAAGCCTGGATGTCGCGCGCAGACCAGTCGTTCAGAAGCACATAGCCGAAGATCATCGTGTCGGCCTCGGCGACCGAAACCATGCCATCGGACGGCAGCCCGACGATCGCGCCCATTTCGAGTTCGCAGTCGAACCGTTTCGATGGCCCGAAATAGGGCGCATCCGCGGCGGGTGGTTTCAATTGCCCCAACGGCCTTTGCACTGGCGAGCCCGAAACGACGACCGACGAGGCCCGGCCGTTGTAACCGATCGGGATCGATAGCCAGTTGGGCGGCAGAGCGTTCTCCGCCCCCCTGAACATCGTGCCGACATTCGTGGCGTGGTTCTTGCCCGCATAGAAATCCGTGTACTCCGAAACGCGGAAGGGCAGATGGAGCGTCGCCTTTGTCATCGGGACGGAATAGGAAAGGCACTTGTCCTGAAGGTCCTCGTCCGCACCTTCGCTCAGAATTGAAATCAGTCTCGCCCGATAACGGTCCCATGCCTCGGGGCCGAGCTCCATGAAATCGTTCCACCACGGCGCGTCCAGAACATCGGCATCTGGGTCGGCCCGCAGGATGCCTTCCGCCTCCAGCCCCGTGGCGTCTAGTATGCGGTCCCCAATGGCGACGCCACAACGCATGTCGCTGTCGTCCACAGAGAACACCCCGTACGGCAGGTTGTTCAAAGGGAAATCCGTGTCAGGCGCGTTCGCGCTATCGAGCCAGCTGATCAGCCGCCGTTGCATCTTGTTTCCCTGCCCTATTGGCGATTGCACTCACTATCGTTCTGGTCGGGCGGTTACTTCGTACCCGGCGTGCCGTCGAACTTCTTCTCCAGCGAAGCCCAACAGTCGATGTAGTCATCCTGCAACGGCGCCTCGTTCGCGGCAAACCGTGTCAGATGCTGCGGGAAGCGCGTTTCGAACATGAACGACATGGTGTTCTCGAGCTTGTGTGGCCTGAGCTCCACATTCGAGGCCCCTTCGAACGCCTCGCGGTCGGGGCCGTGCGGCAGCATCATGTTGTGAAGACTCATTCCGCCCGGAACGAAGCCCTGCGGCTTGGCGTCGTACTGGCCGTAGATATTGCCCATGAGCTCTGACATGACATTCTTGTGGTACCACGGCGGGCGGAAAGTGTTCTCCATCACCATCCAGCGTTCGCGGAACAGCACGAAATCGATATTAGCCGTACCCGCAACGCCTGACGGAGCCGTGAGGACCGTGAAAATCGATGGGTCCGGATGGTCGAACAGGATCGCGCCGACCGGGCAATAGGTCCGCAGATCGTACTTCACCGGGGCATAGTTGCCGTGCCAGGCGACGACATCGAGCGGCGAGTGACCGATCTTGGTCTCATGGAACTGACCGCACCACTTGATCGTCAAGGTCGATGGCACCTCCCGATCTTCAAAGGCAGCCACTGGCGTCTTGAAATCCCGCCTGTTGGCCATGCAGTTCGCGCCGATAGGCCCTCGGCCCGGAAGCTCGAACTTCTGGCCGTAGTTTTCACAAACAAACCCCCGGCAGGGCCCTTCCAGCACCTCGACGCGGTAGACCAGTCCGCGCGGCAGGATCGCGATTTCCTTGGGTTCGAGATCGATGACGCCAAGCTCGGTCGCAAAGCGCAGTTTGCCTTCTTGCGGCACGATCAGAAGCTCACTGTCCGCCGAGTAGAAGTAACTGTCTTCCATCGACGCTGTGACAAGGTAGACGTGACTCGCCATTCCAACCTGGGTGTTCACGTCCCCCGCCGTCGTCATCGTGCGCATTCCCGTCAGCCAAGTCAGGGCTTCACCGGCATGGGGCACCGGGTTCCAGCGATACTGGCCAAGGCTGATGACGTCATCCACGACATGCGGCGCGGTCTTCCAATAGGGCAACGCGATCTTCTCGTAGCGCCCCGAATGCTTGACGGACGGCCGGATCCGGTAGCACCACGTCCGCTCGTTCTGATGGCTTGGTGCAGTGAAGGCGGTGCCGGAAAGCTGTTCGCCGTAGAGCCCGTAGTTGCATTTCTGCGGCGAGTTCTGCCCCTGAGGCAGCGCCCCCGGCAGGGCCTCCGTCTCAAAGTCGTTGCCGAAACCCGGCATATAACCTTCGCACGTGCCGGTCGTGTCGGTGGCGCGCACCATACCTCGCGGAAGCTCGTGGCGGGTCATGCGGTGTCCTCCGGTCTGGCCGACTCTCAACCGCCGGCGCACGGCGGATTATTGTTGCAGATGAAACGATGTCAACATAATTTGTTGCATATGCAACGGTTCGATCGCCGAATGGCGGCGCAGTCAGAAGAGGTACAAGGGAACAGGATGACCGAAGTGCAGCTTCCGCAATTCGATCTCGACGCCTTCACGCCCTATCGGCTGGCAGTAGCCGCAAGAAAGCTGAGCGAAGAGCTCGCGAAGAAATATCGGGAGGAATTCGGCATCTCGATTCCCGAGTGGCGTGTCCTCGTCCATCTCGCGCATTCGGGCGATGTGTCGGTGCGCGATATCGAGGCGCGGGTCGCGATGGAGAAATCCAAGGTCAGCCGCGCCGCATCGCGGCTTGAGGCTTCGGGGCTGATCGTCAAAAGCGTCAACGACAGCGACCGGCGCTTATTGCAGCTTTCCCTTACACGGAAAGGCCGCATGATGATGATGAAGCTATTGCCACTTGCCATCTCGTTTCAAAAGGAAATCGAGGCGCGGCTGGCCGGAAGTTTCAGCGATTTCGAAGCAGGGCTGAACGAACTGCTGA
>CBDUOT010000173.1:0-4922 GCA_965368915.1 uncultured Rhodobacterales bacterium | reverse complement strand
CCCATAGCGGAACTTGGTCATCGTGCCGCGCGCTGCAGTGCTGCTTCGCAAAACCGCACGTTCATCAATACCCAGCTGCTGCTGGTGTCCGATGACCGCTCAATGCGCGGCGAAACTGTGGCGCCGACTTGGCTCTTTGACAGAAGAATAAGTTCGTTTGGGTCTTGCTGTCAAAGAAGCGGGCGGGAATGATTTCTCTCATCATAATGGATCAGCGTTGTTCCGGCACCCTTTCTGAAATCCGAGATTGCAGTGTGCCTTCAGACGCTCCGTGACTTCAGCTGTCCAGTCTGGCGGTTCTGTAACTTCGACCCAAGGTGTTATGTAGTCCTGCGCGAAATACGCATGACCGTACCCCGGAGGAGACCCGAAGGACAGCGCCATGTCGATGGCCAGCTGAAAGTGGGTCACCATGGGATAAAAGCGCCTGTGCTCCGAAGCGTCTTCGGCTGGCGGATCGCGCATCCATGGCGGCGCACGCCAAATCGAATGCGGATCATAGAAGACGATCGGGTCGCTGGAATATTGCAGGAAGACTATGCGCATACTGCCCCAGTCGGCCTGCGCTTCGGTCGCATCCGCATAGCGCGACGCATAACGCACAAGGGATCCATCACCGATGGTGGGCAGAACCCAGGAAGACCCCTCCTCTCGCCTGTTCTGAACATAGTTCCAAAATTGTGAGGAAAACGGTGGCCCTGCCCAGAACGCGCCGTTAATCGGGTCGTCAACCAGACGGAACAGATTCGTGGCGTACATGGATGACCACGCGCCAAGACTGAGACCGTGAACATACAGCCTAGGCCGTCTGTCGGCAGGCAGAGTTTTCCAAAAGCTGTGCACCCGTTCGAGAAGTGCGTTCGCCTGGTCCAGCCCTGCCCGCGTTTCAAGGATCAGCGCCAGCGGGGATTGCAGATAGGAATACTGCGCCGCAACGGTGGCGATATTGCCGCCGTGCATGTACTCCAAGGGGTCGTGGGAACCGGGATCCATCCAACCGGTTCCGGTGGGGCTGGCGACAATCAGAACCTCTCTGTCGAATGCGCCCTGCCTTTTGAGTTCCGCCAAGGCGAGGTCGGCGCGTTCCTCGGGGGTTTCACCATTCGCAAGCCCGACATAAACGCGGATCGGGTCCATCGCGGGCGCTCCAAGGAACTCTGCAATCGCTTGCGCATCCGGCCCGGAAGACACGAATTCGCGGCCGGGCTCTCCCATCGCCGCCCAGTCGATAAGGGAAGCGGAACTGCCCGTCGCATTCGCATCGGCGGGGCGCGGAGGTGCGGTCTCAAAAAGGCGCTGTGCCGTCTCATAGGATTCGTCCAGAACGGCCACGACGCGGTCCAGAAGCCCATCACGGGTCACGAAGAACAACAACGCGGCGACGGTGATAAAGGCCAGCACGTTGGCCCGGCGCATCGGCATGATGCGGTAAAGCCGCGCGCGGATGACCCTGAACAAGTACGCCACCGCCACACCGACGGCAAACAGGCACAGGAATGTTAAAAAGGTTGCGCCCAGCAGGGCGACCAGATGCAGAGCATCGGTTTCCTCGATCCCCATCTTCGTGCGCAGATCATTCTGCCATGTCAGCGTGTTCACCACCGCGATACCGGCAATTATCAAAGATGAACCGAAATAGAGAACCTGCAGAACGCGGGCGGATTTTCCGGTCGGCAGCGGCATCTCGGCCGCGCTCCAGATCAGCCCACTGATCCGTACCAGAAGATAGCCGGTCGCCATGACTATGCCGCCAAGAATGCCCTGTACGAACGCGTCCCGCGGAATGAGGGAAGGTGTCAGCGAACCGGCAAAAAAGAGAAGGCCAAGCGATAACGCGGGTATGGATATGATCGAGGTAAGCTGTCTCACCGAAGTCCCGCTGACCGGCCATTGTTTTCAGATGGGCATGCCAGCATATTTTGGCATGGTCGAGGCGAGGTCAAGCCGCCCGCCCCTGGTCGGGCCGACCGGAATTTCTGTCACGCAACCGGATCGCTGCCAAAATTTCCGAGCGAGATGTGTGTTGGAAAAGCCTCCGGTTTTAGAAGCTCGAAAACAAGGTAATGACCAGTGAATTGGCGAGATCCACAAAGAAGGCCGCGACGAGGGGCAGCACAATGAATGCAAGCGGCGCCGGGCCATATTTCTTTGTCACGGCGGACATGTTTGCGACGGCCGTAGGGGTTGCACCCAACGTGAAACCGGCAAACCCCGCGCTTAGTACAGCCGCGGTATAATCTGCACCTGCAAACCGAAAGAACAAGAACATCGTGAACAGGGCCGCTAGCAGGACCTGTACGCTCAGGACAGCCAGCAATGGCCCGCCCAGGCCCGAAAGTGTCCAAAGCTGGATGCTCATCAATGACATCGAAAGAAAAATCGACAGGCTATAATCCGAAATGACGGCCAAGGCTTTCGTGCGGGCGGGCCAGTGTATCCCGGGAAGCAGCTTCGGAACGGTGTTCGACATGACGATGGCGACCATCAGACAGGGGACGAACAGCGGTAGCATCAGACCCGATGACTCGAGTGCCCGGTGGACTATGTACCCCAGAAGGATGGCAATATTGATCGCCAGAAGAGCCCTGATCAGGTTGACGTGGTTCACCTCCTGCGTGTCGCGCGTCTCATCATAGGGCAACCCGACGATATCGGCCTGATCCGGATCTGCCTCAAGCTTGTGGCGGTCGATCAGGTATCGGGCGATCGGCCCACCGATAAGCGCGGCGAAGACCAGACCTAGGGTCGCGGCGGCAATCCCGAGTTCTCTCGCGGCGGGAAATCCGGTGATCTCCTGCAGGGTCGGCCCCCATGCAATGGCCGTACCGTGTCCTCCGATCAGCGAGGCCGAACCAAGCAGCACGGCGATCGGTCTGGGAAGGCCGAACAGCTCGGCCCCGACCAACCCCGTCAGATTCTGGATGATCATGAAGCCAAGCGTCGCCAGAAGCAGAAGCAGCAGAAGGCGACCACCGGAAATCAGATCGGAAATCCGGGCATCCAACCCGATGGTAACGAAGAAGATCACCAGAAGTTCGTCACGCGTATCGAGTTCGAAGGTGATTTCCATGCCGGTCGCGGCAAAGACGAGCCATGTCAGCAATGCAACAGCCATGCCGCCCGAAACGGGCTCGGGAATGTTGAGATTCCGCAGGAACGCCGCACGGCGCGTCAGGACAGCGCCAAGCAGGAAAACGATCATTCCGATTGTCAGGGTCAAAAAATCCGGGACGAGCAGCGTCGTTTGCAATGCGTGGTTCATGGCGTTTTCCGCGCCGGCATCGCAACATGGTTTTGGACCGGCATCACCCGGAAGCCGCAGACCTGTTTCCTGGTCACCAGATGCCTATAAGACATCCACATACCACGCGTCCGTGACTAGGATCGCAGCAATCAACACCAGAATGAGGATGGCCAGAACGTGGGCCAACCAGCCCCTTTTCGCCTCGGCAGACAGTCGCGCCGCCCGGAATGCCAGTACGACAGTCGAGAGCCAGATCACCGCCAGCGCGAATAGTGTGCCTGTCACTCCAAGAACCATCGTCCCAATCTCCGTGCGTTCAACCGTTTGTCACCATGACATGTTCCCGCAGCTTGGTTCAGGAAGCCAATGTAAATTGTGCGGGTCGTCGTGCAAGGTTCGCAAAATGCTCTTGTTCTCCGCTCTCAAACGGGACGACTTGTTTTTTCCAGCTACGAAAGTTTGCGGGTGCAAATGCCGGAGCCTCGCTGCAGAAACCTCACTCAATCAGCGACAGTATTTCTGTCCAACCCCGGCCCCACCTCATCGGACATCAGAATTGCGACCGGCCGCGTCGTATCGAAACTTGCCAGGATGATGGCAAGAACCGACGTCATGGGCACCGCAAGGATTGCACCGGGAATTCCCCACAAGGTCGCCCAAAATGACAGGGAAATAAGCACAACGAGCGGGCTGAGATTCAGTTGACGGCCGACAACACGCGGTTCGACGTAATTGGCGATGATCGTTTGTACCGCGGTCAGCAAGACAACAAGGATCGCGGGCCGGGTGAACTCGCCAAATTGGCCGACCGAAATCAGCACCGGGAAAGCCACAGCGACGTATGAACCGACATAGGGGATGTAATTGAGCAGCCCTATCAGAAACGCCCAGAACAAGGCGAAATCGACGCCGAGCGCCCAAAGAATGACATAGGACATCACGGCGAGAAGGATGTTGATCAGCGTTTTCGTCGTGATGTATCCGCGGATTTGCCGGTTGATCCGGCCGAAAAGGCGAAAGACTTCCTTTGCTTGCGCGTCATTGGCAGCAGCCGCGGCGATCTTGCGTTCGAATTTGCCGCGTTCGCTGAGCATGAACGCAGCATAGACCACTGTCAGAAACACCGCGGCCCCAAGGGACGTGAACCCCCCGAGCACCCCGAGAACCAGCTTTTGCAAATCGATCTGACCGAATGTCAGCGCGAATATCTCGTCCCACAATTCGTGTGTTTCAAAGCCGTATCGCTCCGCCAGATGTAGGACAAAGCGGTCGAGATTTGCTTCGTATTGTGGAGCGACCGCCGCTATTTCGCGAACGGTTGCGCTGAACAAAACAGCGATTGCTAGTACGATCGCCGTGAAAACGGCCAGAACAGATACGCGTAGAACAGGCACGGGCAAGTTCCTGAAAACCGGTATCCGGCCTAACCCTTCGGTGGTCGACGTGAGGACATAGATTGAAATGGCGGCGACAAAAATCGGCAGCAAAACGGCCTTGCCGACAACCAGCAGTGTACCTGCAATCACGATCAGAACGGTGATGAGAACGAGGTTCAATAGCGGCGCATCCCGCATAGACGTTTCCCTGTGCTGGTGTCTCTCGCAGGGTTTCCGTCATTCCGTGGGAGGTCAATCCCTTGAAGCAGGAACATTTGGGCGGCGCGTCGCTGCGGGGCTTA
>CBDUOT010000172.1:0-4925 GCA_965368915.1 uncultured Rhodobacterales bacterium | reverse complement strand
CCTTGTGCGGCACCGTCCACATCCATGTCGAATCCTTAACGAATCTATATTTCTAGAATAATAGATATATATGATACGTCAATCCCCGACCGAGGACGCCCCATTCCGGCAGCTTAGTCTTTCTTAGCTTCCCCGACGTTTTCGCGGAAAGCGACCTCGAAGGCGGCCTGTTTGTTCGCGTCCGCAGCGGTCTGGTTTTGCGCCCTCCACGCGTCATAGGGCATGCCGTAATAGATCTCGCGCGCTTCTTCCTTCGACAACTCGATGCCACGCTCAGCCGCCGCTTCCTGATACCAGCGCGACAGGCAGTTGCGGCAGAAACCGGCGAGATTCATCAGGTCGATGTTCTGAACGTCCGGGCGCTTTTCCAAGAGGTGGTGGCGCAAGGTCCGGAAGGCGGCGGCCTCGATTTCGATGCGGGTCTGTTCGTCCATTCTCTTCTCCTCCGTGTCAGAGATTGGTGGCCGCGAGGACCTCTTCAAGGATCGGGGCGAGACGGTCGGCCCAAGCGATCTGGCCGTCCTCGGCGCGGATGAGGTCGTGCCGGATCTCGATCAGCACGTTCGGGCGGCCGGGTTGCAGCGCATGGCGGTCGATGGAATCGCCGTCGAGATGGCCACCATAGGGTTCGTTTTCGCCGACGACGAGGTCGGGTTCGGCCCTGAGCCTGTCGAGAAGCGCCAAAGCGAAGCGCGAGTCCACGTGAGAATACAGGATGCCGATCTGCCATGGTCGGTCCGACCGCCCGAATAGGCGCGGCGTGAAGCTGTGCACGGCGCAGATCACCGTGTCTTTGCGCCGAGAGGCGAGGTTCTCGAGCGCGTCGTGGTAAGGCCGATAGAACTTGGCGAGCCTCCGCTCCGTCTCGGCCGCGTCGACATCGCGGTTCGCGGGGATGACCGTACTGTCATAGAGCTTCATGATCAGGGTCGGATCGTCCTCGCCCCGGTTCGGATCGATGACGAGGCGCGAGAAGGTCGAAAGGATCGCCGGTGCGTTCAGGCGGTCGGCAAGTCGCCGCGTGACACCTGCCGCGCCGATGTCGTAGGCGATGTGGCGGTCCATGTCGGCCGGGGCGATGCCGAGCGCGCCGCCCCCGATACACTCGGGTACACGGTTCGTCGCATGGTCGCACGTCACAAGCCAACGCGAAGGGCGATCTTTTCCATATGTCTCGAATGGTTGGGTCGTCATGTACTTGTCATCATTCGCGGATCAATGATCATGTAGCGTAGGGCATCGGAAAGCGCCAGTTGCCGAAGGCGGCGTTTTCCTTCATATACGGGCGCAATTCATGGTAGCGCAAACAAAGCAGGGGAATCCGGGCATGAGACGAATGCGAAACGTAAAAATCGTCGCGACCCTGGGGCCCTCGTCAAGCGACCATGAAACGATCCGCGCATTGTTCGATGCCGGCACCGACGTGTTCCGCCTGAACATGAGCCACGGCACACAAGAAGAGCAGGCCGCGCGTCATGCCATCATTCGCAAGGTCGAGGCCGAAACCGGCAGGCCCATCGCCATCCTCGCGGACCTGCAGGGTCCGAAGTTGCGCGTCGGGACTTTCTCGAACGAGGAAGAGGAGTTGTCAGAAGGCCAGAAGTTCCGCTTCGATCTCGATCCTGCGGACGGAGATTCCAGCCGCGTCTGCCTTCCGCACAAGGAAATCTTCGCGGCCCTCGAACCCGGCGCGACTCTTCTGGTCAACGACGGCAAGATCAGGCTGAAGGTCGAGGAATGCGGTCCCGATTTCGCCAACTGCACTGTGACCGCTGGGGGGACGATCTCCAACCGCAAGGGCGTGAACGTGCCGGACGTGGTGCTTCCGCTCGCGGCACTTTCCGAAAAGGACAAGGCCGATCTGGAGTTCGCTTGCGAACTCGGCGTTGATTGGCTGGCGTTGTCCTTCGTGCAGAGACCCGAGGACGTGGAAGAGGGGCGCGCGCTGGCCAAGGGCCGCGCGGCGATCCTGTCCAAGATCGAAAAGCCCGCCGCCGTGAAGGCCTATGCCGCGATCCTCGAAGCGTCCGACGGGATCATGGTCGCGCGCGGTGATCTGGGTGTCGAACTGCCCGTCCACTCGGTTCCGCCGATCCAGAAGCAGCTCGTCCGTGGTGCCCGCGCCGCCGCCAAGCCCGTGATTGTCGCAACACAGATGTTGGAGTCGATGATCGAAAGCCCGATGCCGACGCGGGCCGAAGTTTCTGATGTCGCGACCGCGATCTACGAGGGGGCGGACGCCGTGATGCTTTCGGCCGAAAGCGCGGCCGGCCAGTACCCGGTGGAAGCTGTGATGACGATGGACAGCGTTGCCCTCTCGGTCGAGGCCGACCCGACCTACCGCGAGGTGATCGAGGCGAGCCGCCGGGTGAAGCGCGAAACCGTTGCCGACGGCATCGTCGCCGCGGCGCGCGAAATCGCCGAGGCGACCGACATCCACGCCATTTGCTGTTTCACCCAGTCCGGTACGACGGCAAGCCTCGTCGCACGCGAGCGTCCGAGCGTTCCGATCATCGCCTTGACGCCGGTCGAGGGGACGGCCCGGCGGCTTTGCCTGACCTGGGGCGTTCATTGCGTGCTGTCGCGCGAATCCATCGACCGCTTCAAGATGGCGGTCGTGAATGCCGCCCGCGCCGCGCGCGAATTCGGCTTCGCGACAGAGAAGGACCAGATCGTTGTCACCGCCGGTGTTCCGTTCAACGTGAAGGGCACAACGAATATCCTTCGCGTGGCGCCATGTGACGAAAGGTTGATTTTCCGAACTGATCCCGAATAATTCCTCCCCAGTGAGTGAACGGGAGTGCAGTGACATGGACAGCGATCTTTTGCTGGTCTTCGGGATGTTCATGATGTTGCTGGCAATTCCCGCCGCGATCTCTGCCTTTTCGGGCGACCGGCCCATGCGTGGGGCGATCGCGCTGGCCGCGATGGGGGGCGCCATGATCGTTGCGGCCTTCGTGACCAATCCGATCGGCTACCGCCCCGAGCAGATCCCGGACGTGGTCGCCTCGGTCATCGCCCGGATCCTGCGGTAGGACGCCTCACCCCTTGCCAAGCGGCCCCTTCGCGTCTATAGGGCGCCCTTCGAATACCCCGCGAGGCCGGCCAAGTGGCATTGCCGAGTCGCGCGTTCACTCTGACGAGGAGATGGAAATGCCCAAGATGAAGACAAAATCGGCCGCGAAAAAGCGGTTCAAGATGACTGCGAGCGGCAAGGTGAAATCCGGTGTCGCCGGCAAGCGTCACGGTATGATCAAGCGCTCGACGGACTTCATTCGCAAGGCGACCGGCACCATGGTGCTGTCCGATGCGGACGCGAAGATCGTCAAGAAATACATGCCGTACAATCGCTGAGGAGACAGACACATGGCTCGCGTAAAATCCGGCGTCGTCACTCACGCCCGTCACCGTAAGATCATCAAGAAAGCCAAGGGCTACTACGCCGCCCGGGGCACCAACTTCCGCACCGCCACGCAGGCGGTCGACAAGGCGAACCAGTACGCCACCCGTGACCGCAAGACCCGCAAGCGCAACTTCCGCGCGCTGTGGATCCAGCGGATCAACGCGGCGGTCCGTGCGATCGACGCCGAAATGACCTATTCGCGTTTCGTGAACGCCCTCGGCAAGGCCGGGATCGAGGTGGACCGCAAGGTTCTCGCCGATCTGGCCGTGCACGAGCCGGCGGCGTTTGAGGCCATCGTCGGAAAGGCGAAGGCCGCGCTCGCGTAAACCTCCTCTTCGCAGAGGGACAGTTGAAACCCCGCGAGTGGCCTTGATGGGCCTTCGCGGGGTTTTTCTTTGGCGCCTTGCAATGCCGGGGCGCCATGGGTAGCAGAACACCGGAAGGCTCCGGAGGATCAGATGGACGGATTGGACGCGCTGAAGGGCAAGTATCTCGACGGTATCGCCGGAGCGGGCGACGAGGCCGCGCTGGAAGAGCTGCGGGTGGCCGCGCTTGGCAAGAAGGGCGAGATCTCCCTCAAGATGCGCGAACTGGGCCAGATGGCGCCCGAGGATCGGCAGGCGGCGGGTCAGGCGCTGAACCGGCTGAAGGACGAAATCGACGCCGCCTTGCGGGCGAAGAAAGAGGCCTTGGGCGACGCGGCGCTGGATGAGCGGCTGAAGGCCGAGTGGCTGGATGTCACGCTGCCGGGCCGTCCGCGCCGTCAGGGCACGATCCATCCGGTCAGCCAGGTGACCGAAGAGATCACCGCGATCTTCGCCGACATGGGTTTCGCCGTGGCCGAGGGCCCGCAGATCGAGAGCGACTGGTACAACTTCGACGCGCTCAACATCGCGCCCGAACACCCCGCCCGGCAAGAGCATGACACGTTCTTCATGGCGCGCGAGGAGGGCGACAACCGCCCGCCGCATGTGCTGCGGACCCATACCTCGCCGGTGCAGATCCGTGCGATGCAGACGGCAGGTGCGCCGCTGCGCGTGATCGCGCCGGGCCGCGTCTACCGGATGGACATGGACCAGACCCATGCGCCGATGTTCCACCAGATCGAGGGGCTGGCCATCGACCGCGATATTTCGATGGCGAACCTGAAATGGGTGCTGGAGGAATTCTGCCGCGCGTTCTTCGAGGTCGACGACGTGGAGCTGCGCTTCCGCGCGAGCCACTTCCCGTTCACGGAACCCTCGGCCGAGGTCGATATCCGCTGTTCGTGGGAAGGCGGCCAGCTGAAGATCGGCGAGGGCGACGGCTGGATGGAAATCCTCGGCTCGGGCATGGTGCATCCCAAGGTGCTGGCGGCGGCGGGCGTGAACCCCGACGAATGGCAGGGCTTTGCCTTCGGCATGGGCATCGACCGGCTGGCGATGCTGAAATACGGCATTCCGGATCTGCGGGCGTTCTTCGAGAGCGACCTGCGGTGGCTGAGGCACTATGGTTTCAGCGCGCTGGATATGCCGACGGTGGC
>CBDUOT010000171.1:0-4957 GCA_965368915.1 uncultured Rhodobacterales bacterium | reverse complement strand
TACTACGCGATCCAGCGGCCGCTTTCGCGCAGCGCCGAGGCCTTGGGGCTGGAAGCCCGGATACAGGCCTACGAAGGAGACGAGGCGCGTGACCCCGGAGACACCCCATCGCGCGTGGTCATGTTTTCGCGAAGCCAGGACGCGCTCGGCTCACTGGCCGGCGACAACCGATGGCAGTCGCTTCCGTCGGATGGCGGGCGCATCTGGACCGACGACTTCGCGAACCTGCTGACGATCCTTGAGTGACGCCGACAGAGCAGAGCGGCGCCGCGCGCGTCAGACTTCGACTTCAACCCTGCCAATTGCGTGGGAACAGCAGGCAAGGACGTAGCCCGCCTCTATGTCCTCTTCACTGATCCCGCCGTTATGGACCATGTGGACCTGACCCGAACGGGTCTTGACCTTGCAGGTTCCGCAGACGCCGAAATTGCAACCCGAGGGAATGTTGAGGCCGGAGGATTTTGCGACCGCGAGGATTGTCTCGGTTTCGGTGCAATCGGCGGTGATGCCCGAGCCGACGAAGGCGATTTCGGCTTTCGCCTTCTCCTGCGGAATGACGTCGTCGGGAACCTCGATGTCCTCAACCCGCATGACGGGGGCCTGGAACGTTTCTTGGTGGTATCGATCCATGTCGTAGCCGAGCGAGATAAGCATATCCCTCACAGCCTGCATGAAGCCTTCCGGGCCACAGCAATAGACGTCCCGCTCAAGGTAGTCAGGCGTCATCAAACCCAGCATCAGCTGGTTGAAGTGGCCGCGATAGCCCGTCCAAACCTCGTAAGGCTCCTCTTCGGCGACCACGAAATGCAGCCGAAGTCCGCGGACGCGACCGGCCATGTATTCCAAGCGCCTGCGAAAGATGATCTCTGACGGGCGGGCCGCACATTGCACGAAGCTGATATCGGGGTCTTCGCCACGCTCGAAAAGGAACGAAGCCATCGACATCATCGGGGTGACGCCGGAACCGGCAGAGATGAACAGGTACTTGTCGTCGGGCTGACGCGGCAGGTGGAAGACGCCGCCTGGACCCTTCGCCTTGATCTGCATGCCCGGCTGAAGGTGATCGAACATCCAGCGCACACCTATGCTGTCGGGCTGCGCCTTTGCGGTGATGGTGACGTACGCGTTACTCGTAGGACTGGAAGAGATCGTGAATGTGCGGTGAACCGTCCCGCCCGGCACCGGCAGTTCCAGTGTCAGGAACTGGCCGGCGCGAAACAGGAAGGTCGATCCCGAAGGCGGGCGAAACGAAAACGTTCGAACGTTCGGCGCTTCGGGAATGACCATGACGCATTCCAGCGGCTCGTTTTCGTTCCAAATCGGTGTATCTTCGCGCGGCATCGGGATCATGGCACTTACTCCGCGGCGAGGATCTTGCGCCCGACAAGGCGGTTCTGCAGCGTGGCCGAGTACCAGTCGATGAATTGGATCACGCCGCTTTCCTGAAGCTCGGAATAGGGGCCGGGCTCGTAGGCGGGTGAGTTGATGCCAAGCTGGTTCTGTTCGACGACATGGCGATCCTCGTCGTTCGTCGCCTCCCAAACTTCCGTCAGGCGCTTGAGGTCGTAGTCCTCGCCCTCGACCGCGTCCTTGTGAACGAGCCATGTGGTCGTGACCTGCGACTCGGTCGGGCTGATAGGAAGCACCCGAAAGTTCAGTACATGGTCGGACAGATAGTGATTCCACGTGTTCGGATAGTGGAAGAACAGAAGCGTGCCGGCATTGGCGAATGGCATACCCGGTAGCAGCTTCGCCACTGCGGCCTTACCGTCCATCGTGTAGCTGACGGCGTCGCCCACGAACGGGATGCGGACAAGGCGCCACTGTTCATTGGGATCGATCACGAATTTGGATGGCAGGCCCGCCGCCTCGCAGCGCGCGACATGGGCGGCACCCACGGGTGATGACACGCTGTCGTCAGCGCCGACGAGGTTGGGGTCGTCGTTGAACGTGCGGCAAAGCGCGGGATGCGAGCCCGAGCAGTGGTAGCATTCGCGGTTGTTTTCCAGCACGAGCTTCCAGTTGCCCTTCTCGACGATGGTCGACTGGTGCGCCACCTTGAGGTCCGACAGCGAGTGCTTTGCGGTGTAGCGGTCCGCCTCTACCTTGACGGGCGCGAAGTCGGGCGCGGTCTCGGCAAGGCAGATGAAGATCATGCCAGCCGCGACATCGCAGTGGACCGGCTTCAGTCCGTGTTTCGAGGCGTCGAAATCGGCGCCCATGTCGCGCGCCCAGAGGAGACGTCCGTCGAGTTCGTACGTCCACTGATGGTAGGGGCAGACGAGCTTGGGATTTGTGCCCTTGGCGGTCTGGCAGATGCGGCTGCCGCGGTGTCGGCAGGAGTTGTGGAAGGCCCGGATCTGGTTGTCATTTCCTCGTACGACGATGACCGAGTAATCGCCGATCTGCACCGTCACGAAGCTGCCGGGCTTCGGAAGCTCGGGCGCCGAGGCCACATACACCCAGTCACGGGTCCAGATCAGCCGCAGGTCGGCGTCGTAGACCTCGGCCGAAGTGTAGAAATCGCGCCCGAGGGAGGTTTTCGGGCGGCGCGACAAAAGCTGAGAAAGGATGTCGGAATCGCGTAGCATTGTGCGGGTCCTTGAGTGAGCAAGGCCGGCTCCATCATCGGGCGGCAGGGCGTTTATCCGCGAATTCGGGTGGAATCAGTCCGCTGAAAACGACTGTTTCAGTCGCAAATTTGACGCCTGCGTCCTGTGAATACGTTGCGTGCTTTGCTTGTCACTTTCCCGCCAGCGGGTTTCAGTCGGTGCAAGAACCCGCTATGAGAGGGGCGAACAGCTTATATGGCCCGCGGCGCCGCCCTTATGGCGATACCGGGTGATGGAGACCCACATATGACCCCCTTCGCGATTGCCGGTGTGCAAATGCATGTCAGCGCGCTCAACTCCAATGTCGAAGGCGTTATCCACCGCCTCGACATTCTGATGGCGCGCTTCCCCTGGACCCAGATGGTCCTTTTCTCCGAGCTTTCGCCCTTCGGGCCGCTGACGCGCTTTGCTCAGCCCTTCGAGAACGCGGCTCTGGATCAGTTCCGCGCTGCCGCCAAGCGTCACAAGGTCTGGCTGATCCCCGGGTCGATGTTCGAGAAGGCCGAAGACGGCCGGATCTACAACACCTCTGCCGTCATCGATCCCGACGGTCAGATTGTCTCGCGCTACCGCAAGATGTTTCCGTTTCGGCCCTACGAGAGCGAGGTCGCGGCGGGTACAGAATTCTGCATCTTCGACGTGCCGAATGTTGGCCGGTTCGGGCTGTCCATCTGCTACGATATCTGGTTCCCTGAAACCACGCGGCAACTGACCAGCGCAGGTGTCGAAGTCCTTCTGCATCCCGTTCTGACAGGGACGACCGACCGCGAGGCCGAGTTGTCGATCGCGCGCGCGACCGCGGCGCAGTTCCAGTGCTATGTCATCGATGTCAATGGACTCGGAGCTGGCGGGGTCGGGCGATCGCTTGTCATCGATCCTTCGGCGACGGTTCTGCACCAGTCGGCGGGACAGGAGGACATGTTCCCGATCGAAGTCGATCTGGACCAGGTCCGCCGCCAACGTGAGGCAGGGATCAAGGGCTTGGGTCAAGTGCTCAAGAGCTTCCGTGACCGGTCGGTCGACTTTTCGGTTTACGACAGGCTGAGCGGGGCGGATGCGTACCTCAAGACGCTGGGGCCGCTCGAAATTCCGAAACAGGGTTCCCGCGCGGGTTTGCAGATTCCGGTTGTCGGGACGGGACCCATCGCGCATGCTGGTCACCAGATGGCGTTCCACACGGCCCAGGCTGAAGTGGAGGGCGAGCCGCCGCTGGCGGATAAAACAGCGAGCGGCTGAGCGCTCGCGGGACCCGGCTTTTGCAGGACATCCCGATCAGGCCTCGGCTGCCGTAACAACGGGGTTGAGGCAATGCAATCAGTCAATGACTACTACTCTGCAATCCAGCTTCGTTCGGATCGCTGGAGCGCGCTGCGCGCGGCGACCGCGGAGCTAAGCCGCGACCCGTCCGGACGAAAGTCCGGGCCTTTGAAAAAGCAAATCGTGGCTCTGTTCGACGCGCTCGCGCTGATCGAACGCTACTGGGCGTTTCCGGGCACGCAGGCCTTCGATCAGCTGCGCCGCCAGTTCGAGCACGGCAACGTCGACGACCTGGCGTTCGGGGTTCACCGCGTCACGCGTGCGTTGACGACCGGAGCTTATCGCCGGCGGCATATTCCGCTCGACCGCGATGGGGCGGAGACCGAGGATCACGAGGACGAGGCGATGCTATCGCCCGAGGCGCGGGCGCTCTCGCGGCCTTACTTTGAGGTCATGATCGTCGATGATCTGAACGATCAGCACGAGCGTTGGCTGAAGAACAACGTGCAGCGCATGCGCCGGAGCGAGGACCCCTTCCACTACGAAACCGTCGTCGTCCCAAGCCTAGAGGACGCTTTGATTGGCGTTCTCTTCAACCACAACGTCCAAGCTGTCGTGGTTCGGCCCGGGCTGACACTCAAGTCCAAGACCGAACTGCCGATCCTGAAGCGGTATCTCAACCGGGCAGGGGGCGCAGAGGGAATTGAAGGGCTCAAGCCCGAAGACTATGGGCCCGAGCTTTGCCGGCTTATCGCCAAGGTGCGGCCGGAACTCGATGCCTATCTTGTCACCGAACGGTCGGTCGAGGAGATCGCTGGGCTGGACCTCGGCATATGTCGGCGGGTTTTCTACAATCAGGAGGATTTTCTAGAACTCCACCTCAACATCCTTCGTGGGGTGAAGTCGCGCTACAACTCGCCTTTCTTCACAGCTCTCGTAGAGTATTCCAAGCAGCCGACGGGCGTGTTCCACGCCCTGCCGATCAGCCGGGGCAAATCAATCTCTCGGTCCCATTGGATCCAGGACATGGGCGCTTTTTACGGGCCCAACATCTTCATGGCCGAAACCTCGGCCACGTCCGGCGGTCT
>CBDUOT010000170.1:0-5001 GCA_965368915.1 uncultured Rhodobacterales bacterium | reverse complement strand
ACCGCGTGCAGCAGCACATCCGTCCCCGCCGCCGCCCATTCCGGGCTGATCTCCTCGGCCTCGTTGTGGGACAGGCCATCGACGCAGGGGCACATGATCATCGCAGTGGGCGCGACATCGTTGATCCAGCAGGCGTCGTGGCCGGCTCCGCTCACTATGTCCATGTGGCTGTAGCCCAGCCGCTCGGCCGCAGACCGCACGGCCTTCACGCAGGTCTCGTCGAAGGCGGGCGGGTCGAACTGGCCAGAGATCTTCGCCTCGAACTCCACGCCGATATCCGCGCAAAGCTTCGGCGCGCGGTCCATCAACTCGGCGACCATGGCGTTCAGCTTGTCGAGGATATGGGTCCTCATGTCGACGGTGAAGACAACCTTGCCCGGGATGATGTTGCGCGAGTTCGGGTAGACGTCGATATGGCCGATGGCGCCCACGGCGTTCGGCTGGTTCTTCATCGCGATCTCGTGGACGAGTTCAGTCACGAGCGCCAGGCCCCGCCCCGCATTCTTCCGCATCGACATTGGTGTGGAGCCTGTATGGCTCTCCTTCCCCGTCACGGTGCATTCGATCCAGCGCAGGCCCTGACCGTGGGTGACGACGCCAATGTCCTTGCCTTCGGCCTCCAGGATCGGGCCCTGTTCGATGTGGAGTTCAAAGAGCGCATGCATCTTGCGCGCGCCGACGTCCTCGTCGCCGATCCAGCCGATGCGCTTCAATTCATCGCCGAAGGTCTTGCCGTCGTGGTCCTGACGCCCATAAGCCCATTCAAGGTCATGTTTGCCCGCGAAGACCCCGCTGGCCAGCATCGCGGGGGCAAAGCGCGTCCCTTCCTCGTTCGTCCAGTTGACGACAACGATCGGGTGCTTCGTCTTGATGCCGAGGTCGTTCATGGTGCGAACCGCTTCGAGCGCACCAAGGACGCCCAGAACCCCGTCGTATTTCCCGCCCGTCGGCTGCGTATCCAGATGCGACCCCATGTAAACCGGCAGCGCGTCCGGATCCTCACCGGGGCGGGTCGCGAACATGGATCCCATCTTGTCGACGCCCATCGTCATGCCCGCCGCCTCGCACCATTTCTGGAACAGGGCGCGCCCCTTGGCATCATCGTCCGTCAGCGTCTGGCGGTTGTTGCCGCCCGCCACACCGGGTCCGATCTTGGCCATGTCCATGATCGAGTCCCAGAGGCGCGCGCTATTGATCCTGAGGTTCTCTCCGGGTGCGGGCATATCATCCTCCTGTCGGTCTCATTTCGGGGTCTTCATGCCCCTTGCGACGACTCGTTTCCTGACCGTATGGTCAAGGTTGAGAGCATCACAGCCTGACCAACCGGTCAACGAAAATTTCGAAGGTAATGACCGCACCCGAACGCCTCACGAAGAGAAACGCAATCCGCCGTGAAAATGAGCGGGTTATTCTGGTTGCTGCCGAAAAAGTGTTCGCCGAGGCGGGCTTCGGCGGCGCGACCATGCAGCTGATCGCCGACATGGCGGGGCTGCCCAAGGCGAACCTGCACTACTACTTCGCGACCAAGGAAGAGCTTTACCGGAAAGTCGTTCAGCAGATCTTCGAGATTTGGCTTCACGCGGCGGATGTCTTCGACAACGCCCCCGGCCCGGTCGAGGGGATCGGTGCCTATATCGACGCGAAGATGGAGATCTCGCGCCGCCACCCCTTCGGGTCCAAGGTCTGGGCTTCCGAAGTCATGCACGGCGCACCGGTCATCCAGGATTATCTGGAAACGACACTCAGAGACTGGACCGAAGGCCGCGCCCGCGTGATCCGCCGCTGGATCCACGAAGGCAAGATGGCACAGGTCGACCCGCATCACCTGCTCTACATGCTGTGGGCGACAACGCAGCACTATGCCGACTTCGGCCACCAGATCGAAACGCTGAACGGCGGGAAGCCCCTGACGGATAGGCAATGGGCCGAGGCGAAGGAAAGCGTCAAGTCGATCATCCTGAAGGGGATCGGAGCGGTCGGCAACGCGTGCTGACCCAGCGAAAGACGCAGAGGCGCGATCAACGCCCCGGAAATACGTTCTCGCCTTCCATAATTGCGTGTGGAATGGCGCAAACGCCCTCCTGAGCTTCCTGGATGCGCCAGGCATTGTTGGCGAACACCCGCGGTGCAAGTATGTAAATCCCAAGATTCACTAGATCCATCGAGCCACCCGGTGCCACGGGGTCGGCTTCGAGCAGGATCTCGCGAAACTTCGGGGCAAGCGACTGCATCTCGAAACCACTCGCCATGAATTCGTGCTCGGCCGGGCTGACATAGACATTTACATCATTCTGCTCGACCAACACATGAACCATCTCGTGGACGATGAGCGACTCGAACACCACCTCTGGCGGAAGACTGCGCCTTGCATCCTTCTCGCCAAGCAATTCGGGATAGCGCCCCGGAGCGGTAACATGCAGACATGAGCTTTTGACATCGTAGAAACCGAGGCAGTCACCGAACTGCGGATGGTTGGCCTGCTCAACCACAGTAATCACAATCGGGGTACGTTGATGAATATCGCAGGCCGCGAGCATCGACTTGGTTCGTGCGACCGCCTCACAGGCGCGCCGGGCGATCCCGTCGTCGGCGACATCGACCCGGATCATCGGATCTTCACAAGTCTGATCCTGCGAGGCCACCGCAGAGACCGGCGCAAGAAGTGCCGCAGCCAAAGCTACTGCATACAAGCACCCTGCACTCATATTCTGCCCCTCACAGCTTGGCGAACAATCATGAAAAACATTATTCGCTCCAGATTTTCTTTGGTTGATTGAGGTCAAGCGCCCCGCTTTCATCCAGCGGGAGAGTGATCCCCTCCCTTAGGAAACCTCTCCGGGAAAGACGTGGTCCTTTTCGCCACGGCGTTCGCATATTGCGATGCGGGGTAGTTGACGCAGCGAAAACTTCACTCGATTGTCAGAAAAATGAAAACAATGGGACAGTGTTGCTTGTGAATATTTCGATTGAGCGCCTGGAAGGGCGGAGGGTTTTCTTCGGCTCCCGGGCGAAAATCCTCTATGAGCTCATTGCCTGGAAGTTCCGCAACGACACCGACTTGCGGTTCATGAACTACGGCTTCGCATTTGACGATGCGCAGAACGAACCGCCGCTGTCACCCGAGGAAGAAGCAGAAAGGTACTGCGTCCAACTCTACCACGCGGTTGCGACATTGACCGATCTGAAAGGGCTCAGCGTACTGGACGTCGGATCCGGACGCGGGGGCGGCGCGGCCTATGTCCATCGTCAGATGCGGCCCGCCGCGACGGTTGGCTGTGATCTTTGCCGAAACGTCATCGCATTTTGTCAAAAGCTCTATGGTGAGACACCGGGGCTTGGCTTCGTGCGCGGCGACGCGATGGAGCTTCCTTTCACGGTTTCTGCCTTTGACGTCGTACTGAGTGTCGAAAGCACACACTGCTACCCCGACCGAAGCGCCTTCATCAGCGAAGCGCACCGCGTGGTGCGCCCCGGCGGTCAGCTTCTTCTAGCCGATTTCACGCCGACCGGCAGCGATCCACGCCTGACACGGCTTGCGGTCGAAGCGGAAATCGCGGCGGCGGGCTTCCGTCTGGAAGAGGTGCACGACATTACGCACAACATCGTGCGAGGCCTCGATCTGGACAACGACCGACGGCTACGCGAAATTCAGGCGCGCTTTCCATGGGGAACGCGCCGACTGGCTCAACTTTGGGCGGGAACACGCGACTCCTGGATCTATCGAGACTTCGCAGAACGGCGGCGCGAGTATCTCGTCTTTCGTGCAACGAAACCTGCGATCGAAGTTGTGACCTCCCCGACCGCTCCAAAGTCGGACGAGACGAGAGTCGCGATGGAGCTGCAAGAAGCCCATCCTGCCTGAAGTCGTAGCAAACTCCTTACGCGAATTGCCGTTTGACCGGATCGCGGGGGCAGGCTAGCAGAACTTCATGACCAGCGCTCGCGAAGAAGGGCAGGCCAAGACCGACCGGCCACTGACCCGCATCCAGCAGAAGAACCGGCAAACCATCCTGGACGCCGCCCTCGACGTCTTTTCCCAGCATGGCTTTCGCGGAGCGACACTGGACCAGATCGCCGAAGTGGCGGGGCTGTCGAAGCCCAATCTGCTTTACTATTTCCCCTCGAAAGAGGCGATACACGTGACGCTGCTGTCCACGCTCATGGACACATGGCTAGCGCCTTTGCATGCGCTCGACGCCGCAGGCGACCCGATCAGCGAAGTGCTGGGTTATGTGCGGCGCAAACTTGAACTCAGTCGGGACTATCCGCGCGAGAGCAGGCTGTTTGCGAACGAGATCCTACAGGGCGCACCGCGCATCGAGGCGGCGCTGGAGGGCGACCTGAAGACGCTGGTCGATGAGAAAGCCGAGGTGCTGCGGCGCTGGTCGAAAGAGGGGCGCATCGCCGATTTGCCTCCGCACCACCTGATCTTCTCGATCTGGGCGCTCACCCAGCACTATGCGGACTTCGACGTGCAGGTCCGCGCGGTGCTTGGTGAAGGGCACGATCCTTACGGCGAGGCACAGGGCTTTCTCGACACGCTCTTCCGCAAGCTCCTCGCGCCATGAACTGGCAGGCCCCTACCCCTGAGGCATCAGCGGGAAGCGGTCGCCTTTCTGATCGATCAAAAGGACGCGTGCACCGTTGCGAACATAGAGATCGCATCGAGAGAACCCATTGACGAAATCGATGCAGACCGACCCGTCCGCATTCACGCGATAATGTCCTTCGGCGCGGTCCTCGTTCGAATAGACATAGGCGTAGGTGTCTTCCGGCCCATATTCCGACCGGCCGCCGTCATAGAAACGGACCGGCTGACCAGAGAGAAGCGTGTCAAGATCCGCCTCCGACAGGGGAACGTCACCCGGCCGCATCGCCCATCCCTCGCCGTAGGCGGGGAGCGCCGAAAGCAAAAGGGCCAAGATGGCGACAGGTCGCAAGGGGCAGGCTCCGTGAACGCGCCGGACGGCTTCCCGGCCAGATCAAGAGACCACGACCGTG
>CBDUOT010000169.1:0-5175 GCA_965368915.1 uncultured Rhodobacterales bacterium | reverse complement strand
GCTGCAGAGTCATCGCGCGCTCGCGCTACGGAGGGGACGAAATCGCGAAGATGCCCGATCCTCATCACCTGCGGTCCCCAGAACCGCACACCGGCGGCCTCCAGCTCAGCCGAAGCCCTGTTCAGCATGCGCTGAAGCGCCGTCGAGCCGGTCCGGTGAACACCGAGATGCAGGATCAGATCCATGCCGTCAGAGCCTCACTCGAACTCCATGATCACATCGTCGACCTTCAGGCTCGCGCCCGGTTCGGCCGCGATCTTCTTCACGACACCCTTCTTCTCGGCGCGCAGGATGTTTTCCATCTTCATCGCCTCGACAGTGGCAAGTGCCTGTCCTTCCTGCACTTCCTGCCCCTCCTCGACCGAGATCTTCATGATCAGGCCGGGCATCGGGCAAAGCAGGTACTTCGAAGTGTCGGGTGCCACCTTCTCGGGCATGAGACGGGCGAGCTCTGCCTGGCGTGGCGTGCGGACATAGACCTTCAAATCGGCGCCGCGCGTGCGAATACGCTGACCGGCGGCGATCTTGTCGACCTTAAGGACGACCGGTTCGCCATCCACCTGAAGCCGCGCGAGCGACTGGCCCGGCGTCCAGTCCGAGGTCACGCGGTGAGCGGTGCCGTCATCGAAATGAACCGTCGCCCCCTCGCGGTCCGCGGCGATCTTGACGGTGACTTCCTCATCCTGGATCGACACGACCCAATCATCGCCCACATGGCGTTCGTGATTGCCGAGCCTTCCAGTGATCCGTGTGCGCCTAATCTCGGCCACCCGGTTCATCGCCGCCGCCGCAGCGACGACCTTGCGAAGCTGGCCCTTCGGCAGCGTCACGCCTTGGAAACCGTCAGGGTATTCTTCGGCGATGAACGCGGTCGTGATCGCCCCTTCGACAAAGCGCGGATGATCCATCACGGCCGAAAGAAACGGCAGGTTGTGTCCGATCCCCTCAACCTCGAACGCATCGAGCGCGACCCGCATCGCCTCGACTGCCTCGGCACGGTTCGGGGCCCAGGTGCAGAGCTTGGCGATCATCGGGTCGTAGTACATCGAGATTTCGCCGCCTTCATAGACGCCCGTGTCGTTTCGAACGATCGCATGATCGGCGACCGTTTCCTCTGGCGGGCGGTAACGCGTGAGCCGCCCGATCGACGGCAGGAAGTTGCGGTAGGGATCTTCGGCGTAAAGCCGGCTTTCGATCGCCCAGCCGTTGATCTTCAGATCCTTCTGGGCAAACGGCAACTTCTCACCAGCCGCGACGCGGATCATCTGTTCGACCAGGTCGACACCGGTGATCAACTCGGTCACCGGGTGTTCAACCTGCAGACGCGTGTTCATTTCGAGGAAGTAGAAGTTCTTGTCGCCGTCGACGATGAACTCGACCGTCCCTGCGCTGGTATAGCCGACGGCCTTGGCAAGGGCGCAGGCCTGTTCGCCCATAGCCTTCCGGGTGGCTTCATCAAGGAACGGCGACGGCGCTTCTTCGATTACCTTCTGATTCCGCCGCTGGATCGAGCATTCGCGTTCGTGAAGGTAGACGCAGTTGCCATGCTTGTCGGCCAGCACCTGGATTTCGATATGGCGCGGCTGGGTTACGAACTTTTCGATGAAGATACGGTCGTCGCCGAAGGACGATGCCGCTTCGTTCTTCGAGGACTGGAAGCCGTCGCGCGCCTCTTCGTCGTTCCAGGCAATGCGCATTCCCTTGCCACCGCCACCGGCGGACGCCTTGATCATCACAGGATAGCCGATTTCGTTGCTGATCTTGACCGCTTCTTCGGCGTCCCCGATCAGGCCCATGTAGCCCGGCACAGTCGACACGCCCGCTTCCTGCGCAAGCTTCTTCGAGGTGATCTTGTCGCCCATAGCTTCGATCGCCGGGCTTGGCGGGCCGACGAAGACGACGCCCTCCTTCTCAAGAGCCTCGGCAAACTTCATGTTTTCACTTAGAAAACCATATCCGGGATGAACGGCCTCGGCACCGGTCTGGCGGATTGCATCCATGATCTTGTCGATCACGATGTAGGACTGGTTTGCAGGCGGCGGGCCGATATGGATCGCTTCATCGGCCATCTTTACATGCAGCGCGCTGCGATCAGCATCAGAATAGACCGCGACCGTCGCGATCCCCATTTTCCGTGCGGACTTGATAACCCGGCACGCGATCTCGCCCCGGTTCGCGATCAGGATCTTCTTGAACATTTCCGTCCCTCTTCTTCTGTCCGCCGGGTGTCGGCCCCGTTGGAAAAACAAAAAAAGCCATCAGGGCGCACTGCCCCGATGGCTCCATTTCGTGTTCTGACGGACCGCGATGCAGTCCGGTTCAGGTGATTAGCGGCAAACGCCCGCGTCGTCGCAGAAGACGCCGGCCGCACCACCGATGATCGCGCCGGTGACAGCGCTGTTATCGGTTGCGTCCGCGATGAGCGCACCGGCAGCCGCGCCGGCCACACCGCGCTCGGCGTCGTTGTCGAGACATCCGGCGAGCGAACCCACGAATGCCACGGCGAGAATGATTTTTGTGAACCGCATACTGCTCTTCCTTCTAGAGAGGTTGTTATTGCGGCGCAGTCTAGCCAAAAGCCCGCCGCAGAAAAGTGAATTCGGCGTGATTTTGTGGGCTCGGCACGACTTTGCCGAGCAGCGCGAAAGTGCGGCTCGGACAGGGCCATGGCGACAAAGAAAGGCGGCCTGACCCACAAGGGGCCAGGCCATAGAGAAGGGGAAGGGTAACGGTTTTGACAAATCGGGGCGCAATGCTTGCTGTAGGGTGACGCCCCGTCATCAACATGCGGGCCAGTGACCTTTGGCGCAAACCCAAAGTTTCCGATGTGGAAACGATCGGCAGAATTGCGCCCAAACACGTCCTGATTGCGCGAGAACATGCCTAGCCTACCCCTCGAACGCGTCGGGAAAGGCCGCGCGCGCCTTGGCTACGTCGATTTTTAGAAGCGCTTCATAGCTTTCAGGGTCGAACGGCTCTTCTGCTGGAATCACTTCGCGGCCGAACAGCCACGAAAGGCGCCCGGCATCGAGATTGCCGCGTTCGAAGGGTTCCTCGCCGAAATTGTCCCAAAGTGCCGCCATGAATGCCAGATCGGCGCGCCGGTCCGCGGGCGCGCGGTCACGGTACCGTTCGCGCATAACAATCTTGGTCACCCCCTTGGGGTTCCCGCGACGGATCGTGAACTGGTAGTCGGTGCCGGGAAGGCGGCCAGGAAAGCCGCGGTGCTTCAGCATGGCGCGCCTCCCGCCTCTGGGCGCGGCGCGTTGGGTGCGGCCGGTCCGCAATGGCAGACCGGCCGACGAAACTTACTTGTACTTACCGGTGTAAACCGGTTCAGCGGTGACGGGTTCTTCCACGTACACCGTTTCTTCTTTCTTGGCACATGCCGCCACAACAGCGACGAGAACGCACGCGTAGAGCGCTTTTTTCGACATGATACACTCCTGCTCAATTGGGCGAACGGGCGGGTCTCCGCATCCGGCCGCCGATTCGTATCCGAAACGGCTTTATGGTAGCCGCCGGCGCGCATCATAGCGGATGCCCCGACACCGGCACATCTGGGCCCAAGCAAGTTTGGAACATGTGGCCGGGCGGCATCACCTGCACGCAGACTATTCAAGCGGGCCGCAAGATTTTGTGGACTCATCAGAATCCCTCCCAGATGCAGGCCCCGCCTTCGACGCGGTACGCCTCGAAATACTGTGTCGCCTCCGGATCGCGCTCGCCGAACGGCACCAATCGGTCCATCAGCGAGATCACGACCTGCTCGGGACGCGGCCCGGTCGATGCGAGGCGCGGTAAGGCGTAGGTTTCGCATAGATGCGCCATGTCTTCCTGTGCAACTTCCGCGCTGATCGTTCCGGTTCCGCGCGCGATGCCAGGGGCGAGGAAGCGGAAGCGGACCGTCAGCCCCAGCGCCCCGGGAGCGTTCGTTACGGTGTCGACAAAGCTCACCTCCTGCCCCGATGGCACGGCGATGCCGTCTGCCATTTCGGCAGGAGCATCGTCCTCGCGCCCACCCGGCACGAGCCAAAGCACGAGCAAGAGCGCGATCCCGACAACCCCCGCGATGGCCACGGCCCAGCGGATCATCTGTCCGCAGGCCCTTTATCCATACGCCTCAGCATGACACCTCCACCTGTCGATCCCACCTCACAACGGAATGTTGTCGTGCTTCTTCCATGGGTTCGAAAGCTTCTTCGTTCGAAGCGACGCAAACGCGCGCGCGACGCGCTTTCGCGTGGAATGAGGCATGATCACCTCGTCGATGAAACCCTTTTCCGCCGCCACGAAGGGGTTTGCGAAGCGGTCCTCATAGTCCTTCGTGCGCGCCGCGATCTTGTCCTTGTCGTCAAGTTCGGAGCGATAGAGGATCTCAACCGCGCCTTTGGCCCCCATCACCGCGATCTCGGCGGTGGGCCAAGCATAGTTGAAATCGCCCCTGAGATGTTTTGAGGCCATAACGTCGTAGGCCCCGCCATACGCCTTGCGCGTGATGACGGTGACCTTCGGAACGGTCGCTTCGCCATAGGCGAACAGAAGCTTCGCGCCGTGCTTGATGACGCCGCCAAATTCCTGACCAGTGCCCGGCAGGAAGCCCGGCACATCGACGAAGGTCAGGATCGGAATTTCGAACGCGTCACAGAAGCGCACGAAACGCGCGGCCTTGCGGCTGCTGTCGATATCGAGACAGCCGGCCAGCACCGTCGGCTGGTTTGCCACGACGCCCACCGTCTGCCCTTCCAGCCGGATGAAGCCGGTGATGATGTTGGACGCGTAATCCTTCTGGATCTCGTAAAAGTCACCCTCGTCAGCGACCTTCAGGATCAACTCCTTCATATCGTAAGGCTGGTTCGGGTTCTCGGGGATCAGGGTGTCGAGGCTGTCCTCGACCCGCGCGACATCGTCGAAGAAGGGCCGCGTCGGCGCCTTTTCACGGTTGTTGAGCGGAAGGAAATCGACCAGCCGTCGAATCTCGACCAGCGCTTCGACGTCGTTCTCGAAAGCGCCGTCCGCGACGGAGGATTTCTTCGTGTGCGTGGACGCTCCACCCAGTTCCTCGGCGGTGACGATCTCGTTGGTCACCGTTTTCACCACGTCGGGTCCGGTGACGAACATGTAGGACGTGTCCTTCACCATGAAGATGAAATCGGTCATCGCGGGGCTATAGAC
>CBDUOT010000168.1:0-5227 GCA_965368915.1 uncultured Rhodobacterales bacterium | reverse complement strand
CGGGACTTAGAGGATGACAGTGATGCAAGACTGTGTCAGCATGCGGAATATATGTTTTATATGCCAGAACGTATGCGAAACGCATGAGTAAGCACCAGAAGAAACTGACCGCGAGTCACTGGGGTGTCGGCGTCGCCACTATCGAGGACGGTCGCATTGTCAGTGTCGACGGTCATCCAGACGATCCGGCGGCCTCGCCCATAAACGGCAACATTCCTGGTAGCCTGCATGGGCGCGCCCGAGTGCGCCGCCCAGCCATTCGCAAAAGCTGGCTTGCGGGACGTCCCGGCGCCGTGCCGCGCGGGCGGGACAGCTTTGTCGAGGTCAGTTGGGATCGCGCGCTTGATCTGATCGCTGTAGAGTTGACCCGAGTGCGCAAGACCCACGGCAATGCCGGCATCTTCGCCGGCTCATACGGCTGGTCCAGTGCGGGGCGTTTCCACCACGCCCAGAGCCAGCTCAAGCGGTTCCTGAACGGTATCGGCGGTTTCGTGCGGTCCGAAGGAAACTACAGCTACAACGCGGCACTAGGTTTGATGCCGCATATCGTCGGGTCGTTCCGATCCCATGTGGCACAGGCAACGCGCTGGCCGGTCATCGCGCGGCACAGCGATCTGGTGGTGATGTTCGGTGGGATCGCGCTGCGAAACACGCAAGTGAGCGATGGTGGCGTTGTCAGGCATCGTGCGACTGACAACTTTCAGGAATGCGCCAAGGCGGGCGTTTCGTTCGTCAATATCAGCCCGCTGAGGAGCGATGCGCTGGCCGCTCTGAATGCACAGTGGATGCCGGTCCGGCCCGGGAGCGATACGGCGCTGATGATGGGGCTGGCACATACACTCCTGACCGAGGGCCTCCATGACGAGGGCTTCCTGCAGCGCTACACGGTCGGTTTCGACAAGGTCGAGGCATACCTGCTCGGCGCGACGGATGGCCAGCCAAAGGACGCGGAATGGGCCTCAGAATTGACCGGCGTGGACACGGATGTGGTCCGCGATCTGGCCCGGCGCATGGCCGCGGGCCGGACAATGATCAGCGTGGCCGCAGGTGTCCAGCGCGCCGACTTTGGCGAGCAGCCCATGTGGATGGCCGTGACCCTTGCCGCGATGCTTGGCCAGATCGGCTTGCCGGGCGGGGGCTACACGGTGGGCTATGGCGTGAATGCCAATATCGGCAATATCGAACGTCTTTTCCGCTGGGGAACGCTGCCGCAGGGCCAAAACCCCGTCCGCGACTTCATTCCCGTCGCGATGATCAGCGAGATGCTGCTGCACCCCGGCGGGACGTTCAGCTATCAGGGTCAAACCTTGACCTTCCCCGATGCACGGCTGGTCTGGTGGGCCGGGGGCAATCCGTTCCATCACCATCAGGATCTGAACCGGCTGCACGATGCCTTTCAGCGGCCCGAGACGATCATCGTGAACGAGGTGAACTGGACGGCGACCGCCCGCCACGCCGATATCGTGTTGCCCGTGGCCGCCGCGCAGGAACGCACGGATTTCGGCGCTGGCAAGTCCGACAATGGATTGGTCCCGATGCCACAACTCGTTTCACCGATTGGCGAGGCGCGAATTGAGTACGACATTTACGCGGATCTCGCAGCGAGGCTGGGCACTGCCGAGGCATTCACCGAAGGAAGGTCCGCCGACGATTGGCTGCGGCACATCTGGGAGATAACCCGCACACGAGGGCGGGAGGCCGGGTGCGATCTGCCAGAGTGGGATGACTTCATCGCCGGTGACGTCATCTATCTGCCGGATCCAAGCCCGGATCAGGTGTTCCTGGCTGACTATCGCGAAGACCCGGTGGCGCATGCATTGCCCACGCCAAGCGGTCGGATCGAGCTTTTCTCTGAGACGATTGCCGGCTTCGACTTGTCTGACTGCGATGGTCACGCGACATGGTTTCCGCCGCGGGATCAGGCTGCGAGACAGGGCAGGGACTTCCCACTCTTCTTGCTCTCCGGTCAGCCCAGGACACGGCTTCACAGCCAGCTTGATAATGGCGCCTATAGCATGAGCTACAAAGTCGCCGGGCGCGAACCGGTGCTGATCCACCCCGAGGATGCCCGTCAGCGCGGCATTGCCGACGGCGATGTGGTGGAGCTTTTTAACGCGCGCGGGCGCTGTCTGGCCGGCGCGCGCATTACGGACGAGATCCAGATCGGATGCGTGTTCCTCTGGACCGGCGCCTGGTTCGATCCCGACTTTGCCGCGCCTCAGGCCAGAGATCGCCACGGCAATCCCAACGTCCTGACCCACGATCTGCGCACATCCTCGCTGACTCAAAGCCCGGCGGCGCACTCCGCGCTCGTGGAACTTCGGCGTTTCGAAGGCACTCCGCCTCCGGTCGAGGCGCATGATCCCCCGCCTTTCGAACCCGAGTCGTAGCTGGTACCTATGAAAAAAAGGATCGGGAACACGATGAATTCAGAGGCTCCGAAAGAACCCAAGGTCGACTCTACCCTGTCCAAAGGTCTGTCCATACTGGAAAACCTTGCCGGATCGCAGCAGAGCAAGGGGGTCACGGAGCTGTCAAAGGAACTGGGCCTGACCAAGTCCAACACGTTCCGTCTTTTGCAGACATTGGTAACCCTTGGCTATGTGCAGCACCTCCCGGACAAGACATATGCCGCGACCCTCAAGACATGGCGTGTTGGGCGGGCCTCGGTCGGGAACCTGAACCTGCGTGAACTGGCAGCGCCCGAACTGACGTACCTTTCGAATGAAACCGGAGAGGCCGTGTATCTGGCGGTGCGGGAAAATCTTTCAGTGGTCTACATCGACAAGGTCGACAGTCAGAAACCGATCCGGTCCTGGAATGCCGTTGGCGGCACCGCGCCTTTGCATTGTGTCGGGACGGGCAAGGCAATTCTGGCAGCGGATTATGAAAGGCTTCGGGATCAGGTCAGCGGGGCACTGACCCACCATACCGACAAGACGATCACAGATCTTGCAGCGCTTGACGCTGATATCAAGGCGACAATCAAACGCGGGTATGCATTTGACACCGGTGAGTTCCGGGACCGCATTCTGAGTTTTGGCGCCGCCATCACGCTGCCTAGCGGTGAACCGGTCGCGGCCTTGGGGATATCACTGCCCGATATCAGCCTGCCCGAAGGTGGAGAAGAAAGATACGGCGGGCTCGTGTCGCATGCGGCCCGCTCCGTCTCGGCGAAACTGGGCCGCGGTTAGGCCGTACAAGCCGTCTTTTCTTGAAACACGGCCTTTTGGGATCAACCCACAGAGCGATCACTCGGTGAGGCGAATGGAAGCTGCCTGGAAAGTAGCAGCTGCGCTGTCGTTCGCGCGAATGAACGATATCCGAAACCACGACAATTGTGCCGATATATGAAACATAGATTACGTATGTTGACACGATTTGTGGGGTGCTGCAAGCTTTCGGATGAAGCTGGCGCAGCAACTCGGAGAGACACAGCACATGACTGCATCCGATGCCGTTTCACTATGGGATGCTTCGGCCTTGGAGCCGGACTATACCGCGACACCTTCAATCGATTGCTTGTTGACTCGATGTGCAAGGTGGTCGGCACCAAGGATCGCGGGCTGTCGCACCGCTGGGCGCGAAAGAAGATCGCGCGCATTTTTCCGGCACTTGGTCCGGTCGAGTTCGAGCAGGCCTGGCACGGCCAGATCGCCATGACACCCGACCATCTGCCGCGCGTCCACCAGTTGCACCAGAACCTGTTCACGCCGATCGGCTACAACGGACGCGGCATCACCACCGGAACCATTTTCGGCAAGGCTATGGCCGGGCTATTAACAGGCATGGACCCTGCCGATCTGCCCTTGCCGATGACCGCTCTTAAGGCGATACCCTCGGCGCCCATCGTTTCGCGGATTTACCAAACCGCGTTTAACGCCAACCAAGTCCTCAAGGCGATCTGATCCATGAGCATACCCATGAACCGCGTCGGCGTGGATATTGGCGGTACTTTCACCGATGTCGCACTGTCTCATGCCGGGGGCCTGTCCACCTGCAAGGTGCTGACCAATTATACGCACCCGGAACAGGCCATTCTGGACGGTATCGGCATTGCTGCGGAACAGGCCGGGCTGGCGCTTTCAGAGATCGGTCAAGTGATCCACGGCACCACGTTGGTCACCAACGCGCTGATCGAAAGGCGCGGTGCCAAGCTCGCGTTCATCACCACCGAGGGGTTCCGCGATGTCATAGAGATGCGCTCGGAAAACCGGTTCGAACAATATGATCTGAACCTGACCCTGCCCAAGCCGCTGGTGCCCCGCGAGCATCGCCTGACCCTGAACGAACGAATGGGCCCAAGCGGCGAGGTTCTGCTGCCGCTGGACGCGGGCGACGTCGACCAGATGGTGCAGACTGTTCTGGCAGGGGATTATGAAGCGGTTGCCATCGGCTTGATCCATGCCTACGCCAACGACGCTCACGAGGTGCAGATGGCCGATGCGTTGCGCGCCGCAGCACCAGACCTGTCGATCTCGATCTCGTCGGTAATCTCGCCCCAGATGCGCGAACTGCCGCGCTTCAATACAGTGATCGCGAACGCCTATGTGCAGCCGCAGGTGGCCGACTACCTGGGCCGCCTCGTTGTCCGGTTGAAAGAAGCGGGCGTGGAGGCCCCGGTGTTCATGCTGCATTCGGGCGGTGGCCTGATCTCGGTCGACTCCGCCGCGGAACAGCCCGTCCGCCTGCTCGAATCCGGTCCTGCGGGCGGCGCCATTTTCGCGGCCGATTTTGCCCGCGGTCATGGGCTGGACTCTGTGCTGTCCTTCGATATGGGCGGCACGACGGCCAAGATCTGCCTGATCGAGAATGGCGAACCCAAGACCGGCAACACCTTCGAAGTCGCCCGTACCTACCGGTTCAAGAAGGGTTCGGGCATGACAGTTTCGACGCCGGTGGTCGAGATGGTCGAGATTGGCGCAGGTGGCGGGTCGATCGCGTCGATCGACTCGCTGGGCCGCATTCAGGTCGGCCCGCGTTCGGCGGGCTCGGAGCCCGGCCCGGCCTGCTACGGCCGTGGCGGTGAAGAGCCAACCGTGACCGATGCCAACCTGCTGCTTGGTCGTCTTGATCCCGACAACTTCGCGGGCGGTGCGATCCCGCTGTCGACCATAGCGTCGGAAACCGCGGTCACGGAAAAACTGGCCGTGCGCCTTGGCATGAGCGCGGCAGATGCAGCCTTTGGTGTCACCGAGATGGTCGATGAGAACATGGCCAATGCGGC
>CBDUOT010000167.1:0-5260 GCA_965368915.1 uncultured Rhodobacterales bacterium | reverse complement strand
CGTTTGGCCTGAAGGCCGCCGACTCAGTCTCCCGCGCCCCAGGTGTCGGACAGGCGGTAACCGCCCGGCCACGGGTCGGATGGCTCGAGCATGTGCTGATGCGTACCAGTGATCCAGCCGCGTCCGGAGATTTCGGGAATGATGGCGGGGCGTCCGGCGACCGCGGTCAGTGCCGCGATCCGGCCGGTGAACTCACTGTCGATGATCGAGCGCGCGGTCAGTGTCTGACCTTCCGCCATCAGCCCTTTCGCGTGCAGGACAGCCATCCGGGCCGAGACGCCGGTGCCTGTGGGCGAGCGGTCGACCTTGCCAGGCTGGATCGCGACGGCAGAGCGGGCGGTGAGGCCGGTTTCGGACCGTTCGAGCGGACCGGCGAAGAGGCAAAAGGAGATGTGGTCCCAGTCCGTGCGTTCGGGATGCGAAAAACCAAGCTGCGCGTTGGCCGCGTCGGTGATCCGCACGCCGAGCCTTGCGATGTCGCGCGCCTCGTCAGGCGTGATCTGAATGCCCAGTGCGGCGGCGTCGACAGTGACGAAGCTGTCCCCCCCAAAGGCGGTATCGACGGTCAGGGTTCCAATCCCCCCGACCTCCAGCTTGGCGTCGAGCCGGTCGGCGAAGGAGGGCAGGTTCCTGACCGTGATGCGTTCGGCCTTGCCATTCCGGCAGTCGGCGCGGACGCGGACGAGGCCGCCCGGCGCTTCGAGCGTCAGCTCGGTGACGGGTTCGGTCATCGGCAGGATGCCCGAGTCGAGGAGCACGGTCGCGACGCAGATCGAGTTCGAACCGGACATGGGCGGCGTATCCTCGGGCTCCATGATGATGAAACCCATCTGCGCGTCAGGGTGCTTCGGCGGCACCAAGAGGTTCACGTGTCGAAAGACGCCGCCGCGGGGTTCGTTCAGCATGAAGTCGCGGAGCGCGCCGTCTTCGGCGATGAACCGGCGTTGGTCCCAGAGGGTTTCACCCGGAGGGGGCGCGACGCCGCCCACGATGACGTCGCCGACCTCGCCTTCGGCGTGGGCGGAGATGACGTGGATGGTTTTTGTTGTGCGCATCTTACGCCTCTCAGGTCACGACGAAACCATGGGCGAAGGGATCGCGGTCGTCGATAAAGATGGTGTTGAAGCCCGTCACACGCGCCCAGCCAGCGATGGAGGGTATGATCGCGTCACGATCGCCAACCTTGGTCTGGCCCTCAATCCGGCCTTTGAAGAGCGATCCGATGATGCTTTCGTGGACGAACTCCTCACCCTCCTTCAACCGCCCCTTCGCCGCCCGATGCGCCATGCGGGCCGAGGTGCCGGTGCCACAGGGCGACCGGTCGATAGCCTTGTCGCCGTAGAAGACGGCGTTGCGCGCAGTGGCCTCGGGATGCGTCGGCGCGCCGGTCCAAAGGATGTGGGAAAGGCCAGCGATCTCCGGCTTTTCCGGGTGTGTGAAGCTGTATTTTTCGTTGAGCGCCGCGCGGAGTTTCGGGCTCCACCCGACAAGGTCGATCGCGCGGTGGTCGGCGATGTCGCGGAAGTTCCTTTGCGGCTCGACGATGGCGTAGAAATTGCCGCCATAGGCGACGTCGACCGTGATATCGCCGAGGCCATCAACCTCGGCCGTCAGCCCTTCGGCGTAGAGGAAGGCGGGAACGTTGGTCAGGCGCACTTCCTCGACGAAGCGGCCCTCTTGCCGGTATTCCGCGACGACCAGACCTGCGGGGGTATCGAGGCGCAAGGTGCCGGGTGTCCTGGGCGTGACGAGGCCATTCTCTATGGCCGTCGTGACGGTGCCGATCGTTCCGTGGCCGCACATCGGCAGGCAGCCCGAAGTTTCAATGAATAGAACACCGATATCGCAGTCTTCGCGCGTGGGCGGATAGAGGATCGAGCCGGACATCTGGTCATGGCCGCGCGGTTCGAACATGAGGCCGGTGCGGATCCAGTCATATTCGGCAAGGAAATGCGCCCGGCGTTCGAGCATCGTGTTGCCCTGCAACTGCGGCGCGCCTCCGGTGACGAGGCGTACCGGGTTGCCGCAGGTATGGCCGTCGATGCAGAGGAAGGTGTGGTTGGTCATATCAGGCCCCGGAAGCGGTTCGGCGCGAAGGCGGTCAGGTCGATGGGCGGCGGCGTGCCGGTCAGAAGGTCCGCCACGATCCGCGCGGTCGCCGCGGATTGCGTAAGGCCAAGGTGGCCGTGGCCGAAGGCGTAGATGACCTCGGGTGCGTGCGGGCTTTGTCCGATTGCGGGCAGCGTGTCGGGCAGTGAGGGGCGGAAGCCCATCCATTCGCGACCGCCTTCGGTCTTCATCCCCGGCAGGAAGTCGGCGGCCTTGCGGAGCATCGCCTTAGAGCGTGCGAAGTTGGGCGGCAGTTCGAGCCCTGCAAGTTCCACCGCGCCGCCGACGCGGACCCCGGTGGAGAGCGGAGCCACGACGAAGCCGTGTTCGGCGAAGGTGATGTGGCAATGCAGATCGAAGGCGTCCACGGGCAGCGTGGTGTTGTAGCCCCGCTCGGCCTCAAGCGGGATGCGGTCGCCGATGGTGCGGGCGATGCGGTGGGAATGTGCCCCGGCGGCAAGCACGATCCGGCCGGCTTCGAGCCTTCTTCCGTCGGTCGTGAGCACGGCCGTCTGGCCAGCGCGGCTGATGGCGCGCGCCTCGGTGATCTCCTGATCGCCGCCGCGTTTGCGGAATTCCTCGGCCAATGCTTCGACGTAGAGTTTTGGGTCATCGACCGACCACCAGTCCGGCGTGAAGATTGCGTTGGCAAAGCGCGGGTCGAGGCCGGGCTGAACCTTGGCGATCGCCGCTGGTCCGGCGAGGTCGTCGAAGATGAAGCCGTGGCGCGCGGCAGCGTCGCAGGCGCGCCGGGCGGCGTCGAAGGCCCTTGTTGTCTCGAAGACCTGGATCTGCCCGTTCCGCCGCAGCATCGGAAGGGTACCGGTCGCGGTCATGAACGCTTCCGTGAGCGTGCGCGCGAGGGTCATAAGCGCCGCCTGCGCGGTGACTGAGGCCGCGACCTTGTGCGGCAGGCTCGCCGCCGCAAAACGCGCCATCCATGGGGCAATCCGGGCCGCGTAGCGCGGATGGATTGACAGGGGACCGAGCGGGTCGATGAGCCAGCGCGGCGATTTCAGAAGCGTCGCGGGGGAGGCGAGCGGCTGGATCTCGGTGAAAGCGAAGGACGCGGCGTTTCCGGCGGACGCCCCTGCTGCCGGGCCCTCGCGGTCGATGACCTTGACCGAGAGCCCGCGCGCGAGCGCCTCATGCGCGATGGACAGGCCGATGACGCCCGCGCCAATGATCAGAACGTCGGGGCGGGCGGTCATCTTGTGTCCTCACAGGTTCGGCAGGTCGGGCCTTGCGGCGATGGCATCCTTTACGATCGCCTCCACCCTGGCCCTATGCTCGCCCGAAAGCGACAGGCGCGGTGCGCGGACGCGGTCGTTTGATCCGATCGCGTGGACCTCGGCCAGTTTGATCTGTTGGACAAGATAGGTCGAGACGTCGAGGTCGAGAAGCGGGCGGAACCAACGGTAGATGCTCAGCGCTTCGGCCAGGCGACCTTGCCGGATCAGTTCGTAGATCACGACGGTTTCGCGCGGGAAGGCGGTGACGAGACCCGCAACCCAGCCGACTGCGCCCATCACGAGCGCCTCGTAGGCGAGGTTGTCGACGCCGGTGAAGACGTCGTAGCGGTCGCCGACGGCGTTGAAGATCTCGGTCGTGCGGCGGATATCGTCAGAGCTTTCCTTGATCGCGACGAAACGCGCGTCGTCGGCAAGCTCGGCCATCATGTCGGGCGTCACATCGACGCGATAGCCGACACGGTTGGAATAGATCATCACCGGAAGATCGCCGGCGGCGGCGATTGCCCGAAGATTCGCGATCGTCTCATCGCGGTTCGTGAAGTAGATCGGCGAGGGCACGATCATCAGCCCGTCCGCCCCTGCCTTGGCCGCGCGCTTGGCAAGGTCGCAGGCCTCTCGCGTGCCAGCTTCGGAAATCGTCAATAATGCCGGTTTAGACCCTGTTGTGGCTTTGCACAGCCTCAGAACCTCAAGCCGCTCATCTGGTGACAGCATGTTGCCTTCGCCGAGCGTTCCGCAGGCGATCAGCCCGTGGCAGCCCGCCTCCATCAGAAGCGCGAAGCAACGCTCCATCTCGGCCTTATCGAGCTTGTCGTCCTCAGTGAACTTAGTCGTCACCGCAGGTATCACGCCGTGCCACATTGCCTGTCCCCTTCCTAAACGTGCCAGTGCGAAAGAATCCGCGTGACTCGGATACTGGATATTGGATACAATAATCAAGTACGATTGCGAGGCAGGGACAACGGCGTGAAAATCGACAGTGTGGACATCGGGCGCACCGCCTCGGCGGCGTCCATCATTTATGAGGCGCTGAAGAAGGCGATTATCGAAGGTGAGCTTGCCGATGGCGCGCCGCTGCGTCAGGACGAGATCGCGCGGATGTTCAACACCAGCCGCATCCCGGTACGCGAAGCCCTGACCATGCTGGAGCAGCAGGGGCTGGTTGAAACGCAGCGCTTCAAGGGCGCGGTCGTTGCAGGCATTTCACCCGCAGAGGCGAGCGAGATCTGGGAGTTCCGCGCGCTTCTGGAAGGGCACGTGATCGAACGAGCCGTGCCGAACATGGACGACAAGGTGATCGAGACGGCGCGCGGCTATCTCGACGCGTTCGACAAGGCGACGCAACCGTCGGAATGGGGTGATCTGAACCGCCAGTTCCATACCCATCTCTACCGGGCGAGCGGACTGTCCTATCACCTCGACATCATCGAAAAGACGCTGGATCGCGTGGACCGGCACTTGCGGGCTCAGCTGTCGCTTTCGAATGGCGCACGCCGCGCGACGGAAGAGCACAAGGCGATTCTCGATGCCTGCGCAAAGGGCGATGCGGCGCTGGCGGGGGTGTTGACGCGACAACATATACTGGGCGCGAAGGCGAACCTGCTTCAGTATTTGCCGGGGCGATAGGGCCTCCGGGCCTATGTTCGTCAGTGCACACCATGCCTGCGCACCCCGGATCGATGGGCCTCGCGGAAAAATCGCACGCTGGCGTGAAGTTCCAGCCGATTTTCGCAACTCGCGTTCAAGCGAAAATCCCTTTTAATCCAATTAACTGTCCCCTCCGATAGCGTGCCCGTGACAGGCGGAAACAAAGCGCACCACACGTGGCAATATCTGCGTGAGAAGACGCGAGCGGAGTGTGATTTCCAAACAAAAGCCGACGGTCTCATGTTGGTTGC
>CBDUOT010000166.1:0-5363 GCA_965368915.1 uncultured Rhodobacterales bacterium | reverse complement strand
CCGCCCTCCGCAGGAGTAACCAACGAGCGAAGAAGCTATGATCCCGTTCAATTGTGCGATGGCAAACCAGACAAGTTCACATATGGCGGCCGATAATACTCGGCCCGCCACAGCAGATGTCTAAAGCGTCTTTTCACAAGCTTTGCTTCCGCTGGCAAGGTTTTGTCGGCTTTTTGGCAGACTTATCCGCTCGTTAGATAGTTTTATCCTCGTATCCATATTTGCTGATCCCTGAGGCGCTCAGCTGCACTTCGAGTGACCGCAATTCGGGCATGTCAGGCAACCTTCGATCATCTGCATGCCAAACTGTCCGCAGGCCGGACAAGCGGGGCCGCGCGGGGCTTCGCCAACTGCCATCACCTGCGACTTCGGGTCGGACTTAAGCCCGAGGCCCTCGCCTTCAAGAAACCCGATCGCGATCATGTGGCGCTCGATCACGCCGCCGATGGCCGCGAGGATCGACGGGATGTAGCGACCCTGCATCCAGGCTCCACCGCGCGGATCGAAGACGGCCTTCAGTTCCTCCACCACGAAGGACACGTCGCCGCCACGCCGGAACACCGCCGAGATCATCCGCGTCAGCGCGACCGTCCAAGCGAAATGCTCCATGTTTTTCGAGTTGATGAAGACCTCGAAGGGACGCCGTACACCGCCCTGAACGATGTCGTTGATCGTAATGTAGATGGCGTGCTCGCTGTCGGGCCACTTGAGCTTATAGGTCGCCCCGTCAAGCGACTGAGGCCGGTCGAGCGGTTCGGAGAGGTAGACGACCTCCGCGCCCTTGTCGGCATCGGGTGCTTGATCCTCCTTCTCGGAGACCGAGAGGACCGATCCCGTGACCGCGTTCGGACGGTAGGTCGTGCACCCCTTGCAGCCTTGGTCCCACGCCGCCATGTAGACGTCCTTGAAGGCTTCGAAGCTGATCTCTTCGGGGCAGTTGATCGTCTTGGAAATCGACGAGTCCACCCATTTCTGTGCTGCTGCCTGCATCCGGACGTGATCCAGCGGCGGCAATGTCTGCGCATTCACGAAGTGTTCAGGCAAAGGCTTGTCGCCAAACCGTTCGCGCCAGTGCTGAACGGCATAATCGACCACCTCCTCCTCGGTCCGCGATCCGTCCTTTTGAAGCACCTTGCGCTTGTAGGCATAGGCGAAGACCGGCTCGATGCCAGAAGACACGTTGCCGGCGTAAAGGCTGATCGTGCCGGTGGGCGCGATCGAGGTCAAAAGCGCATTGCGGATCCCGTGCTTGGCGATCGCCTCGCGCACGTCGGCGTCCATATGCTGCATGTTGCCCGAGGCGAGGAACTTGTCCGCATCAAAGAGCGGGAAAGCGCCCTTCTCCTTGGCTAGTTCGACAGAAGCAAGGTAGGCCGCACGCGCGATCCGGTGCATCCAGTGCTCGGTCTGCTTGGCGGCCTCTTCCGAGCCGTAGCGAAGCCCTGTCATCAGAAGCGCATCCGCGAGCCCCGTGACGCCAAGGCCGATGCGCCGCTTTGCCTCGGCTTCGGAAGCCTGTTGCGCCAGAGGGAAGCGCGAAGCATCGACGGTGTTGTCCATCATGCGGACGGCAAGACGCACCAGGTCTTCAAGCTTCTCTTCATCGAGCGATGCACCCTTGCCAAACGGATCAGTCACGAGACGCGCGAGATTGATCGAGCCAAGAAGGCAGGCACCGTAAGGCGGCAATGGCTGTTCGCCGCATGGGTTCGTCGCGGCGATCGTCTCCGCGTAGGAGAGATTGTTCATCTGGTTGATGCGGTCGATGAAGATCACGCCCGGCTCGGCATAATCATAAGTCGCCCGCATGATCTTGTTCCACAGATCCTGCGCCTTGACGCTTTTGTAGACCTTGCCATCGAACTTCAGCTCCCACGGGCCGTCGGCCTTGACCGCCTCCATGAAGGGATCGGTGACGAGGACCGAGAGGTTGAACATCCGAAGTCGGGCGGAGTCCTGCTTGGCCCCGATGAAGTCTTCGATATCGGGATGGTCGCAGCGCATTGTCGCCATCATCGCGCCGCGGCGCGATCCCGCAGACATGATGGTGCGGCACATCGCATCCCAGACGTCCATGAAGCTCAGCGGCCCCGAAGCGTCGGCTGCAACGCCCTTCACCTCGGCGCCGCGCGGCCGGATCGTTGAGAAATCGTAGCCGATCCCCCCGCCCTGCTGCATCGTCAGCGCCGCCTCTTTCAGCGCGTCGAAAATGCCGCCCATGTTGTCTGGAATCGTGCCCATGACGAAGCAGTTGAAAAGCGTGACCGATCGTCCGGTACCCGCCCCGGCCGTGATGCGGCCTGCCGGGAGGTACTTGAAATCCTCAAGCGCGTCGTAGAATCGATCTTCCCATTCCGAGGGCGTCTTTTCGACCGAGGCGAGCGCGCGGGCGATCCGGCGCCAGGTATCTTCCACGGTTCCGTCGATGGGCGTGCCATCCGCCTGCTTGAAACGGTACTTCATGTCCCAGATCTGCGCGGCGATGGGGGCGGCGAAACGGCTCATCAGACGGGATTCCTCGGTCTTCGGAAGGGGCGATCAAGATACGCTCCCCTCTCCGGCGGGTCAACTTGATCTCGGGGGTCGGGCGGCTAAAATGGCAAGGTCTTGGGGGTATGATGACGGGATTCGTGAACTTGGTGAAGCTATGCGTCGGCGCTGACAGCGTCGACGATCTGCTGAACTGGCATCGCACCCACCCCTCCCCTTTTCCGACCGGTGAGCGACGGCACATCACCCGGATGTGGCCTAAGCGCGAAGCGGAAATTCTCGCTGGTGGATCGCTCTACTGGGTGGTGAAGGGCGTGATCCTCTGCCGTCAGCGCGTGGTCCGGCTGGACGAGATCGAAGGGGCCGACGGTATCCGCCGCTGCGGCATCATCCTCGACCCCGAGGTCGTCCGCACCGAAGCGGCAACGCGCAGACCGTTCCAGGGTTGGCGTTACCTGGCGCCGAATGACGCGCCTAGAGACTTGCCGAAAGAACGGGAAAAAGACAGCGCCCTGCCCGAAGATATGGCGCTGGCGCTGGCCGAGATTGGGCTACGGTGAAAACCGAGCAGTCAAGGGCGCAGCCTGAACACGGTTGCTTCTGGAGGGAAGAAGCTCAGAGTTCCGCTGGAGCGATTGCTAGCCGCAAGCTCAAGTCGACGAGCACCTTACGCGCACCGCTCTGCCAATCGGCCGTGCGCGCAGCGTAGAGCGTCGCCTGGCTCTTGTGGACCAGCCCGTCAGAGAGAATCTTCAAGTGGTTGGCGCGGAGCGTCTCACCGGTCGAGGTAATGTCAGCGATGGCCTCGGCGGTAAGGTTCTTGACCGTGCCCTCGGTCGCGCCCTGACTGTCGACCAGCTGATAGTCTGCCACTCCGTTCGCCTGAAGGAAGTCACGCACCAGCCGGTGATACTTGGTCGCGATCCGCAGCCGGTGGCCGTGCGCACGGCGGAAGGCGGCGGACACGGCGTCGAGATCGTCGAGCGTGTCCACGTCTGGCCAAGCGGCGGGTACCGCAACGACGAGATCGGCATACCCGAACCCCATCGTCGTCAACTCGACGACCTGCCGGTCCCAATCGGCAAGCTTGTCGCGCACAAGGTCCGATCCGGTGACGCCGAGATGAATGCGCCCAGCGGCGAGCTCACGGGGGATTTCGCCCGCTGAAAGGAGCACGAGTTCAAGGCCATCCGCCCCTTCTACCGCGCCCGCATATTCACGATCCGAACCGGCACGGCGCAGCGTGATGCCACGGTCGCCGAACCAGTCGAAGGTCTGCTCCATCAGCCGGCCCTTCGAGGGGATGCCGAGCTTCAACATGGCGCGCCCTCCGACAATTCGGCGACGAGGCCCGGACGGATCACGCCACCTACGGCAGGAATCGAACGCCCCTGCCCCAGAACCTGCGTTAACGCGTCGTAGCGACCGCCCGAAGCGACCGGAGGAAGCGTCGGATCGGCCGCGTGGAACGAAAAGACGAAGCCGTCGTAGTACTCCAGCGTCGTGCGGCCATGGCTCGCTTCGAAATCGAGCGCGTTCACGTCGACGCCCTTTGCCGACAGCGCTTCCATTCGCGCCTCCATGCGGTCCGCTGCAGGGGCGATGGCGGGCATGTCGCGCGCCATCTCACGAAGGCGGATGAGTGCGGCGGGGCTTTTCGCGGAGAGGTTCAAAAGGTCTTCAAGTCGCGCGACCTCTTCCGCCGAAATCGGCGCGGTGGCGGCGTCTTCCTCAAGCGCCTTCAGGCGCGCGGCAATTTCGTCCTCAGAGCGCAAACCGATCACCGGAGCCGAGGTGAGCGGCTCACCATTTTTCAACGCTGCCAACAGCTGCGCGCGGCTTTCGGGCACGGGTGCGCGGCCGCCGAAACGGTCAAGAAGTTGGGTGAAGCGCCGGGGCCGCCAAATGTGGCGCAGAAGCGCGGCTTTCCTTGTCTCAAGGGTCCTCAGGCCACGCACGGCGGCCATCAGGATCCCGATGTCGCCGGTGGCAGCTCGCAGCTTCAGCGGCGCGAGCAGATCGGCGAAAAGAGCGAAGACCTCGGCATCCGAGGCAGCGGGGTTTTCACGCGCAAAAACCTCGTAACCCACTTGGAAATATTCTGATTTTCTATCGGTGATGTGTTCCTGTTTGCGGAACACCTCGCCTTTGTAGCAGTAGCGCGCGGGCTCGGCGCCGTCCGTCATGTGCATCTGAACGACCGGCACGGTAAAGTCTGGCCGAAGCATCATCTCGCCGCGAAGCGGGTCTGCGGTCACGTAGGCTCGGGCGCGAATATCCTCACCGTAAAGGTCCAGAAGAACCTCGGCCGGCTGCAGGATATCGGCCTCGACCGGCTGGGCGCCCGCCGCGCGGAACGCCGCCATAAGGCGGTCGGCCTCGGCCCGCGCTTCGGCCTTGGTTGCCATTCAGGCAGTCCCCAGAAGCCGGCGCACCTCGGCCACGAGATCGTCGCGCGCAACCTCTTTCTGGGCGGGCTGGGTCTTCCATTCCTCGTGCGTGGCCTCGGCCGCGATCTTGGCGCCAAGGAACAGGTCCTTGAGTTGCACGACGCCGCGCTGCGCTTCGTCCGAGCCTTGGATGACGGCAACGGGGGAGTTCCGCTTGTCGGCGTATTTCAACTGGTTGCCGAAGTTCTTCGGGTTGCCGAGATAAACTTCCGCCCGGATCCCCGCACGGCGAAGTTCTCCGGCCATCGCCTGATAGTCGGCCATCCGGTCGCGGTCCATCACGGTAACGACGACGGGGCCGTTGGTGTCGGCTTGGCTTCGCCCCTTGGCGCGAAGTGCCGCGAGCAGACGGTCGACGCCGATCGAGATGCCGGTCGCGGGCACCGCTTGTCCGGTGAAGCGCTTCACGAGGTCGTCGTAACG
>CBDUOT010000165.1:0-5510 GCA_965368915.1 uncultured Rhodobacterales bacterium | reverse complement strand
CTGATGCTGGTCGCGATGATCGCGATGTATGTCGATGCGGGCACCACCGATATCCCCACGCTTCTGACCCACCAGTTCGCGTCCGAGACGTTGAACGTGCTTGGCTTCCGGGTCATCGGTGGCATGCAGACACTGCTGTGGATCGCCTTCTTCGCGTCCTTCGCGGTAAAGATGCCGATGTGGCCGGTTCACACCTGGCTTCCCGACGCGCACGTTCAGGCGCCGACGGCGGGGTCGGTCGTTCTGGCGGCGATTCTTCTGAAGATGGGGGGCTACGGCTTCCTGCGCTTCAGCTTGCCGATGTTTCCGATCGCCTCGGATCTACTGGCGGGCTTCGTCTTCTGGCTGTCGGCGATCGCGATCGTCTACACTTCGCTCGTGGCTCTCGCGCAGGCGGATATGAAGAAGCTCATCGCCTATTCGTCGGTCGCCCACATGGGCTACGTGACGATGGGGATCTTTACGGCGAACCAGCAGGGACTTGACGGGGCGATCTTCCAGATGCTGAGCCACGGCTTCATCTCGGGCGCTCTCTTCCTGTGTGTCGGCGTGATCTATGACCGGATGCATACACGGGAAATCGACGCCTATGGCGGGCTCGTGAACCGGATGCCGGCCTATGCGCTGATCTTCATGTTCTTCACGATGGCGAATGTCGGTCTGCCGGGCACGTCGGGCTTCGTCGGCGAGTTCCTGACGTTGATGGGCATCTTCCAGGTCAATACCTGGGTTGCCCTTGTCGCGACTTCCGGTGTGATCCTGTCGGCCGCCTATGCGCTCTGGCTGTATCGCCGGGTCGTCTTCGGCGACCTCATCAAGGAAAGCCTCAAGTCCATCACGGACATGACCGGGCGCGAGAAAGCGGTGTTCGCACCGCTCGTCGCGATGACGCTTCTCCTGGGCGTCTATCCCAGCCTTGTCACCGATATCACCGGGCCGTCCGTCGCGGCCCTGATCGACAACTACCACGCCCAGATCCCCGCGCCCGACGCGGTGCGGGTCGCCAGCCACTGAAGGACCGAACGCGATGATTTCCGCCGATTTCTCCGCAATCCTGCCCGAAGTGGTCCTGGTCGTCTATGCGATGGCGGCACTGCTTGGGGCCGCCTATACCGGGAAGGACGAACTGACCGGCACGCTGACCTGGGCAACGGTGTCGATCTTCATCGGCCTCGCGCTTTGGATCGGGCTGTCGTCGCCGGGCGACGTCATGGCCTTCGGTGGCTCGTTCTCGGACGACGCATTCGCGCGCTTCGCCAAGGTGACCATTCTGCTGTCCGCCGCGGCCGTCCTCGCGATGAGCCAGGATTACATGATACGGCGCGGCCTTGGGCGGTTCGAGTATCCGCTGCTCGTCGCGTTCGCGGTCGTGGGCATGATGGTGATGGTTTCGGCAGGGGACCTCATGTCGCTTTACATGGGGTTGGAACTTCAATCTCTGTCGCTTTACGTCGTGGCATCGCTGCGCCGTGACAGCGTCAAGTCGACCGAGGCGGGCTTGAAATACTTCGTCCTTGGCGCCCTTTCGTCGGGCATGTTGCTGTACGGCGCGTCGCTGACCTACGGCTTCGCGGGGACGACCCTGTTCTCGGGCATCATCTCGACGATCGAGGGTGGGCGGGCGTCCATTGGACTTCTCTTCGGGCTTGTCTTCATGATCACGGGTCTGGCTTTCAAGGTCTCGGCTGTGCCGTTCCACATGTGGACCCCGGACGTCTACGAAGGTTCGCCGACGCCGGTGACGGCCTTCTTCGCGACCGCGCCCAAGGTTGCAGCGATGGCGCTTTTCGCGCGGCTTCTGCACGACGCCTTCGGCGCTGCGGTCGCGGACTGGAGCCAGGTGCTGGCGCTTCTCGCGGTGTTCTCGATGTTCCTCGGCTCGATCGCGGCGATCGGGCAGCGCGACATCAAAAGGCTGATGGCGTATTCTTCGATCGCGCATATGGGGTTTGCACTTGTCGGTCTCGCCGCCGGAACGCAGGCTGGCGTTCAGGCGATGCTGATCTATATGGCCGTCTATGTCGCGATGAACGTCGGCACCTTCGCGTTCATCCTGTCGATGGAGCGCGACGGCGCGCCTGTCACGGACATCAACGCTCTGAACCTTTATTCGAAGAAAGAGCCGGTGAAGGCGCTTGCCATGCTGGTCCTTCTCTTCAGCCTCGCCGGCGTGCCGCCGATGCTCGGGTTCTTCGCGAAGTACGGCGTGCTGTTGGCAGCCGTGAATGCCGACATGGTCCTGCTTGCCGTCGCGGGCGCGGTCGCCTCTGTCATCGGGGCGTTCTACTACCTGCGCATCGTCTACTACATGTACTTCGGAACCGAGACTGACGCGCTCGACGGCCGCATGGTGCCGGCGCAGTGGATCCTTTTGATGGCATCGGCGATCATTATGGTCGCGGGGATCGTCAACCTCTTCGGCGTCGAAGGGGCCGCGGCTGTTGCGGCCGAAACCCTTGTCCGCTGAGCGGGCCCCGGATCTTTCGGTATGGCCTGAGGGCGTGGCGCGCCGCGTCCTTGACGAAGTGGACAGCACGAATTCCGAAGCGCAAAGGATCGCGCCGGATCTGACCCAGCCCACGTGGGTTTTCGCGCGCCACCAGACGGCAGCGCGGGGACGCCGCGGGCGGGCCTGGATATCGCCCGCCGGCAATTTCGCGGCGACGCTGGTGATGCGCCCCACGGGCGATCCGGCAGATGCCGCGCTCAGAAGCTTCGTGGCGGCGTTGGCGCTGGCCGATGCGCTGGACGTGGTTGCTGGTCCGCGCGCGACGATATCGCTGAAATGGCCGAACGACGTTCTTCTGAACGGCGGCAAGGTCGCGGGGATCCTTCTGGAAAGTGCAGGCCAGGGGCGCGATGTCAGCCACCTGGCCATCGGGATCGGCGTGAACCTTGCCGAAGCGCCACCGCGCGCGGCGCTGGAAGAGGGCGCGGTCGATCCCGTTTCGTTGATGGGCGAGACGGGCGTTCGGATCGAGCCGGAGGAGTTTCTGACCTACCTCGCCGCCGCCTTCGCGGCGCGCGAAGCGCAGCTTTCGACCTATGGGTTCGGACCGGTCAGAACCGCGTGGCTTGCCCGCGCTGCCAAGCTTGGGCAGACGATTGTCGCGCGAACAGCTTCCGAGTCGATCGAAGGCACGTTTGAAACGGTGGCTGACAGCGGCGCTTTGGTGATCGCGACGGCCGAAGGGCGGCGGAACGTTCCGGCGGCCGACGTCTATTTCTGAGGGAGGGTCCGATGCTTCTGTGCATCGATTGCGGCAATACCAACACCGTATTCGCGGTCTGGGACGGCCATGAATTCCGCTGCACGCTGAGAACCACGACCGAGCATCAGCGCACGGCCGACCAGTACTTCGTCTGGTTCTCGACCCTGATGCAGCATCACAAGGTTCCCGTCGACATCGACGAGGTCATCATCTCCTCCACCGTACCCAGGGTCGTCTTCAATCTCCGTGTGCTTTGCGACCGTTACTTCAGTTGCCGCCCGATGGTGGTGGGAAAGCCCGATTGCGCTTTGCCCGTCGCCCCCCGCGTCGATCAGGGCACGACAGTCGGGCCCGACCGGCTGGTCAACACGGTCGCAGGCTTTGACCGTCACGGCGGGGACATCATCATCGTGGATTTCGGCACCGCCACGACTTTTGACGTGGTCGATACCGACGGGGCCTATATCGGGGGCGTCATCGCGCCGGGCGTGAACCTGTCGCTTGAAGCGCTTCATATGGCGGCGGCGGCGCTGCCGCATGTCGACATCACGAAACCCCAATCCGCCATCGGCACGAACACGGTTGCCTGTATGCAATCCGGCATCTACTGGGGGTATGTCGGGTTGGTCGAAGGGATCGTGCGTCAGATCCGGATCGAGCGCGAGCGACCGATGAAGGTCTACGCGACAGGGGGGCTGGCGCCCCTGTTCGCGCAGGGCACGGAGATATTCGATGGCGTCGAGGACGACCTGACGATGCACGGGCTGGTGCTGATCCACCGCCACAACATGGAACTGGAAAACGCATGAGCTCCAAAGACCGCCTTATCTATCTTCCGCTTGGCGGCGCCGGCGAGATCGGCATGAACGCCTATGTTTATGGCTACGGGCCGCAGGGGAAGGAACGCCTGATCGTCGTCGATCTGGGTGTGACATTCCCTGACATGGACACGACGCCGGGTGTCGATCTGATCATCGCGGATACCGCGTGGCTTGAGCAGAATGCGCACCGGATCGAGGCGATCTTCATCACCCACGGCCACGAAGATCACCTGGGCGCGCTGGGGCTTGTCTGGCCGAAGCTCAAGGCGCCGGTCTACGCGCGCAAATTCACGGCCGCGCTCGCAACGCTGAAGTTCGAGGAGAAGGGCCTGCCGCTCGACGAGATCAAGGTGGTGGCGCCGCGTCCTCACAAGATCGAGGCCGGACCGTTCGATGTCCAGTTCGTGCCCGTCAGCCACTCGATTCCGGAAAGCTCCGCGCTTCTGATCGACACGCCCGCCGGGCGGATCGTTCATACCGGCGACTTCAAGCTTGATGGAACGCCAATCGTGGGTGAGCCGTTCAATCCTGAGGAGTGGCACAAGATCGCGAACGAGGGGAAGGGCGTGAAGGTCCTGACCTGCGACAGCACGAACGTCTTTTCGCCCAAACCCGGCCGGTCAGAGGTGACGCTTGCGGGGCCGCTTACCGAACTGATCGCCGAACAGCGCGGCATGGTGGTCGCGACGACCTTCGCATCCAACGTGGCGCGCCTGAAGACGCTGGCCGAGGCGGGAACCGCCGCCGGCCGGTCGGTCTGCATGTTGGGCCGCGCGATGAAGAAGATGACTACGGCGGCGGTAGAAACAGGTGTGCTGACCGATTTCCCGGCCATTATCTCGCCCGAAGAGGCCGAGGAGTTGCCGCGCCAGAACCTCATGCTGATCGTGACGGGCAGCCAGGGCGAACGCCGGGCGGCTTCGGCACAGCTGTCGCGCGGCAAATATCTGGGACTGGAGATGAAGGAGGGCGACACGTTCCTCTTCTCCTCGAAGACCATCCCCGGCAACGAACGTGGTGTGATCCGCATCATGAACGCCTATTCCGAGATGGGTGTGGACGTGATCGACGACCGAGACGGGCTTTACCACGTCTCCGGTCACGCCAACCGGCCGGATCTCGAGGCGATCCACGACCTGCTGCGCCCGAAGATCCTGCTGCCGATGCATGGCGAGCACCGCCACCTGCGCGAACATTGCCGGATCGGCATTGAGAAGGGGATCGCGACCGAACTCGCGACGAACGGAACGATGGTCGACCTCACGGGCGATGTGCCGCGTGTCGTCGAATACATCGAGGCTGGGCGCACCTACCTCGACGGTTCGGTGATGCTTGGGGCGATGGACGGCGTCGTGCGCGACCGTATCCGGATGGCGCTGAACGGCCACGTTCTGGCGACGTTGATCCTCGACGAGGAAGACCAGCTTCTGGGCGATGCCTGGGTCGAGATCATGGGCCTTTCCGAACGGGGCAAGCG
>CBDUOT010000164.1:0-5650 GCA_965368915.1 uncultured Rhodobacterales bacterium | reverse complement strand
CCGAATGGCACCGAAATGAAGCAGGCTGGCGCCAATTTCGCAATGACGGCGCCAGCCGCCTAGGTCGCCTCGCCGGGGTGGAACGATCCGAGTGCGTCCGAGGCCCGTGTCGCGAGAGACAGCGCCAAATCGATGGGAGCAGTTCGCGTGGTGACCTCTTCAGCGGGGCCGGATTTAAGCGCCTGGATGGCGGGGCCCGCCGCGAAGGCATCCGCGGCGGCGCGGTCGTCGAACAGATAGACGCTGGTTCCCTCGCTGCTCTTGGCATTGAGGCCCCAAATCTTCCAGCGGAGTCCTGGCGCGCCGACGATGTGTTCGGCTGCCTGCGTCGCGTGAGCCCGAAACCCGTCGACCGGAACGTGCAGCCGGTAGGTGACCAGAAGCAGTGCGGGTGCAGGCATGTTGCTCTCTCCTTCATTGGGCTCGTTGACGTGTCCGCGTCGATCAGAGTGCCCCGGCAGGTGCCTGCCGGGGCACTTCGCTTTTGGGGGCCTTCAGGCCGCGCGAGCCGCTCCGCTGTTGAGTTGCGAGATGAGCAGCGGCTCGTTGATGGTCAGCCACGTCTCGGCGATTTTCCCGTCCTCCATCCGGTATAGCGCAACGCCGTCGAAGACGACGCGAGCGTTGTCCGGTGCGATCCCCCGGAACTCCCCGGAATGGGTCGCCCAGATCTTCCAGTGCGCCGAGACGAACGCCTCGGTGGCGATCGTCGCGAGCGTTTCGAACCGCATGTCGCTGAACGACTGGCGGAATATGCGGAAGAAGTCCTTGTAGCTCTCGCGGTCACGGAATTCGCCACCCGGAAAACCGGGGAACCCGTGGCACACGATGTGGGGCACGACCGTCTCGTCGATCACCTCGATGTCGTCGATATTGTTGGAATGGGTGCCGGCGAGAAAGCGCGCGACGGTGTCCTTGTTGGTCTGGATAATGTCGGCCATGTGTGTGCTCCTGTGCGGGATGGTGGTGGGTCAGCGGTCCCCGAAGCGCAGCGCGCGCTCCAGGCCTCCTTCGTGCAGGCCGATGTCGCGCAGCAGATGGGCGTCCATCAACTCGAGTCGCTGCAGGTCGCGCCGGATCCGGAGTTCGGCCCGGAACCAAGCATTTGCGGCCTTGATCATCGTCCCAAGGCGGACCGGGCGGCGGGACAGGTCAGTGCAATTGGTGTGGGTGGTGCAGGTCATGGGGTGTCTCCTTTCAGTTTCATGCGAGGGCGGCCTCGACCTGTGCGATGGTGTCGGGTGGAACGGCATCGGTCGTACCGTGGCCGTAGGCCGCGCGGATGTGCGCGGTCAGCGCGCCGATGCCGCGGCTGACAGGCAGATGGCCTGAAAGCACATGCTTCGGCGCCAAACCGTCCAGACTGTCGAGCAACATCCCAAGGGTCAGTCGGTCGATCTGAGTCAGCCAGGGCGCATCTATCGAGGACCAGCCAACAAGTCCGTCGCGAAGGTCCCTTTCTGAGACATCGTTGATCGACGACACCGGTTCGGGCAGCAGCGCACCGAAGGCGTCGGCCGCAAACAGCACGCGGTCCTGTGCGTCGAAGAAGCCGATCGTCTCGGGCGCGTCGTAATAAGGCGGCTTCACCTGGTGCAGCTTGCGGCCTCCGACTTCGAGCACCTGACCAGGTTCGAGCAGAAGCATGCGACCGGGATCGCCGGCTCCGAGCATTCCCATCTTGCCGGCCCCCAAGAAATTCGTGATGACCCGCGCATTTGGTGCGACCGAGAGCACTCGATCGAGACTTCCGATGTGGTCGGCATCGGTGTGGCTCAGCCAGATCCACTTTAGGTCCGTCGGGTCGATGAGCGTCTCAAGGGCCGTGAGTATGTCCTCGGACAGCGCAGAAAGCCCGGTGTCGACCAGCATCGGCTCTAATCCCCGCAACAGGAACGCGTTGACGGGGAGCGATCCGAGCCCCGGTACCGGCAACCAGCCGGGCAGGACGTGCCAATCCCCCGTGACGGGACGGCCGGGTTCGAGGAAGGGGAGGGTATCGGTCGTCATGGGGGCTCTCTCATCCGGCAACGGCGACGCAGCGTGCGGAACGCAGAACGCCGCGGCCGCCGGTGGTGATGGTTGTGGCCTGCCCGTCGCCACAGCTTGCTCGGACCTCGAGAAGGCTGGGCGAAGGCGGGTCCATGTGCCGACCCTGCTCGATCAGGAAGACCGGATCCCGCCGGTGCAGGATGTCGCGCAAGAGCGCGCCGAGCGCCCCGGCGGCCATGCCCGTCGCGCTTTCTTCGGGTATGCCGTATCCGGGCGCGAACATCCTGGCCGTGGCGGCGCGCCCACGCCCGGGATCGAGCACGAAGACGTAGAAACCGGTCAGACCGAGTGCGTCGCTTATCCGTACAAGTTGCGGCTGGTCCGGTTTCAGCGCGGCGAGGTCATCTTCCTCGTTCAGCGCCAGCATCGCGAAAGCACCGCCGGCATCGGCGATCACGGGCTCGACCCGGGCATCGAGCTGGCGCGCTAAGATCCCGAAGGCGGTCAACAGATCGCCGACGCCGACGCCCTCCCAAGATGATGGTTTCCGGTAGCGCGGCTCCCGCTGTTCCATGAAGATGCTTCCATCCTCCGTGACAGTGACCTTTCGGCGCCCGTCGACGATCTGCTTGGCCGTCTCGCCAAACCCGATGCTGCCGGTTGAGTGCAGCAATGCGAAAGCCGCTACCGTGGCGTGTCCGCAATCCGCGATGCGCCGGGTGGGCGTAAAGAAGTCGAGCCGGAAGCCACCATTGGCGGCAGATACGAACGCCGTCTCGGAAAGCCCGGCCTCCGTCGCAATCGCCTGCATCTGTGCCTCTGTCAGTCCATCGGCATCCAGAACGACGGCGGCGGAATTCCCTCCGTCGCCCCCGTCCGTGAATGCGGAGAGAATGTTCAACGTGACTTCGTCCCGTGTGCTGATTTCATCTGTCTGCATGACGTACTCCTTTCGCTTGAACTACGATGTTGCGAATTTTTGTGGTCCGACCAATATTCCAGGCTTCAGGAATGCATGAGGAAAGCTCATGAATGCGAAGGAAGGTTCCGGATCCGTGGACCGTTTGCTGTCGGCAGCGCCGCTCCTTATGGCCATTGCCGAGACCGGCAGTTTTGCCGCCGCCTCGGAACGGCTTGGCATCGATCCGAGCGCTGTCAGTCACCGCGTCCGCGGGTTGGAAACGGCGCTCGGGTTGAAGTTGTTCGAACGGACGACCCGGCAGGTCAGACCCACGCGGTCGGGCAGGATACTTTGCGATGCGGCCCGTTCCGCCATCTCCGAACTGAGCAGGGCGATGCTTGCGGCGGAGGAGGCTAGAAGGATGCCGACGATCCGTCTCTCGGTCATGTCTTCGCTTGCGATGAAATGGCTCGTGCCGAGGCTTCCCGCAGCGCGTCAGGCGGGCATCGACGTGTCGGTCGAGATCAACGAGGGTCTGGCGGACTTGGGGCACGCGGGCGTGGACGCCGCCCTCCGGTTCGGCGTCGGTCCATATCCGGGCCTGCACTCCCGGAGGTTGATGCAATGCAGTCTGCAGCCGGTGATAGCGCCATCCCTGATGGCGCGCCGGCGCGGCAGTGTGGACCCACTCGGTCCGAACGGTTGGCTGATGCTCGGCGACACCGGCAGCGGCCGCTGGAGTGGCCTTGTCGCTTGGGAGCGTTATGCCGAACAGCTTGGGCGGACGATCGGCAGCAGTCAGCAGCGGCAAGACTTCGACCGCGCCGACGTGATGTTGCAGGCGGCGATCGGCGGCCTCGGAATCGCACTGGGAAGGACGCTTCTGATTGAGGACGATATCCGCAACGGCCTACTTGTGCCCGTTGGTCCGCCGATCCCCATCGACACGTGCTATTGGCTGGTCACGTCCTACGAGAACACTGACAGCGAGCCGATCGGGCAACTCGCGGATTGGCTGATGAAAGAGATGAAAGCCACCATCAGGCTCGCCCGTTGATCGCGCCCTTCGAGCCAGCGCCAAGGTTCGGCCAAATCAGCGACGACGAAGACGCAATGGTCCTTTGCTCGCAAAAGCCGACAAGTCACTTATGAAGTTCGGGCATCTGCTTTAGGCCGTCCGCGAGGACAGCCGTCCAAGTATCCTTTGATATGCTGCATTGCGGGAGACCGCTATGAGACTATTTGGAAGGGCGCTGCAAGGCGCGCGAACAGCCATTTTAGGGGCCGAAGCTGCCGTTGCGCTCGTTTCTTGAACGGAGTTTGCTACAATTATTGAAGATGCCATGTCGAATTTGGCATGAGTGGGAAACTTACTTACATTTGACCTCCTTGCGGCTTTCGCAAACTTTTTGATTGGTCATAGCGGAAAGTATCATGCGTATCCTGAGCGTCGTTTTAGCCCTCGTTTTGGGCGTATCCTCTGCGTCAGCCGATACATTCATGAATCGAACCCTGCGGATAACAGATGGTCGCGCGGACAGGACCGCAGCCGCGCCGCTTGTCATCGCTATGCACGGCTTTCTGGGAACAGCGAGAAGCATGAACCGAAAGACGCAGTTTGACTCGCTTGCGCGAGCAAACGGTTTTGTCGTCGCATATCCAGAAGGAAAGCGTCGGCGTTGGAATGATGGACGCAGCCCGGAAAATCAGGTTGATGACGTTGCCTATCTTGCGTCGTTGATCGCCAACCTTGTCGCGGGCGGGAGTGTTGATCCAGAACGCATTTTCTTGGCAGGGCATTCGAATGGGGGTGGCATGGCGATGCGCATGGCGTGCGATAGGCCCGACTTGATTGCAGGCATCGCTGTGGCGGCAACCAAAACCCCAAGCGCGTTTCAATGTGCTTCCGGTCGCCCAGTCCCGGCAATATTTTTCCACGGAACTTTGGACCCTGTTGCCCCCTCTGATGGCAGACCGAATGACGACCGCCTTGGTGGCACGCTATCGGCAGCAGACACTTTGGCGCTTTGGTCAAATCGCAACAGGTGCAAGGGTGTGGGTCAAACCCAGACCATAGACCGGCGCGAAGACAGCACCAGCGCTGAGATCATTCAATACTCAGGCTGCAGGGCACCATTGACCTATGTCCTGATCGAAGGTCACGGACACGCCTGGCCCGGAGCCGGGCCAAGACTGCAACGATTGCAAGGGCCCGCGACCCAGGAAGTTGATGCTGCTGTTCTAAGTTGGTGGTTCTTTTCCAAGCTTTAGATCAGGCGACTTCTTCGAAGATGTCTGTTTGGAAAACCTGGCAATTATTGAGATAGAAGTTTTCAGGCACATCACAATTGTGACGGATCCCATTCGGGTCTTGGATTCTGTACCCTGCGATGGGTGGCTACTGCCAAGGGCTTTCGTGGAAAACGCACCAAGCCAAATGAGGCTGTTGGAACAGGTGCCGCGAATTATGCGGAACGCAGAGGATCTGCTGCACGATCGAGGTGTCGAGGTGATCCACGAAACGGTGTGGTTCTGGTGGAACAGGTTCGACCCGGCGCCGGGTCTGGAAGCGGCGCCGGACATGGCATGCCCGCATCGCGACGAGCCTCGACCAGACGCCCAAGACGAAGACAGTGCTCGACGCATTGAACAAGTAAGCTACTTGCCGCGGCGGGGGCCGGGAGCCAAGGACGATCTGGAAGCGGGCGCGTCAAAGGGCGGGCGCATACGGACGCTGGAAAGGCCATTGCGTGACTG
>CBDUOT010000163.1:0-5659 GCA_965368915.1 uncultured Rhodobacterales bacterium | reverse complement strand
GCGGCAGATACGCCTCGCGCCGATCTCGTTGGTCGATATGTCTGGAAAGGAAGCGAGCCGGAGTTCGGCGGCTTTTCGGCGATCGACCTCAGGGAAGACGGGCTGAGTTTCGTAACGGTGTCGGACAGCGCGAACATCTTCTGGGGTCGGCTCCAGCGCAACGCCGCCGGGGCCGTCACAGGGGTCAGGTCCGATCCTCCGATCCGGCCGCTTTCCCATCATGGCACGCCGGTCAATGAGCCAATGGACGATGCCGAAGGCGTCGCGATCGGCCCCGGTGAAAGACTGTACATCTCTTACGAGACGTTTGACCGCATCGTGATCTACGATGGGGGCGGACGGATCTGGGTCAACGAAATCTGGCCTGACCCGTTTCGCGGGTTCATCGTGAATGGCGGGGCCGAGGCGCTGGCCATCGACACTCAGGGTGCGCTCTATGCAATGCCCGAGCGATCCGTGCATCATGACGATCAGATCCCGGTTTACCGTCTGAGGGCCCAGGCCTGGGATATACCTTTCACGCTTAGGCGCGACGGCGACTGGGCGCCGGTCGGCGCAGATTTTGGCCCTGATGGTCGGCTCTACATTCTCGAGCGGGATTATTGGGGTCTGATCGGTTTCATGTCCCGCGTGCGGAGGATCACGATAGACGGTGACAGAGTCGTTGCGGACGAGGTGCTGCTAGAGACCAAGGCCGGGCAGCACGATAACCTCGAAGGTATCGCTGTCTGGCGCGATGAAGATGGCGACATCCGTCTTACGATGATTTCCGACGACAACTTTCTGCCGACGCAGCGGACCGAAATCGTGGATTACCGGGTTCGCGAATGACTTGACCGGGGGCGGGGAAGCGCCTAAACGCCGTCCGTTCCCGCCCAAGCGGGGCCAAGTCTCCGCAACCTTGTAAAAAACGGACCGATCATGACCCGCAAACTGATCCCCGGCATTCTTGCCATGGCCGCCATCGTCGTGGCCTCGAACATTCTCGTGCAGTTCCTTTTCGGCCAATGGCTGACCTGGGGTGCGTTCACCTATCCCTTCGCCTTCCTCGTAACCGACCTGATGAACCGCCTCCACGGACCGTCGGCCGCGCGCAAGGTCGTGGCCGCGGGCTTTGTCGTCGGTGTCATCTGCTCGCTTATCGGCACGCAGATTATGGGTGAGTTCGGGCCGCTGGTTACATTGCGGATCGCCGTGGGCTCGGGTCTTGCCTTCATCGTCGCGCAGCTCGTGGATGTTCAGGTGTTCGACCGGCTGCGGGTCGGAAGCTGGTGGCGCGCGCCGCTTGTTTCCACGCTTCTCGGCTCGTCTTTGGATACCGCGATCTTCTTCACGATCGCTTTCTCTGCCGCGCTGACCTTCGTCGAGCCGGCTAATGATGTGAGCTGGGCGGGAGAGGCGCTGCCGCTTCTGGGGTTCGGGCCGACCGTGCCGCTTTGGGTTTCTCTGGGGGTCGCCGACTGGCTTGTAAAGCTGTCGCTCGCGATCCTGGCCCTCGTGCCGTTTCGGGTAATTGTTACAAGATTGACAGCAAGAGTTGCGTAAAATCTTTTGACAACCACAAAATATGTGGCAACCTGTGGATAACGGCAACGCAGAGAAAGGAGGTGATCCAGTGTCTAGAGTGATATTGGAGAGAGGTGTCGGGACAGTCAGGGGGGCCGTTGCCTGAGGGCAGACCCTAGGGTTCAGAACCCTGACTGGGCCTAGTCGATCTTCGACACCCTAACTGGCCCATCTCCGTAGATCTCGGAGGGCCGCTCCAACTCGGAGCGGCCCTTTCCGTTTCCAAAATCGGGTCCTCGTCAGCGTATTCTGTCCGTCCCGCGGGCGTATGGCACGCGTATGGCATCTGTCGGTACAGCGCCCATCATGCGTTCTGAACCACCGTGACCTGATCGGGGCGTTGCAGAACGGTTTGCCAGAAGAAGCCGTTCTGAAACGCGAGGCAGAACCCGATCATGATGTTGGAGTCTCCGACAATCGCAAAGTTGCCCAACTTGAGGAAGGCGAGGAAGACGATGGGGGCCACGACGATGGACCTGATCAGGTTCCTGCCGAAGTCGGAGAGTACGAAACTTCTGCGCTGATCGATCGTGTCGAACACGACCTTGGCGACCATGCCCAGAATGATCGCGATGAACGAAGAGGTCATGATGATGAAGGGCACCGATTGCGGAAGTCCGTTGTTTGGCATCCCGGCGGCCAGTGCTGTCGGTTGGGCATTCGCCGGGGAAACGAACGAGAGGCTCGGGCGCGCCGCAACCTTATGGCCGGACCCGTCAAGCAACACCCCCAGATCCGTCTGTCCGCTGAATATCCAGCCGTTCCCGGCCTCGGTATCCAGCTCGTACTCGACCCAGAACCAGGTCCTTTTGTCGAAAAGAACGCCGACCTTTTTTTCCTCGCAGACCGAGATGTTTGTGCCTTCCGGCAGTGTCACGACGGGTGGACCAAGCTGCCATCCCTGCCCGGTGACGTAGACGGGCGCTTCAGAGTAGACATCTGTCGAGGTTGTCGTCTTGGCGGTACGTTCGCAGCCCGCAATGGCTTGCCCGGTGTAAGCGAAAACGAGGGTAGCGATAAGAAATGCACATCTTCGAAACATCGTATCCTCCAATTCCGAAGGTTCTAAAATCGGCGACGCTGTCAGGGGCTAAAAATACGGGGCCCCGATCTGGAAACACGCACCCGCAAGCGCCGCTGAAAACCGCGGGAGCGAAACGTGGCGCGAGTATACCACTCAAGGTCGATTTGGTCGACCTTCGGACAACTTCCCCCTCTTGCAGCCAATCGCTGGACAGGGGGGCAGCGCCCGGCAAGCGCGGAATGGACTTGGCCCATTTCCCGCCCTAAGACCGTTTCATGCTGCATGTGACCGATGACATCACCATCGCTGACTGGGAAATGACCGAGAGCTTTTCACGCTCTTCCGGGCCCGGCGGGCAGAACGTGAACAAGGTTTCCACCGCAGTCGAGCTTCGCTTCGAGGCCGAGCGGAGCCCGAACCTTCCGGAGGCGGTCAAGAAGCGGCTGAGGCGGCTTGCCGGGCGGCGCTGGACGACAGACGGCGCCATCCTCATCCGCGTCGAGGAGACCCGTAGCCAGGCGCGCAACCGAGAGATCGCGCAAGAAAGGCTTGCCGAGTTGATCCGCAAGGCGCTGGTCGCGCCGAAGCGCCGGATCCCGACCAGACCAACGGCGGGCAGCAAACGCCGGAGACTTGCGGCCAAGGCGACCCGTGGGGCGGTCAAGGCTCTCCGGGGCAAGGTGGACGAGGACGAATAAGCCAACTGCCCAGTCAGGGGGGGCGGGTTCGACCGTTTGAACGCGTTGCAGATTTCACCAAGACGCCCGTTCCGTCGCCGTCATCGGCCACGCAATGCTTGCGGTTCACGCCGAATGGGCCGATACCCGCGTGAAACACTCGATCGGACGCCAAGCACAGTTCATGCTGAAAAAAGCTCTCATGCTCGTTTCGGGCAACGCCTTTGGCTCGGCGCTTCTGCTGGTTCGCAATCTGCTTGTCGCGCGGCTTGTGAGCCCCGAGGACTACGGCATCGCTTCGACCTTCGCGATCGCGATGTCGGTCGTGGAGATGCTGTCCTATTTCGGTCTGAACCAGATGATCGTCGTGGACAAGGAGGGCGACGACCCCAAGGTCCAGCGTGGGCTTCAGGGGTTCCAGCTCCTGCGCGGGGTGATGTCGGGGCTTATACTCTATGCGATCGCCCGACCGTATGCGCGGCTTCTTGGGGTCGAAGAGGTCACTTGGGCCTATGAACTCATGGCGCTGTTGCCGGTGATCAATGGGCTTCAGCACTACGACATACACAGGCTGAAGCGGCATCTCGTCTTTCGGCCGTGGATCGTGTCGCAGTCGGCACCGCCGTTGATCGCGCTTGTCACACTCTGGCCCCTCGCATTGATGTACGGTGACTACCGGATCATGCTGGTGTCTCTGTTCATCCAGCATGGCTCGATGGTCTTGCTGTCCCACCTGACGGCAGAGCGGTCGTACAGCCTGGGCCTGGATTTCTCGCTCATGCGGCGCGCGACGGTGTTTGGCTGGCCGCTTCTTCTAAACGGGATCCTCCTTTTCGGCGTCTTCAACGGAGAAAGACTGATCGTCGGCAACCAGCTGGGCATGGCGCAGTTGGCCGTCTTTTCGATGGCGATCACGCTGACCCTGACGCCGACACTCGTTCTTGCAGGCGCGTGCCAGTCGTTGTTCCTGCCGCAGCTTTCGGGCGCGCGGGACCGGCCGGATGCTTTCCGTTGGCTGGGGGTCGCCGCGACCGAGGCTGGCCTTGCCATCGGCATTCTGCTGATCCTTGGCATGGTGCTGGTCGGCGGGCCGTTGATGCACCTGCTTCTTGGTGAGAAGTACAGCGCGATTCTGGTCCTTCTGATTCCGATGGCGGTTCTGCAGGCGCTGCGCGTGTCGAAGACCGGTGCCTCGACCGTGGCGCTGTCGCGCGAAAGGTCGGGGAATGCGGCGGCGTCAAACCTGTTTCGCGTCGCCTCTCTTCCGCTGTCGTGGTTGGCGGTGCGCGAAACCGGAAACGTTCTGGCCGTCATCAGTATCGCGATGGTGGCCGAGATGCTTGGATATCTTCTGTCTCTCCGGCTCGCGGCGCGGCGCGCGGGGCTCGACCTGCAGCCGCTCATACTGCCCTCTGGTTTGTCGGCGATGGCCTGTGCAGTCGCCCTTGCAGAGGCCCAGTTCTCGCCGCCTCGGGCCGGATTTATCGAGAACCTCGACTGGTCGCGCTGGGCTGTCGTTGTGACATGCCTTGGCGCGCTGGCATCGATGACGGCGCTCAGGGGCTATGTGATCAAACGCATCCGGCGGCGCGTCTAGTCGCGCATGCGAACGACCTTGGCCGGGACGCCGACCGCGATGGCACCGGCAGGCACGTCGCGCGTGACGACCGATCCCGCGCCGATAACCGCGCCCTCGCCGATCGTAATGCCCGCGGTCAGGATCGCACGCGCACCAATCCAGCAGTCGGGGCCGATCACGATGTCGCGCTCGATCATCTCCTGATCGGTGATGCGGGTTCCGGCAGCGAGACCGTAATCGGCGGCGGTAACGAAGCATTCGGGGCCGAAGGTCGTGCGCTCGCCGACCCGGATCCAGCTTGTCGTCTTGCCGGCCCAGAGCGAACAGCGTGCGCCGACCTGCACCTGATCGCCAAGCTGAATGCGTTCGCCATTTGCGAAGGAAACGTTGGGCGCAAGCCGTACGTCGCGGCCAAGCGTGAGCAGCCGGCGCTGTTTTACATGGGTGTATCCGTAGAAGTGCAGAAGCCGGAACGGCTGCACCAGCATACCGGGATCAAGAAAGGACCGCGCCGCGCGCGCTAGGCGCGAGAGAAGGGAACGCTGGGCAACCGCCATGAAAGACTCCTGACCTGATCGCGGCGAGTTTAGGCAGGCGTGCGCAGGGGTGCAATCGGCACCGGACTTCAGCACTGGTCCAGGGCGCGTCTAATTGTTAACACCTTGATCATGTAGGGTGTCAGGACACCAGAGACCGGATTGAGCGGGACCACATGAGTGAAGCCAACGGCACTATCGGCGTGATCGTCGTGGCCTTCAATTCGGCCGACGTGATCGTGCAATGCGTCGAAAGCCTTCTGTCGCAGGAAGGCGG
>CBDUOT010000162.1:0-5675 GCA_965368915.1 uncultured Rhodobacterales bacterium | reverse complement strand
ATCGGCGCGCAGCGCGCCATATGCGTCGCGATGTTGATACTGATGCCCATGCTGCTTTGCCAGTATATTCATTTTTTTTTGAAAACTAGCGTCCGTTGCCCTGACTGTCGACCAGCCTCGGCTCAAGCATCTGAAGTCCTGCAAGCAAAACTAAGCAATTCTCGAACGACAGACGCTATGGTTGGACAGCCGGCGGTTCAATCCAAAGAAGGAGTAAGTGCAACAACCTGCCATTCATATCCTCCCCTACCGTCAGCACACACGCGCGCGACGATGGATTTACCCCTCTTGTTGGCCGTTCGTGTGTCACCTTCCTCGGCCACCGGCAACGGGCTGTTCGTAATGTGCCTCCGTTCTTCGCTAGTCTTGCCCTTGGGTTGAAGCGCCTGAGATTCGACGAACATAGGCGTCCTTACGGCATAAACATTGTAGTCGGGCATCAGATATGCGTAACGGACATCGAGAGGCGTCCTACGGCGGTGCGCGATGACAAGTTGGTCATAGTAGGCGCGGCGCGCGCGCTCGGTCAGAAACAGTATCGCGTGAGCGGACACCATCGAGTGCAGCCTGAGATATGACACGTCACAGGCTGTCGCGAGAGCGAACCCGTCGAGCGATCGATGACCGAACAACTCTTTGTTCCGGGCGGTATTTGGAAAACACCCTGCCGTGTTCGTTCCGAGATAAATGACGTCCGCGCCCGGCGGCGGATCGGGAAGGACGGTGGTCGTCCACTGCAGTTCCACGTCGTCTTCGAACACCATAAACGGGACGCCATCGACAGCTTCGAAAGCGTTCAGATGAGCGCGCGCGCAATTCTGTATCTTGTTTTGACCAGTCGCTCCCGGAACGAACGAGAAATCGATCCCCAGCGCCCCGAAGTGGGTCTCGATGGCGCGGCGGCGGTCGGCCGCTTCGGGAATGTTGATAACGACCGCCGGCACATCACGAATGTCCAACAAGTTGCGCGTCCTTCTCGGATCAATGACTAGGTAGGCAAACCGTGGTCATAGTGCAGGCAACGGCAGGCAAAACCAAGTCATCGATCGCAGAACGTGCAGCACGGTGGCACTGACGGTATTTCGGCGCAGTCGGATTTGCTGTTTCTTGATGCCTTCAAGTCAGGTATCTCCGCTGCAAGTCGAGCAAAACTGACGGATAAAAGAGATGGAACTCAACCGCAGGCCCGTGGCCTCCCTCTGGATCGGACCGAGCCTCCACTACCTCAACCAGCTTTGCCTCAAGTCCCACGTGGACCACGGTCATCCGACGACGCTTTACTGCACCGACGACGTGCAAAACGCGCCCGACGGGGTCGAGATCCGGCCCGCTTCCGAGATCATGGATCTCGACATGAAGCTCGTCGGTGACACGAGCCCGTCCTTTCTCTCAAATGTTTTCCGATACAAGATGATCCGTAAGACGGGCGCGGTCTGGATCGACTGCGACGCCTTCTGCCACAAACCCTTCCCTGACGAGATGGACTATATCTTCGGTGAACATGGGCTTTCGGGCGCGCTGAACTGCGGTGTGATCGGCCTGCCGCAGCACTGCGAGGTCATGGACCAGTTGCTCGACTACTACGACAATCTGCCCGACTATCCGGAATGGTGGGGCAACCGGCTGCGCAAGAAGATGGACAAGCAGCCCAACACGATGTCCCACGCGGCGAAAATCTACGCGACGGAACGCACCGCGTTCGGGCCGCAGGCCTTCACCCATTTCGCGCGCGTGACGGGGATCATCGACAATGCGCTGCCGCGGGCGGGGCTCTATCCTGTACCGTTCCAGCTTAACGACGTCTTTTTCGACCCTTACGGACGCGTGGAGGGTCATTTCACGGACGAAACGCTTTCGGTCCATCTCTACACCAACGGCACGCGGCGCTGGTGGCGCAAGCATGTGCCGCCGCCCGGCAGCTATGCCTGCCGGATGTGCGAACAGGTAGGCATCGACCCCGCGCTCGCGCTGGAAGAATGACGCAGGCACCGAAGATCGCCCTGACGAAGCATCAAAGCCCGCACGGTCGCATCACCGCCGTGTCGATGATGAAGGACGAGGCGCCCTACCTCATCGAATGGTTCGCCCATCACCTCGCAGTCGGTTTCACCGACATCCTCGTCTACACGAACGATTGCAGCGACGGCACGGACGACATGCTGATCCGGCTGGAAGAGTTGGGTCTTGGCCATCACCGGCGGAACGTGATCCGAGAAGGCGTCAAGCCGCAGCCCTCGGCGATCAAGCACGCGCAAGTCGAACCCGTGGTGATGGACTCCGATTGGGTGCTGGTCTTCGACGCTGACGAGTTTCTCTGCATCAACTACGGCGATGGCACACTGGACTCGATGATTTCGGCCGCCGGAGAGGCAAACGGCATTGTCATCACCTGGCGCATCTTCGGGTCTGGCGGGGTGCAGGACTGGTCCCGCGCGCCTGTGACCGAGCAATACCTGCATGCGGCCCCGCCCCTGTGGAACAAGGGCTGGGGCGTCAAGACGCTGTTCAAGTTCGACCCCGACATCTGGAAGCTGGGCATCCACCGTCCGACGATGAAGGCAAAGGTCTTGAAGACCGACTTTCCCGAAACCGTCCATTGGCTGAACGGCTCCGGTCTGCCGATGGAGGACTACTTCAAGTTCCGCGGCTGGCGTTCGATCCGGCGCACGCTGGGTTACGACTGGGCGCAGATGAACCATTACGCGGTCAAGTCGATCGACGCGTACGCGGTCCGCAAACTGCGCGGCAACGTCAACCTGAAGAAGGACAAGTACAACGCCGATTACTGGGCGCTTCAGGACCGGAACGAGATCAAGGACACCAACATCCTGCGCTATTCGGCGGAACGCGCGCGGATCGCGGCAGAGTTGCTGAAGGACCCGGTGCTGAACCGGCTGCACCACGAGGCGCTCGACCGTATCGAGGCGAAGCTCGACGACTACAAGAAGACGGACGCCTATGTGGAACTCAAGGAGTCACTCATAGAGGCGTCGAAGATTCCGCTGACGAAGATCACTGCCAAGCCGCCCAAGGCGCGCGACCCGGCGAAGATCGCGGCACTCATGTCCGAGGTGGAGAAGAAATCCGCCGAGCGCCCGAAAGCAGAGCGGCGGAACAAGCCAGTCGAGGGCTTCGGCGCCGCGCCGGATGAAACCTACCTGCCCGGTCGGATCGACCGAACTACAGACGTGGCCTTCGAGTGGGTCGAAAACCACGGCGTCAGCCTGCCCGCCGATCCGCGTGTCTTCGGTCCGGCCGCGTTGGCGGAGGTCACGTCCGGCAAATTCGAGCGCCGCAATGCGCGCTACAGGCCGCATCTGGTGGGCGGCGAAGATCGCTTGCTCGAGGTTGGCGCGGGCATATCGTTCCTGCCGATCCTTTCCGCATTGTCGCATCCAGGTCTTGTCGCCCTTTCGCAAGAGGAACGCCCGGAACTCGCGAAAGTCGGGCTGGAAGTGGCTGCGCGAAACGGCATCGACGACACGTCGCGCCTGAAAATAACCGACGGCCCCCTGTTCCTGGCGGGTGACGACGGCGAGAGCGCTGGCGGGCTTGCCGCGCTCATGCGCGACTTCAATCCGACAGTGCTCGTCGCCAACGATGCGCGACTGACTCCCGGCATCATCGCCTCGGTTCTGTCCGCGCGCCTGCGGCGGATCATCTTGCCTGTTCGAATGCTCGCGTCAGGAGAGTTTCCAGGGGCGCTCACAGAAGCCGGTTTCGCTGCCGTCGAGGCGGGGACGAAATCGGGGGCGGTGGTGTTGGACCGCGACGCCGCCGCTAGTCCTCCTCAGCCTCCCCGACCGTCGCGAACTCATCGCCCCGCCGCTCGGCGAACTCCTTGAGCCACCCGTCCACTTCGGACTGGTCCGGCAGGTCGGGTCGGAAGTCACTTTCGACATAGCCGAGCTGCGCCAGCTCATCGAAAAGCTTTGCGAAATCGAGTTCGCCGACGGATCGGAAATCGATCCGCGTCGAGTCGCCAGAGGCCCATTCGCGGCGGATGACATCGATCGTGTCGGGCGTGACGCCACAAAAGGATTCGTATTGAAGGATATAGTTGCGTACGTCCGCATTCGACCGGCGCTTGATGATGCCAACCTTGCCCCCTTCCGGCATAACAAACGCGGCGAGGTGCAATGCAGATCCATCGAGCCCGACAATCTGTTGCGCGGCCTTGTAGCGGGCGATCTGGACCTCGATCGGATGCTTCTCGGGATGGAAAATCTCATATCCCAGCCGCGCAAGGTTAATTTCGATCACGGTCTCCCCCAGCACCCCGCCACGCTGCGAAGGCAGCCGAGCCCTGCTGACATAGAGCTTTTCCGACCCTTCCGGCGCTATTTCGCGTCCAAGTTCCTCGCGCATGAAACGACGGTAGGCCGGTGAACCCGCGTATCGCTCGTTCCAGCCGAAACCAAGTTCGGGCACATAAAGTTCTTCGACTTCGAGCGTCGTACCGAACGTCGTTACCGGAACGTCGACCCCAATGAGCCGGAAGAAGTCTTCGTGGTCCCGCATCACTCGCTGCGTCGGCTTCACCTTGCCGCGAAATGGCAGGTAAAGCACGCTGTCGATCCGGCTCTTGAGTTCGGATAAAGCCCACAGACGCGCGGTCGACTCCACGAGAAAATGGCCGAAATGACCGCGAAAATGCCCGGCGAACAGGTGCCGCCCCGACAGTTTCTCGATCGGCTCGTTCTCAGCCAAAACCGGTTCTGGCGTAAAGCGGCGGGGCCGTATCCACGCACGGGACAGTTCGCAATAAGAACGATCGGCCAGCAATACGCCTGAAGCGAGGCGGGCGTCATGCTTGCGTTCGGGCACTACGTAAGCACCACGCATTCTGAGGATCAGGCCGCTGAAGGTCGGCTCTGCCGCGCCGCCCGGAACGACGATCTCTTCGACGGCAGGCGCGTCGGATTCTATCTGCAGTTGGATACGCCGTGCATACCGAGCCTTCGGATCGTCCTTCAAGAAGAACTCGGCCATCCGAACAGCCAGCTTGTCATGCCGGCGTGCAGCGAGGTTGCCTAGGAACTCCTTGCGCCATGCTTTAATTTCCCGACGCGATCGCAGGGCCTTGCGAAATGCCGCCTCATTGAAACGACGTGCGCCGATCTCGTGAAACACACGGTCGAGGACGCCGCAGGATTTCAGCTGCCGGATCAAACGATGCCCAAAATGACCGCATTTCACATGGCGCACCGCCCTACCCTGCAGCCGTTTGGCATGGGCGTCGTCTTCGGCCACGAACGGATCGTAAAAGAGCCAGATTTCTCCAGCGGACTCCACCGAGTCGGCGGCGTCGAGATAGGTGGGACTGTCCCAGTCCCACTTACGATAACCGTATGGAAAGCGCGTCTCGAACGGCGCAACATCTCGGTTAAGCGTAGTCTGCGGGCTGAAGGCAAGGACCGTCGCGCCGGGCGCCAGCCGGGAATAGGTCAGGGCGGCGTAGGCTCCCATTGAGGTCCCGGTGAAAACCACGTGATCAAACTGATCGAACAGCCCCGCATCGCGCAACTCGGTCAACAACCGAGGCGCATCGTCGTTGCGGTACCAGTCCTTGCGCTTCGCAATCAGCCCCAGAATCGAAAAACCGGACTCGGCGGCGCGAATCTGGAGCCAAGGCTGCGGAGGGTCGTATTCCCCGACCGAGGCAAGATTATCGA
>CBDUOT010000161.1:0-5696 GCA_965368915.1 uncultured Rhodobacterales bacterium | reverse complement strand
AACCTTCGCCCCGACCTTGCGCCGAAACCTGTTTTCGACGCGACCGCCCGTGCCGGCCAGCCTCGGATCGGGATGGTCTCGCTCGGCTGCCCGAAGGCCCTGGTGGATTCCGAGCGCATCCTCACCCGCCTCAGGGCCGAAGGCTACGCGATCAGCCCCGACTATGCGGGCGCCGAGGCCGTGATCGTGAACACCTGCGGCTTTCTCGATTCAGCCAAGGCCGAAAGCCTCGATGCGATCGGTGAGGCGCTGAAAGAAAACGGCCGCGTGATCGTCACGGGCTGTCTCGGGGCAGAGCCTGACTACATCACCGGCGCGCATCCCTCCGTTCTGGCGGTAACGGGTCCGCATCAATACGAACAGGTTCTGGACGCGGTCCACAAAGCTGTCCCGCCCGCACCCGATCCTTATGTCGACCTCTTGCCGGCGACGGGTGTTAAGCTCACCCCACGGCACTACAGCTATCTGAAGATTTCCGAAGGCTGCAATCACAAGTGCCGCTTCTGCATCATCCCCGACATGCGCGGTCGGCTGGCTTCGCGTCCCGCCCACGCAGTAGTACGAGAGGCTGAAAAACTGGTTGCAGCAGGTGTCAAGGAACTGCTGGTCATCAGCCAGGACACCTCCGCTTACGGGGTGGACGTGAAGCACGCGGAAACTCAGGGGCACCGCGCGCATATCACCGACCTCGCCCGCGACCTCGGCAGCCTCGGCGCGTGGGTCCGGCTGCACTACGTCTACCCCTATCCCCATGTTCGTGACCTCGTGCCCTTGATGGCAGAAGGGATTGTCCTTCCCTATCTCGACATCCCCTTCCAGCATGCACATCCGGATACACTGAAGCGCATGGCCCGCCCCGCCGCGGCGGCGAAGACGCTCGATGAAATCGCCGCATGGCGCGCCACATGTCCCGACATCACGCTGAGATCGACTTTCATCGTCGGCTATCCCGGCGAGACCGAGGAGGAGTTCCAGACCCTCCTTGATTGGCTGGACGAGGCGCGGCTCGACCGTGTCGGCTGTTTCCGCTACGAAAACGTGGACGGAGCGCGGTCGAACGACCTGCCCGATCACGTGCCTGAAGAGGTCAAGGAAGAGCGCTGGCATCGCTTCATGGCGAAGTCGCAGGCGATCTCTGAGGCGAAGCTTGCCGCGAAGGTGGGCAACCGGATCGAGGTCATCGTAGACGCCGTGGACGATGAGGGCGCAACCTGCCGTACGAAGGCGGACGCGCCCGAGATCGACGGCAACCTCTTCATCGACGAGAATTTCGAGGGGCTCGCACCGGGCGACATCTTGGCGGTAGAGGTCGAAGAGGCGAGCGACTACGATCTTTGGGGTCGCCCTATCGGGCAGTAAAAGACCCGCCACCGGGGAGCGCGGCGGCGGGTCCAACGCGCCGCGATTAACATGCAACGCTTCGTGGGTTACCCGACCCCTTCATCTATAGGAACAGACTAGCACTGCCCGCCGGTTTTGCCGATGCGGGTATCCCATACCTTTGGCTGATCGAGAGTCAGCGAACGTTCAGACGATTCCGCGCAACCCTTCCAGAACGGCACGGTTCGCGCACCAGTCGGGCGACGTGCAGTCGGGCAGCGTTGTGCTTGCGTCAGCACTTTGTCCCCGCCGATCCGGACAGGCGCGACAATGCGCGAGAACCGCTCGGAAATCATCGATCGTCAGAATCCCTGCATGAACCGCCTGACCGATATCGACACCGTGGCGCCGCCTTTCGGCGCCGCTGAGGAAATAGGGGGCGATGGCGCCCGTTTCCTCGGATTTGAATGCAAGAACGTCACCCATGGGCCGCTAGCCTCCCCGACTTCACTGCTTTCAGCATCGCTCAACCGCGGAAACGCGCTTTGACAAAGATCAAACGGCGACCGAGGTCGGCGCGTTCAGCGCAGGCCGGACAACGTCCGGCGCACCGTTTCGATCCGGCTCGCGTTGGGGGGATGAGTCCCGAGGAACTGGTTGCCGGGATCGGGAATGCGCGTGAAGAACGCCGCACCGCGTTCCGGATCGTAGCCCGCTTTCCAGGATAGAACGGTGCCGAGCGCGTCGGCCTCAAGCTCGTATTCCTTGGCATAGCGCCGCGCACCAAGCACGCCGCCGATGTCCTGCGCGGAGCGGATCGCCCTTGCGTCACCCCCGGATACCGCCGTCAACGTGCCGAGGATAAGCGCCCCAGCCTTTGCGCTTTCTTGTTGGCGGGGGATGTGTTCGCCGATGTGATGGGCCGCCTCGTGCCCCATGACGAAGGCGAGTTCATCGGTGTTGCGCGCTTCCGCGATCAGGGGAAGCGTGAAGGCGATCACGGGCCGCCCATCCTTGCCGAGGGTCTGATAGGCGTTCGGCGGCTGACCTGGCCGGTTATCGACAACGATGCGGAAATCGCAACTGGAATTGCCGATCCGGCTGAGGCATTCGCGTTCGATCACGGGTTCCATCCGTGACACGACCGATGCGAAGTTCTGCTCGGCGACCGCCTGTGTGACCGGCGCCCCCGACGCGGGCAACGGCGCCACGGATGTCGCCGGCTGCGGCACGCTCTCCACGCACGCCGCCAGCCCCAATACCGCAAGGACGAATAGCTTTCTCATGCGCCTCTCCCGGGTCTTTTCGACCGCTTTGAACTGCTCGCCGGCAGCTTAGCGCCACGTCGGCAAACGCGAAAGACCAATCGATCTGATCGGGGCCATTGAGGCTGGCCTTCGCGCACGCTAGGCTAAGACCATGTTCACCATCGAGCACGACTTCGACGCCACTGTCATCACCCTCGTGGACGAGGGCAGCCCGCATCTGGAAGAGGATGTGACGATTCAGGGCTTTGCTGAATGCGTCACGATCGAACAGTACGATCCCCGCCGCGACGAAGTGGTGAAGATCGTGATGTCGATTGCCCAGGTCCGCGAACTGGCCGCGGCGCTAAACCTTCCCGAGGGTGTGTATCGGCTGACCGAGAAACGCGGCGCGGTCTGACGGCGCGGCCTTATCCGCCGAACCATTGCGACCAAAGGCCCGCCGCCCAGAACATCAGCGAGAGCGTGATCATCAGGATGCCGATGCCGAACTTGTCGCGCATCGCGAATACGATCGGGTCGTAATCCTGCTTGCCGAACCAGCCAAGCATCGCCATGCGGACCAGCCACAGCCCCATAGGGATCATCGCGACCCAGAGGATCCAGGTCGTCGGATAAAGAACGCGCCCCTGTTCGCTGACCGAATAGAGGAAAAAGATCAGAAGCGCGCCGACGATACCCAACCCGGCAACATTCAGCAGATCTCTGCGATCCGGCCGCCCGTAGCCCCGACCGGGCAACCGTTCATCCGATGTTGCCAGCGTCAACTCGGTCAGCCGCTTGACGCATCCGAGTGTTACAAAAACCGGGAAGATGAAAATCAGCATGTAGATCGAGACATCGACCTGGCCCGCAGCCGCGCCAGCCACGACCCTGATCGTGTAGAGCGCGGCAAGCGTCGCGATGTCGACCCATCGCATCCGCTTGAGCTTCAGCGAATAGGCAAGTGACAGGACCATATAGAGCACGACGACGCCGAAGAACTCCCAATTGAGCGCAGCAGCGATCCCAAGCGCCAGAAACGCGAGCACCACGAATGTGGTCATGCCCACGGAAATGGGTACATCACCGCTCGCGAAGGGACGCTTGCATTTCGTCGGGTGCAGGCGGTCGGCCTCAAGGTCGAGCAGATCGTTTACGATGTAGATCGACGAGGCGGCGGCCGAAAAGGCCACGACGCCCCAAATGATCGGGATCAGTGTGGCCAGCTCGAACCGGTGGGCCGCGATCATCGCCAAGAACAGTAGGACGTTCTTCACCCATTGGTGCGGCCGCATCGCGCGCAAAAGTGACTTGGGCTGCCAACCGCCATCGAGCTCGACGACGTTTCGCCCATCTGCCGTGAGCGCGCGCGCCGAAGCGACGCGCCCTACGACCAGAGCGTTCTCGGACCGCTCCCAGACCGGAAGATCGGCCGAGGAATCGCCCGCGTAGTCGAAGCCGCGTTCGCCATATGCGTCGACGAGCGCGCCTGCCTTTGCCGTTCCTTTGAGGTTGATCTCTCCGTCAGAAGCAAAAACCGTTTCAGAAAGACCGTATTCCTCGGCGAGCCGCGTCACGAGGCTCCGGTCGGATGCGGAGGCCAGCACGACCTCCCGACCGGCCATCCGGCTTCTGAGTGCAAGATCAGCCACTTCGGGGTTCACGGGAAGCAGATCGGTGCGAAGGGGTGCGATCGCCGCAAGCTCGGCCTTGAGCCGCTCTGGCCGCGTGAAATTAGAGAGCGTCGCCTTCAGCGTCGCGATGGGATCGGTGCCGAGTCCCCCCCAAAAGGTCTCGAACAGCATGTCGGTCTTCAGAAACGTTCCATCGACGTCGAGGACGAGCGGCTTTACTTCAGTCATACGGGATAACTCATCCATTCGCGGCGAAGACGCAACCGTCAGATACAAGTTCGGGCGGCGTTACGCACAGTCCGCGCGCCACGGTCCATGCGGCAAGAACCTTGGGTACATAGGCGCGGGTCTCAGCATAAGGCGGCACGCCTTCGTTCTTCTTTACGGCATTTTCGCCTGCGTTGTATGCGGCGAGCACCATGAGCGGGTCGCCCCCGAACTCTCCCATAAGCCAGTCGAGATAGGCAACGCCGCCCTTGATGTTCTCGATCGGGTCAGAGCTGTCGGCAACGCCAAACCGGTCGGCGGTGGCGGGGATGAGCTGCATCAGCCCGACCGCCCCGGCCGATGATACGGCATCGGCCCGGCCTGCGCTTTCAATGCCAATCACCGCGAGGACGAGCGCGGGCGAGACATCCGTGCCGATCGTCGCGGCCAAAATCTCGCTTCCATGGCGTTTGGCGATGTCCTGGAGATGCTGCAAACGGGGCGCTGCCACGGCGGACCCGTCCGGTCCTTGCGTCAGCGCGGCGAGTGCGAGCGGGAACCGCCCCGGCCCGTCGGCCAGCGCGGGAGAGACGTTTTTCCAATACCAGTCATAGGCACTCGGCGCGGAAGGCGCGGATGGCCGAAGTCCAGGCGCGGCACTTCCTTTGGGGATCGGGTTTTCCGGCGGCGGAAGCTGAGGCGTCGCGAGCCGGCGCGCCTGCTCTTCGGGATCGATCTGCACCGTGATCCGCTTCGCACCCGAAGGTTTGGGTGCCGAAATACGCTTGAATGTAAAATCGGCATATGGCTTCGGCGCGGTTTCTTCCGCTGCCGCGCCTATGCCCACGAGCGCGGCTATAACGCATGAAGCTGCGAGCCTGAGAAGCTGCATCGTTCTGCCTGTCCTGCCTGCTTTTCGTTTTAGTTGATCTTTTCTCTCAAAAAGTGAGTGGCAGAACCAGCTTTTCGCGCGCATTTGCCAAGGAAAGAGGGCTGATTCGGCCTTTTGGCAACAGAATCGCTCAACCAACACCAACTTTGTACGATTTATTATCATTATAATTCAAGCACTTACGTGAAATGAGCGAAAAAGTTAAGCCAGCCAGAAAATGTACGAACAACGCCCAACTCCTGCCACGTTTGACCCGCCAAATGCACCCATGCCGCAGGAGAGACGGGTCATCGGAATAACACCCTGAACTTCGAAGCGAATGGTAAACGGGCGAAACTTACGGAGAGTGACATGCAATTTTTCAAGCTTGCGAAGAAGTTCAACAACGAAGAAGAC
>CBDUOT010000160.1:0-5759 GCA_965368915.1 uncultured Rhodobacterales bacterium | reverse complement strand
CCTATCTGGGCGCAGATCGTCTATCTCGGCGCCATCTTCACGGCGACCGGAACACTTGTCACAATGGGCTATGGCGCTCTTGCGGGCCTGCTTGGCCGGAGGCTGGAACAGCGAGGCGGCATCATGAACCGGATCGCGGCGGTAATTTTCGCCGGGCTCGCGGTCCGGCTGGCATGGGAGTAGGGCAATGACGGACATCACGCTTCTCGATGGTGGAATGGGTCAGGAACTCGTCGCGCGCTCTGGCGACAAGCCAACGCAGCTTTGGGCGACGCAGGTGATGATGGATCATCCGGGCATCGTCCGGTCCGTGCATGAGGACTACTTCGCAGCGGGCGCAACCGTGGCGACCGCGAACACCTATGCGATCCATCACGATCGGCTGGCGAAGGTAGGGTTGGACGATCGCTTCGCCGCGCTTCATACCCAGGCACTCGCCGAAGCTGCGGCGTCCCGCTCCGCCCACGGGGGTGGACGCATTGCCGGTTCCCTCGGCCCGCTCGTCGCCTCCTACCGGCCGGAAACCCATCCGCCGCACGATGAGGCGGTCGCGAAATATGCCGAGATTGCAGGGCTTCTGGCGCCTGCCGTCGATTTCTTCATCGCCGAGACTGTCGCCTCGCTCGCCCACGCCCGCGCCGTTCTCGAAGGCGCCCGGTCGGGTGGGCGACCTGTTTGGCTTGCCGTCACGGTTGATGATGAAGATGGAACGAAACTTCGGTCCGGTGAGCCGGTGGCGGCGCTCGCCCCGATCCTGAAGGCGGGTGGCGCGGCGGCCGTACTGGCCAACTGCTCCGCGCCCGAAGCGATGGAAGCCGCACTTGGCGTGTTCAAGGGCTTCGGCCTGCCGTTTGGCGCCTATGCGAACGGGTTCCAGCAGATCACCAAGGCGTTTCTCAAGGACGACCCGACCGTTGATGCGCTGCAAAACCGGCCCGACATGACACCAGAGCGCTACGCCGATTTCGCGATGCAATGGGTCGATATGGGCGCCACCATCGTGGGCGGCTGCTGCGACACCGGCCCAGCCCACATCGCCGAAATCGCGCGCCGCCTGAAAGAGGCCGGTCACAGGATCGTCTGACGCCAATCGTCGGACGGCATCGAACCCAAGCAGCGCGGGATGGCATTCCGAATGGCATCCATGTTATCGCGCCGCCCATGTCCGATACCGCCTACGCACCCCCTGATGAGCCGCTCAATGTGATCCATGCCGATCACGCGATCCTCATCGTCGACAAGCCTGCGGGGCTCCTGTCAGTGCCCGGCAAGGGCGAGGATCTTGCGGATTGCCTGATCGCGCGCGTTCAGATGGTCTACCCCGAGGCTCTTCTCGTTCATCGCCTCGACCGCGACACCTCCGGCGTCATGGTTTTCGCCCTCACCCGCCACGCCCAACGGGAGCTTTCCCTGCAGTTCGAGAAACGGAGGGTTCGCAAGACCTACCGCGCGCGTCTCTCGGGACATCTCGAGCCGAAGGAGGGGCACGTCGACCTGCCGCTCATCGTGGACTGGCCGAACCGTCCCCGGCAGCATGTCGACCATGAGAACGGCAAGCCCGCGCAGACCGACTGGAAGGTTCTTGGCCACGATGAGGATGGCACGACGCGAGTGCGGCTTTTCCCGCTGACCGGTCGAAGCCATCAGCTGCGCGTTCACATGCAGTCGCTCGGCCACCCGATCCTCGGCGATGCACTTTACGCGGAAGGCGAGGCGCGCGACCACCCGAGGCTGATGCTTCACGCCGAAAGCCTGCGGTTCAACCACCCAGAAACGGGGCGCGGCGTGACCTTCACCGCGCCCTGTCCGTTCCGATGATCACGCGCCGTCACGAAGCGGACGGGACCCGTTCCGAAGCGGCCTATTCGGAATGCGGGCTATACCGCTACTCTCTCGAACGGCGCTGGGGTGATGGGGGGCTTTGCTGCTACATCCTGCTCAACCCCTCGACCGCGACCGAAGAGAGGAACGACCCCACTATCGAGCGATGCGAGCGGCGCGCGCGGGCCATGGGGTTCGGCGGATTCGCTGTGACAAACCTGTTTGCCTATCGCGCAACCATCCCCGCTGACCTGAAGCGTGCGGGTGAACCGGTGGGGCCAGAGAATGACGCGGCGCTTCTCGATGCCGCACAAAACGCCCGGATGGTTTTGTGCGGCTGGGGCGTTCATGGTGCGCATCTGGGCCGCGGCGCGGAGGTTGCATCGCGGCTGCGCGAGGCGGGACTGACGCTATGGCACCTCGGGCAGACGCAAGCGGGCCATCCGCGTCATCCGCTCTATGTCGGGTACGCGCGCGGCCCCGAGGTCTGGCCCTCATATTAGACGAAAATGCTGACAATTGAGCGCGTCCCCGTTTCCTTCGGCACCGCTTAAGGTTTGGGCGCTTCAATCCGACCCGGGGTGTGCCGGCCATGGGGTGCCGGCGCGGGAAACGGGTAACGCCAATGTTCATGCTGGCCGGTGTGTTGGGCCTCCTGATGGTGGGGGTCGCTGTGGATTTTACAGATATTCGCAGCAGGGACGACGAGGATGACGACGAGGATCGGGACGAAAGCGGGGGCGTCGCGACGGCATCAGGCTCTCTTCTCGACGACATATTGTCTGGCGGCGATGGCGCGGACGTGATGGAGGGTGGCCCGGGCGACGACCAGCTTGGTGGCTATGACGGCGACGACCTGGTTGCGGGCGGTCCGGGACGTGACGATCTGCACGGGCAGGGCGGCGACGATACGATCCAAGGCGACGACGACGCGGACACGCTGCACGGTGGCGACGGCAACGATATGCTGCTCGGCGGCGCCGATGACGACCTTCTGGCAGGCTACGAAGGCGACGACCACCTCGACGGTGAGGCCGGGAATGACCGGCTGATCGGCGGCGGCGGAAACGACACCTTGCTGGGCGGGGAGGGCGACGATGCCCTGCAGGGCGCGCTGGGCGATGATGTGCTGCGCGGCGGTCTCGGGCAAGACACGCTGATGGGCGACGACGGTGACGATGTGCTCGATGGCCGCGTTCCCGGGTCGGACCGCCCTGATCTCGATGGGCGCGACTATCTGAACGGTGGCGCGGGCGCGGACACGATAATCATGGGCGCGGGTGACTGGGCCGAGGGCGGCACGGGCCCCGACCGGTTCGAACTTGCCGACTGGTTGGCGGAGGCGGAGGACATTGCCGTAATCGCCGACTACGACCCGGCGGAGGACAGCTTGGTTCTGGTCTACGATCCGGCGGTTCACCCCGACCCGTCGGTGACGGTCGAGTCATCGGAAAACACGCCAGGGGCCTTTAACATCCTGATCGACGGAGACGTCGTCGCAGAGGTGATGGGCGGCCATGCGCCGGACCCCCTGGACATCGTGCTGGTGGCCCGGGGATTGGTGACCGGGGCGGTTGCCTGAGCCCCGGCAGGCAGCGGGATTTGCCCTTTCCTTTTCGCACGTTTTCTCCTATACGCGCGCATCCGCCGAAGGTGGCGGTGACTTCTCCACGGACCTTGCTGGACGACATCCCGGCTTGAGCCATGACCTAATAGAGACTGAAAAGGAGACCCCGATGTCGATCACTGCAGAAGAAAAAGCCCGCGTCATCAAGGAATTCGGCACGAAGGACGGCGACACTGGTTCGCCCGAGGTTCAAATTGCCATTCTTTCGTCGCGGATCGCGACTCTGACCGATCACTTCAAGACCCACGCGAAGGACAATCATTCGCGCCGGGGCCTTCTGAAGCTCGTCGCTCAGCGCCGCAAGCTGCTTGACTACCTCAAGCGCAACAGCGACGCGCGCTACCAGGACGTGATCAAGCGTCTCGGTATTCGCCGCTAAGCTACCAAAAGCGCCCGGGTCCGGGCGCTTTTGCTTTCATGTCGGTGCCGTTCACGGCTCCGATGTCGGCCTCCCCACCGGGCTCTGTGGGGCGGGCATCCGGGAAAGAAGATGGGCCACGGGCAATGGGGCCCGTACGTGAACGCCGCAAGGCATTTGGCGCGGGGAGGGTCCCTGCGCATCGATAGGAAAACACATGTTCAACGTTACCAAGAAATCCATCCAGTGGGGCGAGGAAACGCTCACGCTGGAAACGGGAAAGGTTGCCCGTCAGGCCGACGGTTCGGTGATCGCCACTCTGGGCGAAACCTCTGTCATGGCCAACGTGACCTACGCCCGCGAACAGAAGCCGGGGCAGGACTTCTTCCCGCTCACCGTGCACTACAACGAAAAGACCTATGCCGCGGGCAAGATCCCCGGTGGCTTCTTCAAGCGTGAAGGCCGTCCGTCCGAGAAAGAAACGCTGACCTCGCGCCTGATCGACCGTCCGATCCGCCCGCTTTTCGTGCCGGGCTTCAAGAACGAAGTTCTGGTGATCTGCACCGTTCTTTCCCACGATCTCGTCAACGATCCCGACATGGTGGCGATGATCGCCGCCTCGGCCGCGCTGACGATCTCGGGCGTGCCCTTCATGGGTCCGATCGGCGCCTGCCGCGTCGGCTACGCCAATGGCGAATACGTGCTGAACCCCGAAGTCGCCGATATGGACCAGCTTCGGATGAACCCCGAGCAGCGGCTCGACCTCGTCGTTGCGGGCACCAAGGACGCCGTGATGATGGTGGAATCGGAGGCCTACGAACTTTCCGAAGCCGAGATGCTGGGAGCCGTGAAGTTCGGCCATGACGCGATGCAGCCGGTGATCGACCTGATCATCGACCTCGCTGAATCGGCGGCGAAAGAGCCCTTCAACTTCCAGCCCGCCGATTATTCGGAGCTTTATGCGAAGGTGAAGAAAGCCGGCGAGAAAGACATGCGCGCCGCTTTCGCGATCCTCGACAAGCAAGAGCGGACGAACGCCATTGCCGCCGCCCGCGAAGCCGTCAAGGCGAAGCTGTCGGAAGAGGAACTGGCGGACGCCAACCTCGGTTCGGCCTTCAAGAAGCTCGAAAGCTCGATCCTGCGTGGTGACGTCGTCGCCACCGGCAAGCGCATCGACGGCCGCGACACGAAGACGGTCCGTCCGATCGTGTCCGAGGTCGGCATTCTGCCCCGGACCCACGGTTCGGCGCTGTTCACGCGCGGCGAAACCCAGGGCCTGGTCGTCACGACGCTCGGCACCGGCGAGGATGAGCAAATCATCGACGCGCTGCACGGCAACTGGCGCTCGAACTTCCTGCTGCACTACAACTTCCCGCCCTACTCGGTCGGCGAGGTTGGTCGCTTCGGCCCTCCGGGTCGTCGTGAAATCGGCCACGGCAAGCTCGCCTGGCGCGCGCTGCAGGCGGTTCTGCCGGCTCCGACCGACTTCCCCTACACGATCCGCGTCGTTTCGGAGATCACCGAATCCAACGGTTCCTCCTCGATGGCGTCGGTCTGCGGCGGTTCGCTGTCGATGATGGATGCGGGTGTGCCGCTGAAGGCACCGGTTGCCGGTGTCGCGATGGGCCTCATCCTTGAAGATGACGGGAAGTACGCGATCCTGACCGACATCCTTGGCGACGAGGATCACCTCGGCGACATGGACTTCAAGGTCGCGGGCACCGAAGACGGCATCACCTCGCTCCAGATGGATATCAAGGTCGCGGGCATCACGCCCGAGATTATGGAGAAGGCGCTGGCGCAGGCGAAAGACGGCCGGATGCACATCCTTGGCGAAATGGCCAAGGCTCTCTCTGCCGGACGTCAGGAGTTCTCGGCCCACGCTCCGCGTATCGAGACGATGACTGTCCCGACCGACAAGATCCGTGAAGTGATCGGTTCGGGCGGCAAGGT
>CBDUOT010000159.1:0-5857 GCA_965368915.1 uncultured Rhodobacterales bacterium | reverse complement strand
CGACGGGTGGCGCGGAGGGTCAGCGCGTCGCTTGCCGCTCGCGCCGTCGCCGGCAACAGGCCCGGGAGCGCGACAGCGCAGGCCCCGGCAATTCCGGATGTGAGAACTGTCCGGCGATTCAGGCAGCGGGCGCTGCTGGCCTCACTATGATGTTCGCGGTTCATATCGGTCAGAGCTCCAGACGCCGCAGCCGCAGGGCGTTGGCGATGACGGACACAGAAGAAAGAGACATCGCCGCCGCAGCGATCATCGGCGACAGAAGTAGCCCGAAAACCGGGTACAGAACACCGGCGGCGATGGGGACGCCAGCCGCGTTGTAGACGAAGGCGAAGAACAGGTTCTGCTTGATATTGCGGAGTGTCGCCTTCGCCAGCTTCCGTGCGCGCACGATGCCCGTCAAGTCGCCGCCGAGTAGGGTCAACCCTGCGCTTTCGACCGCCACGTCGGCCCCGGTACCCATTGCGATGCCAACGTCTGCGGCGGCGAGCGCTGGAGCGTCGTTCACGCCGTCGCCCGCCATGGCAACCTGTGCGCCCCCGGCGCGCAGTTCATCGACCAGTGCCTTCTTCCCTTCGGGCAAAACCCCGGCGCGAACCTCGTCGATCCCGAGTCTCGCGGCGACCGACTCGGCGGTGCGCTGGTTGTCGCCGGTCGCCATGATGATGCGCAGTCCCTGCGCATGCAGGTCACGGATCGCGGCGGCGGTGGTTTCCTTGATCGGGTCGGCGACGGCGACAAGGCCGACGAGCTTGCCGTCGATGGCGACGAACATCACGGTTTTGCCCTCGGCGCGGAGAGCATCGGCTGCGTCATCGGCGGTCTCGGTAGGCAGGCTGAGCGTCTGCATCAGAGCAGCATTGCCAAGCGCAACCGGCTGCCCGCCGACAATGCCTGTCACGCCCTTGCCCGTCACGGCCTCGAAGTCAGCCGATTTCTCCACGGCCAAACCGCGGTCGGTGGCTCCGGCGACGATGGCTTCGGCCAGCGGATGCTCGGATCCGCGTTCCAGCGCCGCAGCCATGGCAAGGACGTCGGTCTCGGACCATCCGTCCTCGGCCCGCACATCGGTCAGCTTCGGCTGACCCTCGGTGAGCGTGCCGGTCTTGTCGACGATCAGCGTGTCGACCCGGGCCATGCGCTCAAGCGCCTCGGCGTCCTTGATAAGGACACCGACCTGTGCCCCACGCCCCGCAGCTGTCGTGATCGAGATCGGCGTGGCGAGACCGAGCGCACAGGGACAGGCGATGATCAGAACCGACACGGCCGAAGCGATCGCGAAGACGAAGGCCGGACTCGGGCCAGCGAAGAGCCAGGCGACGAACGCGAGGATCGCGACGCCGACGACCGTAGGCACGAAGATTTTCGAAACCTTGTCGGCCAGTCCTTGGATCGGCGCGCGCGAGCGTCGGGCGCCCGCCACCATCTCTACGATCTGCGACAGAACGGTATCGGAGCCAATCGCGGTGGCGCGGATCGCGAGGGTGCCGTTCTTATTTGTCGTCCCGCCGGTAACACGGTCGCCCTCGACCTTCTCGACCGGCACGGACTCGCCCGTGATCATGCTCTCGTCGATGGAGGATCGACCCTCCACGACCTCGCCGTCCACAGGGACGCTGTCGCCTGGCCGCACACGCAGCAGATCACCCTCCACGACATTCTCCAGCGGGGCATCGTATTCCGAGCCATCGGGCAGAATTCGCCGCGCGGTCTTCGGCGCGAGGTCCATCAGCGCGCGGATCGCGTCGCCGGTGCGCTCGCGGGCGCGCAGTTCCAGCACCTGGCCGACGAAAATCAGTGCGACGATCACCACGGCGGCTTCGAAGTAGGTGCCGACCATGCCGCCCATCCTGTAGGCATCCGGGAAAGCGCCAGGCAAGAAGGTCGCGACGAGAGAATAGAGATAGGCCGCCCCAACCCCGAGCGAGATCAGCGTCCACATGTTGGGGGATTGATTCTTGATCGAGTCCCAACCGCGCTGAAAGAACGGACGCGCGGCCCAGAGAACGATCGGCGTCGCGAGCAGGAATTCGAGAGAGACCGCTAGCTGGTGCCCGACCCAGTCCCGCACCGGCAGCCCGACCATCTCGCCCATCGTGAGGATGATAAGCGGCACCGCCGCGGCAACACTCACCCACAGGCGACGTGTGAAATCGACCAACTCCTCGTTGCGAGCATCGGACGGCACCATCGGCTCGAGCGCCATGCCGCAAATTGGACAAGCGCCGGGCTCGTCCCGCACGATCTCGGGGTGCATCGGGCACGTCCACTGCGTCCCCTGCGGCGCGCGCTTCCCTACCTTTGCGGCGTTTCCCGAGGCGTAGAACCATGGATCGGCGTCGAACTTGGTCTGGCACCCGTCGGAGCAGAAGTAGTAGGTCTCGCTACCGTAGTCCCGGCTGCGCGCCTCGGGCTTGATCGTCACGGACATCCCGCAGACTGGGTCCTTGGCCGAGGGCCCGGCCTCAGCCTTCTCATGATCGTGGCCGCAGGAAGCGTGTGTTTCGTGGTCGTGATGGTGGTGAGCGTGCCGTGTCATTTCAGACCCCTGCCTGAGCTGACATATAAGCTAGTGCTTCCAGTCACTGGAAGGTCAAGATGGATTCGATGACCTCAGAACAAGATCTGTCTTGAGCGAAGTTCAGATCTCCATTGCCACCGTCATCACGTTCTCGGCCAGCACCACGTATTCGAGCGGCACGGGGTGTCGCCGCCCACGCAGGCGCAGGGCAACTCAGGTTTGTCGATTTACACCGCCTTGAACTCGTTCATCGCCCCAACTGTGCCGATGAAGATAGCGTCGGGCACCGAGATCAAGACAAGGGCGCCCGCCGTTGTCAGGATGCCGGCCAGCGCTTCGTCGAACGGGTAGACCATGCCGTAGGACACCGAGTGAGGCTCCAGCAGGTGGTGATCGTACACCACGTAGCCCTGCCGTTTGAGCAACACCTTCGACTTCAGCCCGAACGGGCGGAGATGGTCATGTCTGACCATCCGATAGATTTCGGCCATCTTCCGTGTGCCGTCCTCGGTATGGAACGCCTCCTTCTCGGCTTCATCACGGGTGGCAATCGAAATAGCCGCGGTAACCGGCAGAGAGGTCATCGTCGAGCTTGAGGAGCATGTCGGCATCGACCTGCCGAGCTCTTCCGTCGTTCGGCAGCGCTGTCTCGTCCACCGCCTGCAGCCGGATCATCAGACCGGCCGATGCGAAGGCGCTCGCCACGCCGGATGTTTCGCTCGCCGGAAGTTGAACGAGATCACCGCTGATCTTGATCAGCCCCGCGGTGGCACCATCGACGTTGCCAATGGCGAGGACCGGCCGGCTGTCCGCAGTATAGCGAAACACACATGTCGGTCCGTTCGGGAAAAGCTGTCCGATTTGCTCGTCGCCCAAGAATTGCGGATCGAGGGTGGTGATTTCGGCAGTGGACAATGCCCGATCCAGCGCCACGATCTCGGCTGGCTCGGACGGTAAGCCTCCCGCTTCGTCGCCCGACACGCCAATGTCGGCAATGAGATAGCGCATTTCGGCGATTTCCTTGTCCTGCGCGTAGATGATCTCGTCCGCGAGTTTGCGGACGCGTGGGTCGGAGATATCGGCGCGCGAGGAAGTCATGATCGCAATTGAGTGGTGCGGGATCATAGCGCGCATGTAGGCCCGGTCGCCGATTGTCGCCTGACTGCGGACCAGCCACAGCGAGGCACCGAACACGACGATCGCCCCGATGAAGATTGCCGCGTTCATTCGCCGGCTGCTGTACATCGACAACATGAAGGCGAGCATGATGACGGCCATGGTCGCGCCCATAAGCAACGCCATGTAGGCGCGCGTCTCCGACCAGAAGACATGGGCGGCCAGATACGTATTGAGGTACATCAGCCCGAACATCACGACGGTCGATGTGGCGATCATTGCGAAAAAGCGGCCGTAGCTCATTGGCGCCTCCTTCCTTTGCCTGTCGCCTTATCAACAACCTTCCAGCGCTGGAGGGTTCCAAAGGCAGGAAGATTCTTGACCTTCCAGTGGGTGGAAGCCCTAATCAGACCCAAGGAGGTGGCTAGAATGAACATCGGAAACGCGGCGGAGCTGAGCGGCCTGCCTGCCAAGACGATCCGCTACTATGAGGATATCGGCCTGGTGTGCCCGAGCCGGAGCGGCAATGGGTATCGGGATTTCAGCCAACGCGATGCTCACAAGCTCGCCTTTCTGGGGCGGGCCAGGTCCCTTGGCTTCTCAATCGAGGAATGCCGGACCCTGCTTTCGCTCTACGAGGACCGCAGCCGGGCAAGCGCCGACGTGAAAGAGATCGCCGAGCAACATCGGGACCGGATCACGCAGAAGATCGCAGAGCTCGAGGCCATGTGCAGCACTCTCCAGGCCCTGATCTCGCATTGCCATGGCGACGACCGCCCGGACTGCCCCATACTGGACGATCTCGCCGGCTTGGAAACAGCAACCGCATGACGGTGCGCCGATTCGCATATCTAGTCGGAGCCATCCCCGTCGCCGGCGCTGCCGTCTGGATCGTCGCCTTCCCGCGGGATCGCGGTCCTGATGAAATCGACCTCGCCTCCCTGTCTGTTCCGATATTGACGACCGAAGAGCAGGCCGGGTGCAAGCTGTTCAATACCAACTGCACCGTGTGCCAAGGCGACAATGCGGTTGGCTCGGATCAAGGACCGCTATTGGTTCATCGCATCTACGGGCCCAGCCACCACGGCGACGTGACTTTCGTGCTCGCGACAAAGTGGGGCGTTCCGGCGCATCAATTGCGTTTCGGCAACATGACCGCCGTCGAAGACGCGAGCGATGAAAAGGTTCTGTAGCTCACCGACTATTTCTGGGCGCTTCAGCGCGCCAAAGGGATAAACTGAAAAGGAAGACCATGACCATTCGACATCTGTTTCGGACCGCCTTCCTCGCGGGAGGAGTCGCGTTCTCCTCTGCCGCTGCGCTGGCACACTCGAACAAAGAGTCCACGACCCCCGCCGATGGCGCCGTCCTGGAGGCACCGCCCGAGGCGATCGAAATAATCTTCGATCAGCCGATGCGCTTGACGATGGTACGGCTCACGAACGGCGATGGCGCCGAGGTCCAAGTGACACGCACCGACGGCATGGCGCCGGTCACAGAATTCGAGGCAACGCCCTCTGACATGGGCGCGGGCGCCTACACCCTTGAATGGCGCGGCCTGTCGAGCGACGGCCACCCGATGGACGGCAGCTTCTCTTTCCGCATCGCGGATTGACGTCCAAATGATCTCTGCGCTTGCCTCGGCTGACGCGCATGTCTGGCTGTCCATTCTCGTGAAGACGCTGGCCTATTCCGCGACTATGCTCGCGGCGGGAAGCGTGCTCGTTTCCGTGGGACTTAGAGAAGTTACCGAAGATGGGCGCAGGTTGCTTCGCCTGATGGCGGTCTTGGCCGCGCTCGCGGCAGCAGCTTTGAGTGCGCTCCGTGTCCCCGTCCGGGCGAGCTTCCTGATGGGCGGAACTTTCGAGGGGGCCGTCGATCCGATGATACTCGGCATTGTTGCCGAGAGCCCCCTAGGCTCCAGCGTGACCGTTCGTTTGGTCGGACTTGCCCTCATCCCGACCATTATTCTGCCAATGCGGGGCGCACGTTGGCTCGCGCTCGCCGGGGCGCTGGTGACCTGCGTCTCCTTCGCACTTCGCGGGCACGCCCTCGGCGATCCACGTTACCTGCTTGGAACACTTGTGACCATTCACATCCTCGGCCTCGCCTTCTGGATCGGTGCCTTCGCGCCGCTGGTGCGCGCCACCCGACGCGAATCGCCGGCAATGGTCGGCGCGCTTGCGCATGAGTTCGGGACCAAGGCCCTCTGGATCGTGGCGG
>CBDUOT010000158.1:0-5866 GCA_965368915.1 uncultured Rhodobacterales bacterium | reverse complement strand
GATGCCGGAACATGGGTGAAGTCTACGGACGGACGAGAAGGCGTTTTCGAAAAGGTCGTCTACGCCACCGGGCGAGTGCCGAATACCGAGGGGCTTGGGCTTGAGGCGACAGGCGCGAAGCTTGGCCGCAAGGGTGAAGTCATCGTGGACGAGTGGTCAAAGACCGCCGTACCGTCGATCTATGCGGTGGGCGACGTGACCAACCGTATCAACTTGACGCCGGTCGCCATCCGCGAGGGCCACGCCTTCGCCGATACCGTCTTCGGCGCCATACCCACCAAGCCCGACCACGACCTTGTCGCGAGCGCGGTTTTCACCCAGCCGGAATTCGGAACCGTCGGCATGACCGAAGAGGCGGCGCGCGACGAACGCCCGATCGAGGTTTACGCGACCTCTTTCCGCCCAATGCAATCGGCCTTTGCCGGTCGGTCGGATCGGGTGATGATGAAGCTGATCGTTTGCACGGAGACGCGTAAGGTTCTGGGATGTCATATCGTCGCGCCGAATGCCGGAGAGATGATCCAGCTCGCCGCGATCGCCATCAAGATGGGCGCGACGAAAGAGGACTTCGACCGCACCGTTGCAGTACACCCGGTGATGGCGGAGGAACTGGTCACGATGCGCAAGCCGATAAGGACGGCTTGAATTTCGTGTGATAAAGACCAGTTGGAATATGAGATTTGCATGATGCACAACGAGAGGAATACGAGCTGATGGCTGGAAGCGGAGGCCCTTGGGGCGGCGGCGGGTCGGGCGGCGGAAACGACGACGACGACCGGCCGGGTGGCCGGGGCGGTCGGCGGCCGGGCGAAGGCCCGCAGATCCCCGAGATCGAGGATATCGTGAAGAAGGGCACCGAACAGCTCAAGGTGCTGATGGGTGGACGCGGCGGTGGGCGCGGAACCGGTGGTGGCGGCGCAGGCCGACCCACGGGGCCGGTCTTCACCCGCGGAACTTTTGGGCTCGCCGCGCTCGCTGCGGTCGGGCTGTGGGCGTTCGCGTCGTTCTATACGGTCAAGCCGGAAGAACAGTCGGTGGAGCTTTTCCTCGGCAAGTTCTCTTCGATCGGACAGCCGGGTCTGAATTTCGCGCCGTGGCCTTTCGTCACGGCCAATGTGGTGCCGGTCACGCCCGAGCGTATCGAGGATATCGGTGTCGGCAGCAGCAACTCGGATGATAGCGGCCTGATGCTGACGGGCGACGAAAACATCGTCGACATCGACTTTCAGGTGGTCTGGAACATTGCGGACCCGACGAACTATCTCTTCAACCTGCGCGACCCCGAGCTGACGATCAACGCCGTGGCCGAGGCTTCGATGCGCGAGATCATCGCGCAGTCCCAGCTCGCGCCAATCCTCAACCGCGACCGTGGCATCATCGCCGAGCGGCTGAAGGAGTTGATCCAGACGACGCTCGACAGCTATCAGTCCGGTCTGAACATCGTGCGCGTGAACTTCGACCGCGCCGATCCGCCGCGCGAGGTTATCGACGCGTTCAAGAACGTTCAGTCGGCCGAGCAACAGCGTGACCGCCTGCAGAAAGAGGCGGACGCCTATGCCAACACGGTGCTTGCAGGCGCCCGAGGTCAGGCGGCGCAGCTTCTCGAAGAGGCTGAGGGCTATCGCGCCCAGGTCGTGAACCAGGCGGAGGGTGAGGCCAGCCGCTTCACGGCCGTGCTTGGAGAATACGAAAAAGCGCCACAGGTGACGCGCAAGCGCCTCTATCTTGAGACGCTTGAAGAAGTGCTGGGCCGTGTCGACAAGGTGATAATCGACCAAGCGCAAGGCGGGCAGGGGGTCGTTCCATACCTGCCGCTGAATGAGCTGGGCCGTAAGCCCACGACCGGGGAGAGCAACTGATGAACCGCGCAACGCTTTTTCTACCCATTCTCGTGCTCGCTATCGCGGGTGCTCTTTCGGCGATCTTCATCGTGGACGAACGCGAAAAGGCGCTGGTTCTCCAGTTCGGCCAAATCAAGGCCGTGCGAGAGGATCCGGGCCTCTACTTCAAGGTGCCGCTTATTCAGGAAGTGGTGCGCTATGACGACCGCATCCTGGGGCTCGACGTAGATCCGCTGGAAATCACGCCTTTGGACGACCGTCGACTGGTCGTGGACGCCTTCGCGCGTTACCGGATCGCGGATGTCCGGCGCTTCCGTCAGGCTGTCGGCGCCTCGGGTCTCGCGCTTGCCGAGAACCGGATCGACACAATCCTGCGCGCTCAGACGCGCGAGGTTCTTGGCTCGGTCACGTCGTCCGAGATTCTTTCGGCCGACCGGGCGGGACTGGCTGCGCGGATCCGTGATGCGTCGCGGAACGAGGCCAATTCGCTCGGCGTCGAGATCATCGACGTCCGGCTCAAGCGCACCGACTTGCCCGAGCAGAACCTCGAAGCGACCTTCGCACGGATGCGGGCCGAGCGGGAACGCGAAGCCGCCGACGAGGTCGCACGCGGTAACGAGGCCGCGCAGCGTGTGCGTGCCCAAGCTGACCGGACCAAGGTGGAGCTTGTCTCGGATGCTCAGCGCCAGGCCGAGATCATCCGCGGTGAGGCAGACGCCAAGCGTAACGCGATCTTCGCGCAGGCCTACGGTGCGGATCCTGAGTTCTTCGACTTCTATCGCTCGCTCGCGGCCTACAGGCAGTCGCTTCTGGCGGGGAACTCGACGATGGTGATGGCGCCGGACAGTGAGTTCTTCAACTACCTCAAATCGACCGCGCCGGAATGACGATCGGGCCTTTCACGCTCATCATTCTTGCGTTCGGTCTCGTACTGACTTTGGAGGGGCTGGTGCTTGCACTGGCCCCTTCGCGCATTGACGAACTGCTCGATCTGATCCGCCGGATGCCGGTCGAGATGCGGCGGAATCTCGGGATCGGCGCAGTTGCGCTTGGTCTCGCGCTCATTTGGGTTGCAGGCGCACTTCAGGGTTGAGACAATCGGGTCCGACATCCGCCAGCGCGATCACATCCAGTTGAGACACCGCGTCCGGATTTGACTTGAGCGGGTTGCGACCTAACTAGATTAAGTACGCAGAAGCTTCGGCGGTCGAAACAGAGACCCCCGCGAGAAGAACTAGGGAGAACAGAGTGAAACCTCAGGTGACAACGCTTCAGATGGTCCGCCCCAGGCAGGGCAGCCTTGCTGGACTGATTGCAGCCATGCTTGTGGCGATGGCTCTGTCCTTCGTTCAGGCAATTCCGGCGGAAGCGCGCGGCGTGCCCGAAAGCTTTGCCGACCTCGCCGAGCGGATCAGCCCGTCAGTCGTGAACATCACCACGACGACAACGATCGCCGCGCCCACGGAAGGCGGACCGATCGTGCCGGAAGGGTCGCCCTTCGAGGATTTCTTCCGCGAGTTCGGCAACCCCAACGCTCCGCGCGGACCGCGTCGCTCGAACGCGCTTGGTTCGGGCTTCGTGATTTCTGAAGACGGCTACATCGTGACGAACAATCACGTGATCGATGGTGCCGACGAAGTTTCCGTCGAATTCTTCTCAGGCAAGACGCTCGATGCCGAGATCGTGGGAACCGATCCGAAGACCGACATCGCGCTTCTCAAGGTCGAAAGCCCCGAGCCGCTTCCGTTCGTGAACTTCGGCAACTCTGATGTCGCGCGCGTCGGCGACTGGGTTATGGCGATGGGCAACCCGCTTGGCCAAGGCTTCTCGGTCTCGGCCGGTATCGTGTCCGCCCGCAACCGCGAGTTGTCGGGGACTTATGACGATTTCATCCAGACCGATGCCGCAATCAACCGCGGCAATTCCGGCGGCCCGCTCTTCAACGTGGATGGCGAAGTGATCGGCGTGAATACCGCGATCTTGTCGCCCAACGGCGGCTCGATCGGGATCGGCTTCTCGATGGCCTCGAATGTCGTTTCGAAAGTCGTGGAGCAGCTTCGCGAATTCGGCGAGACGCGGCGCGGCTGGCTTGGCGTGCGCATTCAGGACGTCACCCCGGACGTAGCCGAGGCGATGGGGCTTGAGGCTGCCAAAGGCGCCTTGGTCACAGATGTTCCGGAAGGCCCTGCCATGGACGGCGGCATGATGGCGGGTGACGTGGTCACGAGCTTCGACGGCGTCGACGTGGCCGACACGCGCGATCTGGTCCGCCGTGTGGCGGATGCACCTGTCGGGTCGGCTGTGCGTGTCGTGGTGCTGCGGGACGGCGAAAGCAAGACGCTGCTCATCACGCTTGGTCGCCGCGAAGTCGCCGAAGGCGAAGCACTGCCCGCGGCCGTTCAATCCGACGATCCGGTCGAAATGGACATTCTGGGTATGACACTCGGCGTGCTGACCGACGAACAGCGCGAGCAGATGGGTCTCGATGCCGGGACCGAGGGGCTTGTCATCACCGACATCGATCAGATGAGCGAAGCCTATGGCAAGGGTCTGCGTTCGGGCGACGTGGTCACCGAGGCGGGCCAGCAGAAGGTGGCGAGCATCGCCGACTTCCAGGCCCGCATAGACGAGGCCAAGGAAGCGGGGCGCAAGTCGCTTCTTCTTCTCATCCGCCGCGGTGGCGACCCGCGCTTTGTTGCGCTGTCGGTCGAAGAATAGCACCGGATTCCTACTGAACCTCAAAACGCCCCCATCGCGGGGGCGTTTTGTCTTTTAGAATCACACCTGCGGGGCCAACCCGGCCTCTGGCAAATCTCACTCATTTCCCCTAAGTGAGTCCGAGGTTTCAGGCGAAGGTACGGATATGGCGAAGATTACCTATGTGGAGTTCAACGGCACCGAACATGTCGTCGACGTTGCAAACGGGCTGACCGTGATGGAAGGCGCCCGCGACAATGGCATCCCGGGCATCGAGGCCGATTGCGGCGGCGCCTGCGCTTGTTCGACTTGCCATGTCTATGTCGATCCCGCCTGGGTCGAACAGCTTCCCGCCAAGGATTCCATGGAAGAAGATATGCTCGACTTCGCGTACGAGCCCGACCCGGAACGGTCGCGCCTGACCTGCCAGATCAAGGTCTCGGACGCGCTCGACGGGCTGAAGGTCTTCATGCCCGAAAAGCAGATCTGATGCGCGCCGCGCCCCTGATCGCGGCATTTCTCGCCGCTGCGGGGGCCGCACAGGCCGAGATCAAAAGCGCCCGCTACGCCGATCCCACGACTCGTTATGATCATGGCGTGTTGGGCGATGCCGTTGAGTACGGTGCGCTTGTGCTCCGCATGACGTCCGGCCCGGATCTCCGGATCACGTTGCCGTCTTCCCGCGTGTTCGAGGACACCACCCCGCGCTTAGCCGATGTCGATGGCGACGGCACACCCGAGGTCATCGCGGTCGAAACCGATCTGCAGCGGGGCGCGCGCCTTTCGATCTACGATGAAAACGGCCTGGTGGACGCAACGCCGTATATTGGTCAGACCCACCGTTGGCTTGCCCCGGTAGGTGCTGCCGATCTCGATGGCGACGGTCTGGTCGAGATCGCCTATGTCGACCGCCCGCACCTTGCCCGTACCCTGCGCGTCTGGCGCTTCCGCGACGGCCAGCTCGAAGAAATCGCCTCGGCCCCCGGCCACACCAATCACCGCATCGGCGACAGAGAGATCTTTGGTGGAGTACGGCTTTGCGACGGCGTCGTGGAGCTCGTGACCGCCAGTCCTGACTGGTCGCGTCTTCAGGCTACGCGTCTTGAAGGCTCGCGCATTGTCACGCGCGACATCGGGGCGAACCGCAGTGGCGCCGCCGCCCGTGCGCTCGACTGCCGCTAGGCATTAGACGCCGTTAGGGGAGGCCTTTTCCAATGCGTCCGCGAAGACGGCGACCGGCAGAACTGGGTTGGTCTGCGCCGGTCGGAACCGCCACGCGCTGTTCAGGCCTGCCATGGCCGCGATCCAGAAGGGGATCGCGATAAGAT
>CBDUOT010000157.1:0-6123 GCA_965368915.1 uncultured Rhodobacterales bacterium | reverse complement strand
CGAAGGGCAGTTCATCTTACTCGGGGCCTTGGGTCCCAGAGAAACCGAAAAGGGACATGAAGCATGTTGAAAGTCGGACTTCTAGGCGCGGGCCGTATTGCTGGCGTCCACGCAACAGCAATCTCGACACACCCTGACAGTGTGTTGGCGGCGGTGTCGGACTACTATCCCGAGAATGCTGAAAAGCTGGCTTCCCAATATCACGCGGTGGCACGCACCACCGATGAGATCATTGCGGATCCCAAGATCGACGCGGTTCTGATCGCAACCTCGACCGACACGCATTCGGACCTGATCGAAGCGGCCACGGCAGCGGGCAAGGCGGTTCTTTGTGAAAAGCCGGTCGACCTGAGCCTTGAACGTGCCCGCGCATGCCAGCAGGCGACCGCGAAAACCGGCAGGCCGGTAATGATCGGCTTCAATCGCCGCTTCGATCCGAATTTCCGTGCGCTCAAGACCGCACTCGTCGCAGGCGAGATCGGCAAGCCGGAGCTTTTGTCGATCACGTCCTTCGATCCGGCACCGCCGCCAGTGGCCTATATAAAAGTGTCAGGCGGCCTGTTTCGCGACATGATGATTCACGATTTCGATATGGCAAATTTCCTTATGTCCGAGGCGCCCGTCAGCGTCAGCGCAGTCGGCTCATCGATCGTCGATCCTGAAATCGGTGCGGCTGGCGATGTCGACACAGCGGTTGTCACGCTGACTTATGCCGACGGCCGGATCGCGGTCATCAAGAATTCCCGCCGGGCTGTCTATGGCTATGACCAGCGGGTCGAACTGCTGGGGTCGGAAGGGTTGTTGCAGGCTCAAAACATGCTGGAAAACACGGTCGTGAAATCCACGACGGCAGGCGTAACCGGGGCCAAGCCCACATACTTCTTCCTTGAACGCTACATGCCGTCCTATGCGGCGGAATGGGAGGCGTTTGTCGATGCTTTGAACACTGGTGGTGCGCTGCCGGTGACACTGGACGATGGTGTCGCAGCCCTTGCCATGGCCGACGCGGCGACCCGGTCTGCCGCCAGCGGAGTGTCGGTGAAGATCTCGGACGTATTGGACTGACCCATTGCAAAGCTCGAACTGATCACCGCAGGTCGCTCTTCTGTCGACTTTTTAGGCGCTGAGGTCGGTGGGCGTCTGGAGGATATATCCGCGAGTGGCGCAGCGGTCAGCTTGCTTCGGTCGTGTAGAGCGGATCGGAGCGGCCAAGATGTTCGCGCATCAGGCCAGCCGCGCGATCGGCATCGTGCGCTTCGAGGTAGTCCACCAGCTTCGAATGTTCGAGGATCGTAGTCGTCTCGCGGCCGGACCAGTGCAGCAACGGCGTGTAATAGTCAAACAACCACGACAGCATCGCACGCGTCACCGCCTGCAGTAGCGGGTTCTTTGTCATTTCGGCAATCGCCACGTGAAACTCGATGTCTGCCTGTATGAAACCGTTCGAGTCTTCCATTTGCGCGCGCTGTCTCTCGACGAGATCGCGCAAGCGACTGATATCTTTCGCAGTCGAGTTTTCGGCCGCGATCCGCACGGTTCCCGCCTCGAGAATCTTCCGGATCTGCTTGAGATGCTCAAGGTTTGACGGTTCAGCGGACAGCAGAAGCTTTGCGACATCATCGACCTGATCGAGTGCGATGTTCGCGCTAAGCTCGTTGACCCGTGTGCGCTCTCCGTGCGCGATCGTGATCACGCCTTTGTTTGCCAGCGCCTGCAAGGCTTCGCGGACTGCCGGCCTGCCAACGCCAAATTTCTCCATCAGGACGCGCTCTGACGGCAGGGTATCGCCGGGAGCGAATTCGCCCGAGACGATCATGCTCCATAAGCGGTCGAAAACCTGATCCGAAAGCTTTTGCCGCGTGATCGGCTCGGCAGGAAATTCTGCGGCGCCAGTTGAATTCTTGGTCATGTCGCGTCCTCGATAGAAGGAACGTTTGGCCTGCGACTCTGGTATAACAAGAGAACCAGATTGTCTGCCACGAACGACGTCGCACCAAGACAGTTGACCGACGCAGGCCTTCGGGGCGACCCTGCACAGGTCAGCAGGGGAAATACAGGCCCCCAAGAGTGCCAAGCTAATGTGGCGCCGATAGCTGCAGCTTTTTTCTTGGGAGGACGACAATGAATTTGAGACCAGACCCGACATTTCACGCGACTCCGAAACTCGCAATGGAGGCGCCGGTTGAAACGCTCGCCTTCACGCTGATGCTCAGCCCGGACGGATCACAGCCCGATGGGCTTGCCGTTGTCGACGTGGACCCAAAGTCGAAGACCTACGGACAGATCGTGCATCAGGTGATCATGCCCAACAAGGGCGATGAGTTTCACCATTTCGGCTGGAACGCCTGTTCGTCGGCCTTGTCGCCACTGACCGGCCATGCCTTTCTTGAACGTCGCTATCTGATCATCCCCGGCATCCGTTCCTCGCGCATCTATGTCATCGACGTGAAGGAACCGCTGAAGGCGAAGATCCACAAGATCATCGAGCCTGAAGAGGTTTTCCAGAAGACCGGATACTCACGTCCGCACACCATCCATTGCGGCCCTGAAGGCATCTATGTCTCCACTCTGGGCGGCGGCGGCAAGGACGGCACAGACGGACCTCCTGGCATCTTCATCATGGACTGCGAAACGTTCGATATCCTCGGCCGCTACGAGATGGAGCGCGGGATGCAGGACAAGCACTACGATTTCTGGTGGAACCTGCCGCGCGACTACATGGTCAGCAGCGAATGGGGCCTGCCGCCGCAGTTCGAGAACGGAATTGTCGCGGAGGACCTGCTGAGCAACAAATACGGCCACCGCATCCATTTCTGGGATCTCAGGGCACGCAAGAACGTCCAGACGATCGATCTGGGCGAAAACCACCAGATGGCGCTTGAGATCCGGCCTGCGCATGACCCGATCAAGGAATACGGGTTCTGCGGGGTCGTCGTCGATACCACCAATCTCCAGGGGGCCATCTTCACATGGTGGCGCAACCCCGACGGCACGTTCGAAGCGAAGAAGACCGTCACGATCGACCCGGTTCCGGCCGATCCGGACGATTTGCCTGACCTGCTCAAGGGCTTTTCCGCCGTGCCGCCTCTGGTCACTGACATCGACCTCAGCCTCGACGACAAGTACCTCTACGTCGCCTGTTGGGGCCTTGGCGAAATGCACCAGTACGACGTCAGCGATCCAATGAATCCCAAACTTGCAGGCAAGGTCGAAATCGGCGGGATCGTCGCGAAGACCAAGCATCCCAACGGCAAGGATTTCGGCTACGGGCCGCAGATGGTCGAGATCAGCCGCGACGGCAAACGGGTGTACTGGACCAATTCGCTCTACTCCACGTGGGACGATCAGTTCTATCCCGGAGATAGAGGGGCGGCGATGGTCATGGCAAATGTCGGCAAGAACGGCGGGCTGACGCTCGACAAGGACTTCTGGGTGGAGTTTCCAAAGGGCTACCGCTCACACCAGATCCGGCTCGAAGGCGGCGACTGTTCGACCGACAGTTTCTGCTATCCCTCCGTCTGATCCTTGAGCGAGTTGTTTACGACCACGGCCGGCCTTTGGCTGGCCGTGGTGCTCAGTGGAGTTTATCACGGCGTCAACCCCGGCATGGGCTGGCCGCTGGCCGTATCGTCGGCCTTGATGGAGCGAAGCCAGCGCGCACTCTTCAAGGCTCTCTTGGCGCTCGCGATGGGGCATTTCTTCGCCATGCTCCTGATCCTTCTGCCGTTTTCCGCACTGGGCGTTCTGGTCAGCTATCAGCGGGAATTGCGCATCGGCGCGGGACTTCTGGTGATCGGGGTAGGGCTCTATCTGATCATCACGCGTCGTCATCCGCGGTTTCTGGCGCGCATTCCACCATCGCGTTTGGCGCTTTGGTCGTTTCTGGTGGCCATCGCGCATGGCGCGGCATTGATGCTCGTCCCGATATATCTCGGCCTGTGTAGCGTCGAAGAGCTGGATGGTGGCCACCGTGCAGCTTCCGAGCTGATGTCCCGAACCGTGGGTCTTACCCTGTTGGTTGCGGTGGTTCACACGGCGGCGATGCTGACCTCGGGCAGCATACTCGCCTTTGCGGTGCATCGATGGCTGGGGCTTCAGTTTCTCAACCGCGGCTGGTTCGATCTTGAAGTGTTCTGGGCCTTGTCCTTGATCGCGGTTGGTGCAATCGGCCTTGTGACGGCGCTTTGAGAACTGCCGGCGTCAACGTGTTGGAAACCCTTCGAAAACCGAGCCAATGGCTGGAACGCCGAGTGGTGGATATGGAGTTGTCGTGAGGGACTGCTCTAAATGGGCCACAATTTGTCCCATTTATCGCCTCGAAAAGCTCCTACGGGTAGAATCAGCGCACGAAAAAAGGCGAAGTGAGCCTTCGTGTTTACGTGCGCCAAGACGAGTCGTGTGAGTTCCTCAGTGTACTTGTAGCAACAAGGAAGCCAAAGAATGTCCGACCACACCTGGATGAGAGACACCCTCATTGACGTGGCGATGCACGCAGACAGTCACGGCATGGAACACGTGCTTGAGCATGTCAGCGCCGCCATCGAGGAAGTCTTGAAAGACATGGCGCTTCTTGGAGAGGCGCAAACCGGCGCTGCGCCAAGCACATCCAAAAACGTGGTCGAACTCGCGAGTTGGCGAACGCAGCAAGAGCACCGCTGGAGCGATCCGCTGGAACGGCCTTCGGGACAGGTATTCGTAGCGGACTAGTCGCGAAAATTTCGAGTTCACGCGGCAACTTACCAACAGTTTTCCTTTGATATTGTGGTGTTCGGGCATTTGTCCTTCGAACGCCCGTTTGTCGTTGGCTGGCCCAGGCCAGCACCGGATCACTGCGCGCCACGATTAAATCGATTTGCGCGACCCTGGGCGCGGGTGCGGGGAGAACGAGCCGCATCCGCACCCCTCGAAAGCCACAGATCTCCCGGTCGCCAAAGGGCAGGGCGGCTTGGCCGGCTTTGATAGGGTTCAGCCGGAGCGCGCCGACGAATCGTGGCCATTTCACCAAGATTCGGCGACTCCCCCAAACCAGTCGTGGCAGGCTCTTGTCCGATCATGGTCGTGATCATGTTCGTCAGATGACCGATTTTGCGAGCTGCTTGGTCAATCAAAGGCGGGGCGCGCCGATTGTGCACAACCTGCTACCCGGACATGTACGAGTAGACAGGTTCCACCAAAAGGCGAGTCGCGAGAGAATAATAAGCACTAAGACCAAGTCGATTTTAGCAGGTTAACGAGTGCCAAATTTTCGTAACAGTACAAGTGCATTTCCGTGTTTGACCCCGTCCGATGGTGAAAGTCGGACGGGGTCGAAATTTCCAGGCCAACCGATCATGGAAGCTGATCTGCTTCCGGCCTTGGCGTTTGTTCTCGGCGCAGCCTGCGGAGTTGGTGCGCTCGCGCTGGGTGCGCTGTAGCGAATTGGTCCAGGACCGGACGTCTTCCGGGAAAGCGGCGTGAGATCGGGCGGAGCGGTCTTCGTCCGGCGAACAGACGTGTCAGAGGCGCTCAGTTCAGTTGTGGTTGCGGATCAGTCCGCTGCGATCCTGCCAGTAATCCTTCGATACGCCCGCTAGCCGAGCACGGTGCGCACCGCCCGCGCGGTGGCGGCGACAACCGTGTCCGCCTCTTCGCGGCTAAGGCAGAAGGGCGGGGCGAAGCCAAGGATGTCGCCCTGCGGCATTGCGCGCGCGATCACCTTGTCCTGCGCCAGCATCGCGGCCGCAACCTGAGGGCCGATCTTCTTCGAAGGATCGAAGAAGGTTCGCGAACTCTTGTCCTCCACAAACTCCACCGCGCAGAGCATACCCTCGCCGCGAATGTCGCCGACATTGGGATGATCGGCGAGCGCTTCGGCCATCGTTTTCCTGAAGTAGGCGCCCACTGAGCCTGCATTCCTCACAAGGTCCAGATCGTCAATCAGTTTGAGGTTCGCGACCCCTGCCGCCGCGCCGATGGGATGGGCGGAATATGTCCAGCCATGCCCGATCGGGCCGTTTTCGTCGGTGCCCTGTTCCAACACCTTCCAGACCTTGTCCGAAATGATCGAGCCGGACAGCGGCGCATAGGCTGAAGTCAGACCCTTGGCGATGGTGATGATATCCGCCTCGATCCCGTAGTGATCCG
>CBDUOT010000156.1:0-6205 GCA_965368915.1 uncultured Rhodobacterales bacterium | reverse complement strand
CGGGCCGCAGTTTCCTGCGGCCCGTTTTCTTGATCCGGCGAACCGGTCTGTCGGCTTTGGCCAGCGCTTGGCTCAGTGCGCCGTTGCGCTCGCGCTGTCGGACTTGTCGGCCATCGCCGCCTTGGCGGCCGCTTCTTCGGCCGCGGCGTCCCACTCGATGGGCTCCGGCTCCCTGACCAGGGCGAGCTTCAAGACCTCGCGCACATGAGACACGGGGATGATCTTCAGCCCCTCTTTCACGTTGTCCGGGATCTCGGGCAGGTCCTTGGCGTTCTCTTCCGGGATCAGCACGGTCTTCACACCGCCCCTGAGCGCCGCCAAAAGCTTCTCCTTCAAGCCGCCGATGGCCAGCACGTTGCCGCGTAGCGTCACCTCGCCCGTCATCGCGATGTCCTTGTGGACAGGGATCTGCGTCAGGACAGAGACGATGGACGTCACCATCGCAACGCCCGCGCTCGGCCCGTCTTTCGGGGTTGCGCCTTCGGGCACGTGAACGTGGATGTCGATCTTCTCGAAGACCGGGGGCTTCACCCCGATGTCCGGGCTGATCGCACGCACGAACGAGGACGCGGCCTCGATCGATTCCTTCATCACGTCGCCAAGCTTGCCGGTGGTCTTCATCCGACCTTTGCCGGGCAGCTTCAGCGCCTCGATCGACAGCAGGTCGCCGCCGACAGAGGTCCAGGCAAGGCCAGTCACCACGCCGATCTGGTCTTCCTTCTCGGCGAGCCCATAGCGGAACTTCTTGACGCCCAGATAGTCCTCGAGGTTTTCGGGCGTCACCTCGACCTTGTCCACGTCCTTGCGGATGATCTTGGTCAGCGCCTTCCGCGCGAGCTTTGAGATCTCGCGCTCGAGGTTCCGCACGCCCGCCTCGCGGGTGTAGGTCCGCACCATTTCGGTCAGCGCTCCGTCGGTCAGCTTGAACTCGCCCTTCTTCAGGCCGTGGTTCTTGACCTGCTTGGGAACGAGGTGCTGCTTCGCGATCTCGCGCTTTTCGTCTTCGGTGTAACCTGCAAGCGAAATGATCTCCATCCGGTCCAGAAGCGGGCCGGGCATGTTGTAGGAGTTCGCAGTGGTCAGGAACATCACGTTAGACAGGTCGTACTCAACTTCCAGATAGTGGTCCATGAACGTGTTGTTCTGTTCCGGGTCGAGCACTTCCAGCATAGCCGAAGCCGGGTCGCCACGGAAATCCTGCCCCATCTTGTCGATCTCATCGAGCAGGATAAGCGGGTTCGTGGTTTTGGCCTTCTTCAGCGCCTGGATGATCTTGCCGGGCATGGAGCCGATATAGGTCCGGCGGTGGCCGCGGATCTCCGACTCGTCCCGGACGCCGCCGAGCGAGATACGGATGAACTCGCGCCCCGTCGCCTTCGCGACTGACTTGCCGAGCGAGGTCTTACCCACACCCGGAGGGCCTACGAGGCAGAGGATCGGACCCTTCATCTTCTGGCTGCGCTGTTGCACGGCCAGATATTCGACGATCCGCTCCTTGACCTTTTCCAGACCGTAGTGGTCGTTATCGAGAACCTCCTGGGCTTTCCTCAGGTCCTTTTTGACGCGCGACTTCACACCCCATGGCAGCGCCAGAAGCCAGTCGAGGTAATTGCGCACGACCGTTGCTTCGGCCGACATCGGCGACATGGACTTGAGCTTCTTCAGCTCCGCCTCCGCCTTGTCGCGAGCTTCTTTCGAGAACTTGGTGTTCGCGATCTTCTCGACCAGTTCGTTGATCTCGTTCTGGCCGTCCTCGCCGTCGCCCAGCTCGCGCTGAATGGCCTTCATCTGCTCATTCAGATAGTACTCGCGCTGGGTGCGCTCCATCTGGGTCTTGACGCGGGATTTGATCTTCTTCTCGACCTGCAGAACGGACATTTCGCCCTGCATCAGGCCATATACCTTCTCAAGCCGTTCGCCGACGTCGAGCGTCTCCAGAAGCTCCTGCTTCTGGTCCACTTCAATACCAAGATGTCCCGAGACGAGATCGGCGAGCTTGGCCGGCTCGCGGCTTTCGGCCACGGCGGTCAGCGCCTCTTCCGGCACGTTCTTCTTGATCTTGGCGTAGCGCTCGAATTCCTCGCCGACAGAGCGCAGAAGAGCCTCTACCGTCGCGGGATCACCCGGCAGCTCGGTCAGTTCTTCGCATTTCGCCTCGAAATGGCTTTCATTGTCGACAAACTCGACGATCCGCACACGAGACTTGCCCTCGACAAGGACTTTCACAGTACCATCAGGCAGTTTCAGAAGCTGAAGCACGTTGGCGAGCACGCCCGCCTTGTAGATTCCATCGGTCGTCGGATCGTCCTGCGTGGGGTCGATCTGCGAGGACAACAGAATCTGCTTGTCTTCGCGCATCACCTCTTCCAGCGCCCGCACCGACTTCTCGCGGCCCACGAAGAGGGGCACGATCATGTGCGGGAAAACCACGATATCGCGCAGCGGCAACACCGGGTAGCTGGGGGCAAGAAGTTGTTTCATAAGCGTTTCCTATCTCGGCAAAAGGACGCTGGCCCCGAACCTCGGCAGCACCTGGCCCTTTCCTCACCGACACGTATCTATGCGGCGGTCTCCGGCTCTTCAACCATTGGGGCCATCCCAATTCGCACACAATGCCGCGCGCGGTTCGAGAGGACAAGGCGACACTTTAACGGAGACGCGCGAAATCGGGCGGGTCCTTGCGTGTTCGTGCGCAACTGCTGGACCTGGCCAAACGTCTGCGTTTTCTGCTGGTTCGTGAAGGACTGTGCGCCATCGCTGTGCGTGCCCGGCGGCCGTAGTTGACCGCCGGGACAAAGCCATGGCGCTGAGAGGCGCGCGCCGCTTCGTCAGTGCGCAAGTTCCGGCTGGCGCACCTTTTCGGCGGGCATGCAGAGCACGGCATAACGTCGGCCATCGCCCGGATTATTGTAGGGCTCCCCGATCCGATCGGCCTGCCAGCCGAGCTGCCTGAGCGCCCGCATCAGCGAAAGCGGAGAGAGAGACATCAGTTCATCGGCTCCATGCCGGCGTGCTACGTCCGCAAGCCCCTCGACAATCAGAGAAAGGCACTGTGAGCGATCGGCATGGCTGCGCACGTCTTCCGACATGACAAGGCGCGTGCATTCCCACACCCGCGGAGTGTCAATCTCCCGTTCCAGCACGCGCGCGGGAATATCGGCGAGCTTGCCCGCGACCGCGTCGCGAAGCATGTAGGTGTGGTCGCCCCAATGCGACGTTGTTGGCATGGTGCGAGCGCCCCCGATCACCTCCCCGTCGCGCAAAACCAGTGAGTAGTGGGCCAGCGGGTTGTCGTACTGGTCCATCTCGACGAAGTCGTTGTGGGGAATGTCCCAACCCAGCGTATCCACGAAGAAGTGCTTCCTGAGTTTCAGGTAATCGTAGAACGCCGTGCCGTGACGGTGAAGGTCGGAAAGATCGAATGTGATATTTTGCATGATTGCCCCTCCAATTTGGCAGGGCAATTAGACCACCAAGGTTTATGATTAATAAGTCCTAAACGGCGAATATGTATGCAAAACTCGCCCTTAGGATGTGTAGTGTGACATTGAAAGGCGGGCCTTATCGCACTTTTGCAACAAGTGGGGCGCGGTGATCAGATCAGGCCGAAGCCGGTCGCAACCGAGACAGCCTGGCTCGATGTCTTGGCACCCAGCTTGAACTTGGCGTTCTTGAGCCGCTGCTTGATCGCCCCTTCGGAGACGTTGAGTTCGTTCGCGATCTCCTTCAGCAGAAGACCGTCCTTCACCATCGACAGCGCTTCAAGTTCCGCTCGGGTGAGATTCGTAGGCGGCGCGGTCGTCTCGTGCATACGACGAAGCCGCGATTCGAGGATTCGGATTTCATCGTCATCGAACTCTCGATCCTCACGTGCGAACGAGCCGAAGCTGCGCTGGCCGTCCATACCCATCGGTGCGCATGAAATCGCGACGCCAAAGCGAAGACCGAACTCGGTAGCTTGCTGAAGCACTCCGCGCGGGTCTGGAAGCGTGATCGCGCTCCAACGGACCGCGCCGTTATTTTCGTAAAGCCAACGCATTACGGGATCGGACAGCATGTAGCCGCGCTGGGTGTAGCGTTCGACCCACGCCTCGGGTAGTGCGTTGCGCTCGCTCAGCGGATAGGCATAGCCAACGTGCAGAGCAATGTAGTAACCGGCGGATGCGAGTGACGCGAAGTCGGTTCGCCGGGCACCTCCGTCCATATGCTGGTCTCTCTGTTCCAAGGCGAGACTTCCGCTTTGTAAGTCGCCCCGCAGTTGTGCCACGATGAGCGGGTGGTATGACATGTAACGTTCGTTTAAGAAAGGCCTCGGGGGCAAGGAAAGTATGGAAAGCCAGAAAGAAATAAGCGCGCTTCTGGCACGTCTGCACGGTTCAAATCCGTCGGGATTCGCCATTGCGCTGCATATCCGCTTCACCTCGCCGCGCTACCTGCTCCAGTCCTATGCGAAGGAATGGATCGACCTCTATTCGCGCAAGGGCCTCGTCATGAACGACCCGACCGTGCACTGGGGTTTCGCCAACACAGGGACGATCCGGTGGAGCCAACTGAAGTCAGAGGACGAACATGGCGTCATGGACCTGGCGGCTGAGTATGGCAATCGCTTTGGGGTGTGCGTCGCGATCATGGAGGGCGGTTCGCGTTCGATCGGAAGTTTCACGCGTGCCGATCGTGAACTGACCAACGAAGAGATCGCGAGCTGCGAGGCCGATCTGAGGACGCTCCACAATCTGACGCAAGGCGTCGAGTCCCTGTCGCCGTCCGTTCATGCGACCCTCAAGCAGATGTCGATCTACCTGACCCACGGCTGACGGAAGCATGGCCCCAGTCGAGACGGGAGGGTAGGGATGTGAGTTCCCCCATCTGCCGATACGCTTCCCCGACGCCTGCTTGACGGCGAGGCCAGCCACCGTCCCGGCAAAATTGGCGCTATCCTCTGCGCATCGCTATAGTGCCCTTCACCCGACAGGATGAGGTAGAAAAGCCATGGCGACGAAACCGACCACGCGCAGGCGGACTCCAGCAGCAGCAGCAAAAAAAACCAGCGGCACGCGGTCGTCCGCGAGTGCTGCGAAACAAAGCCCGGCGCGCAGTACGGCGAGCACGGCATCGAAAAGCCCCGCGCGCACTGCGACGAGTGCTACGAAGAAAACCGCGCCGCGTTCGACACCCGCCGCCAAGGCTGCAGCGGCGAAGCCACCGGCTGCCACGGCGTCAAAAACGACCACGCCCTCTACTGCGCCTGCGCCCGTCGCGGCCACGGCACCCACCAAGCCTGAGAAGCCCGTCGCAGGCGCGATCGCCGCTGTTCCCGTGTTGCGCAAGAAGGATCTTGTCGAGCGCGTCGCCGCGATGACCGGGGCCAAGAAGCGTGACGTGAAACCGGTCGTCGAGGCCACGCTGCAGATGCTCGGCAACGCGCTCGCATCGGGCGAGATGCTCGCCCTGCCGCCCTTGGGCAGGGCCAAGGTGAATCGCAAGCGAGACCTGCCTTCGGGCGAGGTTCTGATGGTAAAACTGCGCAGAAACAGCCCCGACAACGGCTCCGCCGACTGACGCGCCGCCGCCCGCCGCGAGAGCCTGTGATGGCTCTTGCGCCGCTGCGCGAATGGAGCTAGGAACCCCGCCGGACGGGTGATTAGCTCAGTGGTAGAGCGCTTCGTTCACATCGAAGATGTCGGGGGTTCAAATCCCTCATCACCCACCATCCGCTTCCGCGCCCGTATCTCGGGCGCGTTTTCGCATCAGGCGCAAAGTTCAATTGTCGGCATGTTCGGCAGGGCGGGCAATTCCGTTCGATGCGGTTTGCGGGCTCGCAACGCGATTGGGAAATCGAAGGGGGGCGTGCGTAGGTGCGATTCACTTCACCAAGCCGCGGCGAGGCAAAGTCTTTGCCGCATAGAGCAATGACGCTTGCGCTGCGCCCCTTCTCCGCGCTATAGGCCCCGCGTCGGGTGATTAGCTCAGTTGGTAGAGCGCTTCGTTTACACCGAAGATGTCGGGAGTTCGAGCCTCTCATCACCCACCAAGCACCCCCTTAGCAGCGCCTTGAAGATTATCGTGCCAATATGGTCCACGGCTGCTTGACGGGGCCGCGCGGGATGCCTATTAGGCATTCCACGCTCGGGCGGCGATCCGGGTGATGATGCGCGGTTGTAGCTCAGTTGGTTAGAGTACCGGCCTGTCACGCCGGGGGTCGCGG
>CBDUOT010000155.1:0-6247 GCA_965368915.1 uncultured Rhodobacterales bacterium | reverse complement strand
CTCGCATTGTTTCAAAAGGGATTTCTGCTGGCAAGGCGCAGAACACCTATCGCGGATTGGTGTCGATGCACCCGAAGGCGAAGAACTCGCGCAACTACACGCAATGCGACTCGCTGCTGATCGGCGACAAGTGCGGGGCGCATACGGTTCCCTATATCGAGGTGAAGAACAACTCATCCCGCGTGGAGCATGAGGCGACGACATCGAAGGTCGATGACGATCAGCTTTTCTACTGCCGCAGCCGTGGCATGGACGAGGAGGAGGCCGTGGCGCTTGTCGTCAACGGGTTCTGCCGCGAGGTCCTGCAGGCGCTGCCGATGGAGTTCGCCATGGAAGCGCAGAGCCTTGTGGCGATCTCGCTTGAGGGGAGCGTGGGATAGTGCAATCCACATCGAAATTCGAGCGAGGATACGACAGGTTTGAGCGCTGGTGGATAGGGCTGCCGATCGTCCGCGCCAACGGAGGGCTCCAGGCTTTCCCCTTCATTTTGCTCGTGTGCTTCTTGTTCTTATTCGCCAATGTCATCGGGCTCTTGGCGGCTTCAATGTTCTCGGCCGGTGAGAATGCCAGAGTGCCCGCATATGCAGTTGTGACACTGTTGGTTTTGATGGCGTCCATATTCTTGCTGGCTGTTCGTGGCGCGCGCCGGCGTCACGCGGCTGAAGAACGCGTTCGTATGGAGAGCAAGATATGATCGTGACCACCACCCCTTCCATCGAAGGCCACAAGATCACCCGCTACCACGGCATCGTGACCGGCGAAGCGATCCTCGGCGCGAATATCTTCCGCGATGTCTTTGCCGGCATTCGCGACATCGTCGGTGGGCGTTCGGCAGCCTACGAGAAAGAGCTTGGTCGTGCGCGCGAAACAGCACTGCGCGAGATGGAAGAGCGGGCTGTTGCGATGGGGGCAAATGCCATCGTAGGCGTCGATCTCGACTACGAGGTGATCAACAATATGCTGATGGTTTCGGCCTCGGGCACGGCGGTGACGATCTGATGATACGTCGTGTCGGTCTTCCAAGTCACTGCCATGTCTCGCCCCTGCCATTGAGGCGGAAAGTGGGCTGTGACGTCGCGGAAATCCCACCTTTACGGTCCGATTTTCGCCGCAAACATCGGGCAATTTCTCCCGCGAAGTGGAAAGAAACGGGGCTCGAAGATGGCCGCTACGGTCGATCACAAAACTGCATTTGCCGAGCGCTTGAAGCGCATCGAGACCGGCAAGCAGTACGAGCATGTCGACGTGATCGGTCACAGCACCCAGAAGCACTACGAACGTGTCTATGGGAAGAAAAGCGAGCAAAAACAGCGGCGCGAGCGCACATTTCTCGAAAAGCTCATGGTGGTCGTCGCCTTCATCTGCGGCATGAGTTCCGTTCTGCTGGGACGGCTGGCCTACTTCCATCTGTCGAAGCTGGAAGGGTTGCCGCCCGCCTTCTACGACTTGGGCGCACGCGGAATGATTCTCTTCGCCTTCGTCCTCGCAGGAATTCTGCTGGTGATATTTCACCTGTCGACACGCTCGCGCCTTCCGGCGCTGATCGTCGGCTGCGTCGTGATGCATTTCGGCGAGGCTGCCGTCGCGTCGAATGCACCCGAAATCTGGTCGCAGTTCTTTTCGGCGGAATACACCGCGATCCTGGCCGAACAAGGCCAGGACTTCCGGATTACGCCGCAGAGCTAACCTTAACCCCAATTCGAAACGTCGCGGCCCGGGCAATGTGCCCGGTGGCCGCCATCTCTGTTTGAAAGAGGAAAAAATGCTGGAAATCAAAAACCTGCACGTGAAACTTGAGGAAGAAGACAAGGCAATCCTGAAGGGTGTTGACCTGTCTGTCGAAGCCGGTTCCGTCCATGCGATCATGGGGCCGAACGGGTCGGGCAAATCGACGCTCTCTTACGTGCTCTCGGGCCGCGACGGTTATGAGGTGACTGAGGGCAGTGCCACGCTTGACGGCGAAGACCTTCTGGAAATGGACCCGGAAGAGCGCGCCGCGGCAGGCCTGTTCCTGGCCTTCCAATACCCCGTCGAGATCCCCGGCGTCGGCAACATGACGTTCCTGCGCACCGCCTTGAACGCACAGCGCAAAGCGCGCGGCGAAGACGAAATCAGCGCGGGCGATTTCCTCAAACTGGTCCGCGAAAAGGCCAAGACGCTGAAGATCGACGCCGAGATGCTGAAGCGGCCTGTCAACGTGGGCTTCTCGGGTGGCGAGAAGAAGCGGAACGAGATCCTGCAGATGGCAGTGCTCGAGCCGACCATGTGCGTGCTGGACGAAACCGATTCCGGACTCGACGTCGATGCGATGAAACTTGTCGCCGACGGCGTGAACGCGCTGCGGAACGAAGGCCGATCCTTCCTTGTCATCACGCACTACCAGCGGCTTCTCGATCACATCAAACCGGACGTCGTGCACATCATGGCCGATGGCCGGATCGTGAAGACGGGCGGACCGGAGCTTGCGCTCGAAGTCGAGCAGAACGGCTATGCCGACATTCTGGCGGAGATGGCCTGATGGCGGCGCCGGCAAAGAAGGATACCGGCCGCGTCTCGGCGACTGAGGCGTTGCTGAGCGGGCTTGAAATCCCGTCGGGCGGCTTCACCGCTCAGGCGCGGGCGCGGGCGCTCGCTCGGGTGAGGGAGATGGGGCTGCCGCAGCGGCGTGACGAGTACTGGAAATGGACCGATCCCACGTCGCTGATTGCGGCCGAGACGCCGACAGCGGCAGTCTTCGAGGACGATGAAACGCCCGTTTTCGGCGAGATCGACTGCGTGAAACTCGTGTTCGTGGACGGCGCCTTTGACGCCGCGGCCTCGGACGATCCGGCTCTGGCCGGGGTCGAGATCGCCTTGCTGGCCGAGGCTGGTAAGGCGGACATCCATTGGGCGCAGGAACTTTACGGGACGCTCGAACTGCGGGGCCAGTCACCGGTCGTTCGCCCGCTCGCCGCGCTGAACACCGCTGCGGCTACGGATGGCGTCCTGATCCGCGCGACGGGGAAGGCGGCGAAGCCGGTCCATCTGGTCTACCGCCACGCTTCCGATCGGTCGGATGCGATCCTGCACCACTGCGTGAAGGTCGAGGCGGGCGCGGAACTGACGCTTCTGGAAACAGGTCCGGCGGCGGCGCGGTTCAACGAGGTGCTGGAGGTCGACATCGCCGATGGCGGGCGCTTCCACCATGTCCGGACGCAGGGACGCGACCACGAGCGCCGCGCGGCCACGCACACCTTCGCGCGGGTCGGGCCGGGGGCTCTGTTCAAATCGTTCACGGCGACCGTTAACGGTCAGATGACCCGCAACGAATGCGTGATCGAGATCGTGGGCGACCACGCTTCGGCCCATGTCGCGGGCGCGGCACTTGGCGATGGCAAGTACGGCAAGTTCCATCACGACGACACCGTCTTCGTGACGCATGACGCGGTGGATTGCGAAAGCCGGCAGGTCTTCAAGAAGGTCCTCAAGAACGGCGCAACCGGCGTGTTCCAAGGCAAGATCCTCGTCAAGCCCGACGCCCAGAAGACGGACGGCTACCAGATCAGCCAGTCGCTTTTGCTGGACGACGAAAGCCAGTTTCTTGCCAAGCCGGAGCTGGAGATCTACGCCGACGACGTTCAGTGTTCGCATGGGTCCACCACGGGGGCGATCGACGAAACGGCGCTTTTCTACCTGCGATCTCGCGGTGTGCCCGTCGAGGATGCGAAGGCGCTGCTTATCCTGTCATTCCTTGCTGATGCGATCGAAGAGATCGAGGACGAGACCATCGCGGCCGAGATCGTTTCGCGCCTTGAAGGCTGGGTACAGCGCAGGAAGGGCTGATGGCTGTCACCGACGACATCGTCGCCACCTACCGGCGGCCGCGGCATGTTCTCAGGCGTCTTCTGGCCGCCGAGGCGCATGAGGCGCGGCCGCTCTCCTATCTCATTGCGGCGATGATCGTCGTCTACATCGCGCAATGGCCCGCCTTGTCGCGCGTCGACGTCCTGGCGGGCCCGGACAGCCCAGTGCCGTTCGCCCAACGCATGATGGCGGCAATGCTTGGCGTGTTCGCGCTCTTGCCCGCGTTCTACATTGTCGCCGCGTTGAGCCATATCGCGGCACGTGCACTTGGCGGAAAGGGCAGCTACTACGCTGCACGACTCGCGATGTTCTGGGCATTCCTTGCGGTCACTCCGCTTATGCTGCTGCGCGGGCTCGTCGCGGGGTTTATCGGTCCGAGCCCCGCACTTACTGCGACCGGCCTCGCCGCGTTAGCCGTGTTTATTTGGTTCTGGTTGTCCGGCCTTGCCGCGGCAGAGTGGGGAGAGTGACGATGACGACCGGGCTAAAACCTTTATTCGTCGATCTGGTCCGGCAGACGATCCGCGACCCGCAGGGTGCGGCGCGACGGCTCATGGCGATGGACCCGCCGATGGAGGCGCGCTGGATCGGGCTTGTTCTGGTCACGGTGTGCGCGCTGCTTCTGACCAAGCTCTCACTGATCGCGATGACCTCAGGGGCGGAACATCCGTTCTTCGCGATGCTCGCCCATCCCTGGATCGGCATTCCCGTTCAGGCGGGATCCCTGGTGGTCATGTCCGCCGGGATCGCGGTTGGCGGGCGTGTGTTCGGCGGGCAGGGGAATTTCGCAGATGCGCTTCTTCTAGTCGTATGGCTTCAGGTGATGCTGACGCTGCTACAGGCCGTTCAGTTCTTCGCGCTCATTCTCGTGCCGCCGCTCGGGGCCCTTATAGCCTTTGCTGCAATCGGCGCATTCCTGTGGCTGCTCGTGCATTTCACCGCCGCGCTACACGGCTTCACGAACCTGCCTTTGGTGTTCTTCGGCCTGCTCCTCGGTTTCGTGGCGCTTGTCGTGGTCCTGGCCATCCTTCTGACGGTGCTCGGCGTCACCCCGCCGGTGCAGGGAGTCTGACATGTACGACGTCGATAAGGTCCGCGCCGATTTCCCGATCCTGTCGCGCGAGGTAAACGGCAAGCCGCTCGTCTATCTCGACAACGGGGCGTCGGCCCAAAAGCCGCGCGTGGTGATCGATGCGATGAGCCACGCTTACGAAATGGAATACGCGAACGTTCATCGGGGGCTTCACTACCTGTCGAACCTCGCGACGGACAAATACGAAGCCGTACGCGGCATCGTCGCCAAGTTCCTGAACGTGCCCGATCCCGAAGAAATCGTCTTCACCACCGGCACGACGGAAGGGATCAACCTCGTCTCTTACAGCTGGGCTGCCCCGAGGATGGAGGCGGGCGACGAAATCGTCCTTAGCGTTCTTGAGCATCATGCCAATATCGTGCCCTGGCACTTCCTGCGCGAGCGGCAGGGCGTGGTTTTGAAATGGGTGGAACCCGAGGCGGACGGATCGCTCGACCCGCAGAAGGTGATCGACGCGATCGGGCCGAAGACGAAGCTGGTCGCCGTCACGCAGATGTCTAACGTCACCGGCACGCTAGTCGATGTTGCGGCGATCTGCCGAGGCGCGAAAGAAAAGGGCGTGCCCGTGCTCGTCGACGGATCACAGGGCGCGGTGCACAGACCCGTTTCCGTTCCCGATATCGGCTGCGACTTCTACGCGATCACCGGACACAAGCTCTATGGCCCCTCGGGGTCGGGCGCGATCTGGATTTCGAAGGAGCGGATGAAGGAAATGCGCCCGTTCCTCGGCGGCGGCGACATGATCCGCGACGTCTGCCGCGACACTGTCACCTACAACGATCCCCCGATGAAATTCGAAGCCGGCACGCCGGGCATCGTCCAGCAGATCGGCATGGGCGTGGCGCTCGAATACCTGATGGGTCTGGGGATGGACAACGTCGCCGCCCACGAGGCCGACATCAGGGACTACGCGACAAGCAGGTTCAAGGGCTTGAACTGGCTGAACCTTCAAGGCACGGCGCCGGGAAAGGGAGCGATCTTTTCCTTCACTCTGGAAGGGGCCGCCCACGCCCACGACATCTCGACGGTCCTCGACAAGAAGGGCGTCGCCGTCAGGGCAGGAACCCATTGCGCGATGCCGCTTCTGGATTTCCTCGACGTCTCTGCCACCTGCCGAGCGTCCTTCGGGCTCTACAATACGAAGGCCGAAGTCGACAAGTTGATCGACGCGCTGGAGCTTTGCCACGAGCTATTCGCCTGAGCGTCAGGCGCATTCGAAAACCGATTGCGGGAGCATTGGCTTTGCCCTATAGCTCCCGCCAACGCACCCGTAGCTCAGCTGGATAGAGCGCTGCCCTCCGAAGGCAGAGG
>CBDUOT010000154.1:0-6399 GCA_965368915.1 uncultured Rhodobacterales bacterium | reverse complement strand
TTCATCCACCCAGGCGGCATCGAATTGAGGCCCCCGCAGGCTTTCCGGCGAATGGGCGGAATACACCTCTCCCACTGCGCCGTTGGGCCAGACGAGCCGCTTGCGCGTCGCCTCCCAGACGGGCTTCCGGTCGGGCGGCGTCACGGCAAGAATGCCGCTGTCGCCGAAGATCATCACCTCGCGGACCTGATCCACCGTCTCGCCCACCAGCGCAACACGCCGCGCCCGGCCCTCGTCGAGCGGCCGCGACCCTTCGACCTGCGCCCGGACCCATTCGGCACCGGCCCGCGTCTTGCCCGCTCCGCGCCCGCCCATGATCACCCAGGTCTTCCAGGCCCCATCCGGGGCAATCTGATGCGGCAGCGCCCAGAACTCGAAGAGCCAGGGCAGTGCCATAAGCGCCTCGTCCGACAGGCCCTTTAGGAACTCATCCACCACCTCCGGCGTCGCGGAGGCGAGCCAGCCGGCTGCAGATTTCATCTCGGGCCGCGTCGAGGTCGAGCGCGTAGTCGTAGGCAACCCCGGCGTCTTGTTTGTCGAGTTTCGCAACCTTCGCCCTTTCCTCGAACACAAGCAGAAGCGCCTGCCGCAGATCCCGACAGGATCGCGTGGCGTCCTTCAGCTCGTCGATTTGATTCCGTTTCAACCGGACCATGGCGGCATTGATTTCCGCGATGATCTCTCCCAGAAGCCCCATGGCCTGATCGACCAGTGGCTGGTCTTTCGGCCCGTCGACCGCATGCCCCATTGTCATTAAGCAGTGCCCGCCTCTCATGCCTGTCCGCACGAGCGAAACGGAAAAGCGGCCTAGGGTTGCCCCCCGGCCGCTTGCCCACTTCTTCTAGCATGTCCGAAGGTATACATTCGACCGTTCGGAAAGTCAATAAATTTATTGTTATCAGTTAGTTAACGCACCGCACGCACGACCAGCCGAGCGGAGGTTCGGCTACTGGCCGTTGCTCTCTGCCTCAATCGCCCGCCACTTCGCCACGTTCTCGTTATGCTCGGCCAGCGTCTTCGCGAAAGCATGCCCCCCGGTGCCGTCGGCCACAAAGAACAGATAGTCCGAGCTTTCCGGGTTCAGCGTCGCCGCGATGCTTTCCCGACCGGGGTTGGCAATCGGGGTCGGCGGAAGGCCGTCGATGACATAGGTGTTCCACGGCGTCCGCCCCCGAAGCTCGCTTTGGCGCAACCCGCGGCCCAGAACCCCCTGCCCCTTGGTGATGCCGTAGATCACCGTCGGGTCGGTCTGTAGCTTCATGCCCTGCCTCAAGCGATTGACGAACACGCTCGCGACCAGCGGCCGCTCTTCCGGCACGCCGGTTTCCTTCTCGACAATTGAGGCCATGATCAGCGCCTCCTCCGGCGTCGCATAAGGCACATCGTCCGCGCGGCCGGGCCACAACTCGGCCAGAACGGCTTCCTGCCGCGCCTTCATCTGGGCCAGAATATCGGCCCGCGCGGTCCCTTTCGTCACCTCATAGCTGTCGGGCGCAAGGCTGCCTTCAGCAGGAACCTCGCCCGTTTCGCCGTCCAGGAACTCGGCCCGCTTCAGCGCTTCGACCACCTGCCAACTCGTCACGCCCTCGGCGAGCGTCACACGGAACCGCAGATCGGCGTCCTCCAGACGGTCAACAAAGGCTTGCGGCGCTGCGTCCACGGCGGGGTCGAACTTGGCCACCTCCTCATAGCGGTTCGTCGCCGGATCAAGCTCTCGCATCAGCATCTCGGCGCCGTTCACGCCGATCCGGAAGTTCACATCAGTGCCACAGGTCGACTGGCCGCTCTTGGTGACCGCGTCAACGATCCCCGACATCGATTCCCCGGGAGCGATCAGGAACGAACCCGCCTTCAGGTCGCCCGCCTTGTCCTCGTAGTCCGCTCCGACCCGGAAGATATAATCGGAACTGATCGCGCCTTCTTCCTTCAGCGACTGGGCCACGCCGCGCATGTTAGCGCCCCGCTCCACCTTGAAGCAGATCGCCTCGGTCAAAGGGCCCGGCCCGGTATACTGGTTCTTTCCCCACGCGATCAGCGCCGCCGCAGCGGCGAGAAGCATGATGGCGACGGTCAGGAAGTTCGAAGCGATCGCCCGCCACATCAGTCCGAAACCCGTCCCAGAACCAGCGACGCATTGGTGCCGCCAAATCCGAACGAATTCGACAGCGCCACGTTGATCTCGCGTTTCACCGCCTTGTTCGGCGCAAGATCGAGCTTCGGCTCAATCGCCGGATTCTCAAGGTTGATCGTCGGTGGCGCCACTTGATCCCGCAGGGCAAGCACGCAGAAGATCGCCTCAACCGCGCCAGCCGCACCCAGCAGGTGGCCGATCGACGATTTCGTCGACGACATCGTCGCCTTCGCCGCCGCATCCCCCATCAGCCGCTCGACGGCCCCCAGCTCGATCGTATCGGCCATGGTGGAGGTACCATGGGCATTGATGTAGTCGACTGCCGACGGCTCCAGCCCCGCACGCTTCAGCGCGGCCTGCATGCAGCGATAGGCGCCGTCGCCATCCTCGGATGGCGCGGTGATGTGATAGGCGTCGCCCGACAGACCATAGCCGAGCACCTCGGCATAGATCTTCGCACCGCGCGCCTTGGCATGTTCATATTCCTCAAGCACGACGACACCCGCGCCCTCGCCCATAACGAACCCGTCGCGATCGGCGTCGTAAGGCCGCGAGGCCTTGGTCGGATCTTCCGCACGTTTGGTGGACAGCGCCTTGCAGGCGTTGAAGCCCGCGATCCCGATCTCGCTGATAGGGCTTTCGGCTCCTCCCGCGATCATCACGTCCGCGTCGCCCCACTGGATCAGACGCGCCGCGTCGCCGATGGCGTGGGCACCGGTCGAACACGCCGTCACGACCGCATGGTTCGGCCCCTTGAACCCGTAGCGGATCGACACCTGACCCGAGACAAGGTTGATCAGAGCGCCGGGAATGAAGAACGGGGAAACGCGCTTCGGCCCCTTCTCCTTGATCAGAACCGCGGTATCGGCGATCGACGAAAGCCCGCCGATGCCCGACCCGATCATCACGCCGGTGCGCAAACGGCTCTCCTCGTCCTCCGGCGTCCAGCCGGCATCCTTCACCGCCTGATCGGCGGCAGCCACGCCATAAAGGATAAAGTCATCGACCTTCCGGCGATCCTTCGGCTCCATCCAGTCATCCGGATTGAAGGTGCCGTCGGAACCGTCGCCCAGCGGCACTTCGCAGGCATAGGTCGTTGTTACATTCGACGGATCAAACCGAGTGATCGGGCCCGCGCCCGATTCACCCGCGATCAGCTTGCTCCAGGTTTCTTCGACACCGCACGCCAGCGGCGTGACCATACCAAGACCAGTTACGACGACCCGCCTCATCGCGATCCCCACACTGTTTTCAATCCGGGGCTTGATACACGGCAATGACCGGGACGGAAAGGCCCGTTCCCGCCCGGAAGCGGGCCCTTGCCCTTCAGATGAACTCTGCCACGTGCGACGTGTCGGGGCGCGCTTCTTTCAGCGCCTCTTTCAGGTCGAGCGTCTTGTGATAGAGCGCGCGTCCCACGATCGCGCCAGAAACGGATCCAAGCAGCCTGAGCCGCGAGATATCGTCGAGCGTGCGAACGATTCCGCTCGCGATGACAGGCACCTTCACCCGCTCTGCGATAGCCGAGATCAGCCCGAGTGACCGGTCGGATTCGTCCAGGTCACTGTCGATATCCGTGACAATCACGGCGGCGAAGGGTGTGCCCTTGAACGCATCGACAAAGCCGTCAGGCGTATAGGCGCTTTGCTGCTTCCAGCCTTCGATCAGAATGTGGCCCTTCCAGACATCGACGGCCAGGACGATCTGGTCGGGGTGATGCTCTGCAAGCTCCTTGACCAGGTGCGGGTTGTTCGCGGCCAGTGTGCCGACGACGATCCGCCCAGCACCGTGATCGATCCACTCCTCGATGCGGTCGCGCGACCGGAAACCGCCGCCCAACTGGACCGGAATACCAGCGCCTCGAATGATGTTCAAAACCGTCTGGTGGTTGATATCCTTCCCCTGCACGGCGTCGAAATCCGTCACATGCATCCACTCCGCCCCTGCATGGGCGAATTCGCGGGCTTTTGCGACCGGGTCCACATGCCAGACCGACGGCTCCTCCAGCCTGCCACGGTGCAGGCTCACACATCGTCCGTTCATCAGTTCGATAGTCGGATAAAGGATCATCAGGGCTCCTCCCACGCTGCCCCGGCACCAAACGGTCCGGGGACTCTGGCACACCTCTCAACCAGAGGCGCTGCCCGACTCCGGATGGTAAATCTGATCAGCCGGATCCCAAAGGCGTTTCCGACATTTTTGAAAGGAATCCGGCAAAAATCCTTTACCGTCGGTCGCTAGGCGCCAGCGCATAAACCGCAAAGACGAGCGCGTCAGCCGAACACTATCAGCTCTTTATATCGCGAACCAAAAGCATGACTCGGTCGCCCTCGTATTCCGCCTCACGCATGGGGATGTATCCCATCCAGCTCGCCACCGCGAAGGAAGCTCGATGCCCGACCTCGATCATCGCATGGCTTCGGCCGCCAAATGGCTGCGCGTCAAACCAATGGTGAGCGGCTTCGACTGCCTCCCGCCCGTATCCGTGACCATGCGCCGACGCACTCAGGATCCAGCCCGCCTCGGGCGCCGAGTCGAAATCCGCGCCAAGCCCGCGCATCGCGTTGAAAAAGCCGGTCTGCCCGATCAGCACGCCATCTTCGCGGCGTGTGATCGCCCACTGGGAAAATCCCTCTATCGCCCAGCTCCCCGCGATTCTGAGGAATCGCCCCCAGCTGTCGGGCAGCGTGCGAGGCTCTCCGCCCGTGAAACGCGCCACCTCTGACTCCTGCCAGATCGCCGCATACGCGGGGAAGTCGGCGCGTTCCAATCCCCGCAAACGCAACCGTTCGGTTTCGATAACCGGAATCATCAGGACCCCCAAATGCAAAACGGCGCCCCGCGGGACGCCGTTTCAAATCCGCTCCCAAGCTTCGCTCAGGCGGCTTCGGTGATGAACTTGACCGCATCTCCGAACGTCTGGATCGTCTCGGCGGCGTCATCGGGGATCTCGATCCCGAACTCTTCTTCGAACGCCATCACCAGCTCGACCGTGTCGAGGCTGTCCGCGCCCAGATCGTCGATGAACGAGGCGCTTTCGGTCACCTTGTCCTCTTCGACGCCAAGATGCTCGACGACAATTTTCTTAACGCGATCTGCGATGTCGCTCATGTCAAATCCTCATTCTTGCGGGGTTTCCCGCCTTCAGGTCTCTTGCTCTGTCCGAGCCGCTCACGCCTCGCCATTTTCGCGAAGCCCGCCGGTGAGGACGCTAAATCCGCCGGCACATCGACGCCGCCTATAGCACAGTCTAATCCCGAGGCAAACGCTTTCGCAACGGGCGAGTTAGGTCCTCGATGACATCGGTTTGCCCACCGCCGGGCCACCATCTGACCTCACCCGCCTGAACGGTCGTGACCGTGACCGAACCAACGCGTGCAAGTCGAAACCCGACTTTCGTTCCCCGCCGCTTAGCGCTCCGGCGCCCCGACTGGCGCATCACTAACACGAGGCTGCAGGCACGCGTCTACGCACCAGCCTCAGATCATCGCCATGCCGCCGTTCACGTGCAGCGTCGCGCCCGTGACATATCCAGCCTCGGCACTCGCAAGATAAAGCGCCGCGGCCGCGATTTCCTCCGGGGTGCCCATGCGCCCTGCAGGGATCTGCGCCGAGATGCGCTCCTTCTGGTCGTCGTTCAGCTTGTCCGTCATCGCCGTCGCGATGAAACCGGGCGCGACACAGTTCACGGTAACCCCCCGGCTCGCGACTTCCTGGGCCAACGATTTCGACATCCCCGTAAGACCCGCCTTGGCGGCGCAGTAGTTGCCCTGGCCGGGATTGCCCGTCGTGCCGACGATCGAGGTCACGTTGACGATCCGCCCCCAGCGCGCCTTCATCATGCCCCGCAGGACGCCCCGGCACAGCCGGAAGGTCGATGTCAGGTTCACATCGATCACCGACTGCCATTCTTCATCCGACATGCGCATAAAGAGGTTGTCGCGCGTGATCCCAGCGTTGTTGACCAGAATGTCTACCGACCCCATCGCCTCGACGGCCTGCTTCGGCAAGGCCTCCACCGCCGCGGGGTCAGAGAGGTTGCAGGGCAGCACATGCGCCCTCTCGCCCAGCTCGGCGGCAAGCTCCTCGAGCGGCCCCTCTCGGGTTCCCGAAAGTCCTACCGTCGCGCCCGCGCCGTGCAGCGCCCGCGCAACAGCCCCGCCGATTCCGCCCGAAGCACCCGTCACAAGCGCCGCCTTACCCGTCAGATCGAACATGCGCCTCTCCTTATCTTCAGCTCTATCCAAATACCCCGGCTGGGAGTGGTC
>CBDUOT010000153.1:0-6518 GCA_965368915.1 uncultured Rhodobacterales bacterium | reverse complement strand
TGTTTACGAGGCAAGGCTCCATTCCCGAAAGAGCTCGACGGGCGGTGTTGATAGAAAAATTCGAACCAGTCTCCATTAGAACAGCCGCCCTGCCCCTCATGATGCGCGAAGACCGCGCTACTCGGCGAAGTCAGCGGCGCGCTTCAGCTTGCAGAGGTTTCGGCTTGAGTGGCTGGGTTCCTAGTTGAAATGGTTCTGGACAGAAGCGTGGACGGAGGTAAACCTCTGAAATCTTCGCATTAGGCGGAAGCAGAGCGTCGCCCTTTCCCGTCCTCGAAATGGAAGGTACGAACTCTCGACTCTGTTTTTCACCTACCAGCCGGTCTCGTGCCGAGAACCTGCTGGACCTCCTTCATCCGGTCGGACAACGGGCTGGAGTTCAACGCACAGCGCTAGCGATGAGGCAGCAACTTTCTTTGAATTGGCGCGCCGACTGCGGGATGGGTTGGGCGGCAAAATCCCAGGTGAAAAGACCGTCCGCTCTGCCGCCAATGTGACCGAGTGGTCCACCTGACCCCTCAAGCGATATAGCAGATCTTCAGCGACCAAACGGCTGTCTGCATCCCCCAAACACGAGAGAAACCAATGACCAAACCAACGCCCAGAACATTTTCCCATATCGGGCTTTCCGTCCCCGATCTCGACGCCGCCGTCGCGTTCTACCGCGATGTGATGGGGTTCTATGTGATCATGGAGCCCACGAAAATCACGCAGGATGACAGCGCCATTGGCGTGATGTGCAATGATGTCTTCGGCCCCGGCTGGGGCAGCTTTCGCATCGCACACCTGTCGACCGCCGATCGCATCGGGGTTGAACTGTTCGAGTTTCCAGAGCACTACGAACCCAAGGATAACCTTCCGCATCGGCAGGTTGGCCTGTTTCATTTCGCGATCCAGGACCCCAACCTCGAAGACCTGTTGGCGAAAATCGTCGCTGCGGGCGGCAAGCAGCGGATGCCCGTGCGGGAATACTTCCCGGGCGAGAAGCCCTATCGGATGGTCTACGTCGAGGACCCGTTCGGCATCGTGTTCGAGCTGTACTCCCACAGCTACGAATTGACCTATTCGGCCGGCGCCTACGCTTGAGCGTCTCGCGCTGCTTTGCACTGCCGCGCGACAAATTTCTGCGCGGCAGTGCGTCCTGGTTCATTTGGTGTCCGGCGGTCTTGATGGCACGTCACCCCTTTCGGCGGATCGTCCCGACGAGCTCTGTCGCCTCGGCCAGAGTGTTCGAAATCGTGCCGTATTTGCGCAAGTTGCGGTGCAGCAGGTCCAGACGCTGGTCGGTTTCGTCGGTGTCCACAACGATTTCATAGTCGATGCGGACCATCTTCGGCGGGCTGTCCTGACGGACCCCGTGCAGGCTGACCTGGATGCCCCGCAGATCGAAGCCCAACATCGGCGTCACCCGCTCGGCCCCCTTCAGAAGGCAGGCAGCAAGGCTTGCCAGAAGCATCTCGGCCGGGTTGAAGGCGTCGCTTCTGCCCGCCATGTCGGTGTCGAGGACTATGCGCGCATCTTTGGCCTCGGCCTCGGCGCCGTGACTGTCGATCCTGCGCGCAGTGACGCGATATTCGAGCATCACTCCCATTCCATCTGTTGAAACGCCGTCTGGGCGTTGCGTCCGGCAAGGCTGTCGAACTGTTCCAGATAAGAGAAGGCCGACTGGTCCACTTGCGGCGCGGCCAGGATGTCACCGCCGTCATCCAACAGCGCACCGATCTGCGCGCGCAGGTTCATAAGGTAATTGTAGGTATCGGCACGGGCACGTTCCAGCGTCGTGGGCCCGCCGTGGCCCGGCACGACATGGGCAGCCCCCGTCTCCTCAACTGCGAGATACGCATCAGGCCAATGTGTAATGGAACTCTGGTCGCCAACCCCGAGGATACGCTCGACATAGACGATATCGCCGGTGAACACCGTATCGCGATCCGACACCCAGACGAAGCTGTCGCCCGGGGTATGCGCGGGGCCAGAATGCACGATTTCCAAGGACAACCCACCGAGCTGCAACGTGTAGGTTTCGGAGAAGGTCACATCTGCAAAACCGGGCTCGGTCCGCTCCAGCGCGTCGCCGATCAACTGTGTCAGGCCGGTCATCTGCAGTGAGGCGCGGACCTGCTGATCCTCGACCGCCGCGTTGGACGCGATCACGGTCGCGCCTTGCGCCTGCCAGTAGCTGTTTCCAAGCCAGCGGTGATCCTGCCCGCCGGTGTTGATGACATGGGTCACGGGTTGGCGGGTGACACTGCGGATTGCATCGTGCAACGCCTCGGCGCCCCGCCACGAGCCGCCCGCATCGATCAGCACCGCGCCGGTCTCGGTTACGACGAGGCCGAAGGTTGCGTTGTTGCCGAGGTTTTCCGGACTGCGTTGTTCCAACGGGCCGACAATGGCCCAGACTTCGTTTGCGACGGGTTGAACTTTTAAGACGTCAGCGACGGCGAAGGTCGGCGCAACAAGGACGACGGCGGCAACGAGGGCGCGGATCATTCGCGGAGCCAGATTTCAAGCTTGGCCGCGTCCGGCAGGCCGCCGGCATGGACGAGCTTGCCGTTGACTGAGATACCCGGCGTCGACATGACACCCGCCATGGCGATGGATTTCGCGTCAGTGACCTTTTCGACCTCTACCTCGACTCCGAGGCGGGAAGCCGCGTCTTTGACCATGGTTTCGGTCGCTTCGCAGCGTTTGCAGCCGGGGCCGTAGACCTTGACAGTTTTCATGTAGGTGTCCTTTCGGAGAATGGCGGCGACCCGGAGGGTCGCTCACATCAGGAAGTTGAAAAGAAAACCGGTAGCGAGGATCCCCGCGGCGACCACCGCGATGAAGATCGCGATAAGCCGAAGTTTCAGCACCTGCTTGAGGATGATCATTTCGGGCAAGCTCAGTGCGATCACCGACATCATGAAAGCCAGCGTCGTGCCGAGGGCCGCGCCCTTGCCGAGGAGCGCCTCGACAATCGGGATGACGCCGGCTGCATTGGTGTACATCGGCACGCCAACGACGACGGCGGCAGGAACCGACCACCAGGCCTCGCCGCCCATGATCCGCAGCATCATCTCTTCGGGGACATATCCGTGGATCGCGGCGCCGATGCCGATGCCGACCAGCACCCAGATCCAGACCTTGCCGACGATCTCGCGCACCTGCTCGACACCGATCTTCAGCCGGTCAACTAGCGTCAGCCGCTCCTCGGGCAGATCGCCGACGGGGCCCGCATTAAGCTCGCGCACCCAGTCCTGCAGGTAGCGCTCGAGACCCAGGCGCCCTAGGACAAATCCCGCCACGGTGGCGATGGTGAATCCGAAGACGAGATAGATCGTGGCGATCTGCCATCCGACAAGGCCATAAAGCAGCCCCAAGCCCACCGGCCCCACCATCGGCCCGGCGATCAGGAAGGAAAAGGTCACGCCCAGCGGGATGCCCGCCGAAACGAATCCGATGAAGAGCGGCACCGAGGAGCAGGAGCAGAACGGAGTCAGCACGCCCAGAAGGGCCGCCAGCGGATAGCCCCAGACCTGTCGTTTCCCTGCCAGGATCGCGCGGGTTTTTTCCGGGCTGAACCAGCTGCGCAGCACGCCGGTGACGAAGACGATGCCGGTCAGCAGCAGCAGAACCTTGGGCACGTCGTAGATGAAAAAGGCGATGGCCTCGCCGGTATGGCTGTCCCGCGCGACCGGAAAGAGCGCCGTCGCCCACTCCGAGATCGGGATCAACTGGCCGTAAAGCAGATACAGGACCACGCCCACGACGGGCACGCCCAGATACCAGATCCAGTCGGGCGCGCCGCGATGCGGGGCGGAGTCATGTATTTCGGCGGTCATGCGACCTTCCTTTCACAATTGCTTTCGGCGGCCAGCACAGCGTCGATAACAGCCGCGAATTCCGGCGCGAGGTCGGGGTTCCGGCGGTAGCGCACCCATTGCGCGTCGCGCCTGTCCAGCACGAGGCCGGCCTCACGCAGAACCTTCATGTGCCGCGACATCCGGCTTTGGCTCACGTCGAGCCTTGCCATCAATTCGCAGACGCAATGCTCACCCCCATCCCAGAGAAGAGCGAGCGCAGCGCGGCGAGTCGGGCCGCAAATGGCGGTCAGTACATCCTGCATACCCACAGTGTATGCGGCATCACGCATATGCGCCTTGATCGATATCAATTCGCCGAAAGACGAACTTGTCCTCTTAGGATTTTTTGTTGCCTCCCGCGAGCTAGTCCTTCCAGCAGCTGAAGGGGCACGCTCGATCGCGTTCATGTGCGAAGACGTCCGCCAAAAGAGGCATGGGACGTGTCATTTCAGATCATGCTGTAGCTAGTTCGCGAGTTCAGCGCGACGGAGAATGGGATCTTGCTATCCCAACATGAACACACGTTGTACGCGACGCACCGCAAACTACTTGAAATTTCATCTAAATTTCCACCACCCGCCAAGGGACAGCAGCTTCACTATCATCCAAAGCCAGCTTTCGCGGGGATAACAGACATCGGCGCGACCTGCAGCATCAGTCAAAGTGGGCTCGAAGCGGTCATTCGGTGGCGCAGCAGAGAGTTGAGCGCATCCGCTTCCCGGATCGACGAGTACGGCCCAAAATGGCTGATCTTCCCCCACTGAAGTGGTCCGCCGTTATGTTCAGGAAAACGGAGGATCAGAATGGCTACGAAGCGACACAAGCCGGAAGAGATTGTCACGAAGCTGCGGCAGATCGATGGCAGTGGCGGGACAAGGCCGACGCTCAAGTTCTTCGGAGTTCCTTCGGCGTTTTGTCGATCCGAGCTTTTCGGCCATGTTCTCGACGCGCGGCTGGCCCCCGCCATCCCAAGCCGTTGCGCCGGCCACACCAGCTGGCAGCCCCCCCTACATGTCATGCAGAAAGACCGAAACCGGACCAACCGACTTGGACACTCTTCATTGGCTTGCGCGAATTGTCGCGCGACCGTGAACTTCCAAGTGCACGCGAGGCGAAATCCGTTAGTCTACAAACGTTAGTTTTTAGTTGTTTCAGGTTCAGCCGAATGCAGAATCAAGCGTTAGTTCAGCGTATAAAGCGCGGTCTGCCAGTCGTTGCTGCCGCATGTTGCCTTGTACCATTGTTCGCTTCCCCAGTTTTTCCGCTGATCGACTTTTACGCCCACATGGCTCGCTACTTCGCGCTTGCCCACGTTGGCAGTGAGTCCTTGATCTCCGAAAACTACCAGGCAGCCTGGAGGCCCCTACCCAATATCGCGCTCGACTTCCTGGGCGTTGGTATCATGCGGATATTGCCTCCACTCGCCGGCGCAAAGGTCATGGCGGCATTGGTTGTCCTTGCGCCATTTCTCGGCACCCTCGTGTTGGCGCGGTCACTTCATGGACGCATAAGCACTCTCAACGTGGCGTTGTCTGGTATATTGGCGTTCAGTTTCATTCTAGCTTGGGGGTTCGTGAGCTTTCTTGTCGGGCTCGGTCTCGCACTGGCGGCCATTGGGTTGTGGATTTCCATGCGCGAGCAAAAGCAACTCCAGTTCGCCATCGGGGCGGTCGCCGCCATTGCCCTACTGTTCGTTCACGGTCTGGTATTTGCGCTATGGGGACTCGTCTTGGCAGCGGTCGAAGTTGCGCTCAATCGCAGTCGCGGCAGGAGGGGATGGCGCGCCCAGTTACTGCCCCTAGGACGTCTCAGTCTGCTGGCAATTGTTCCTTTTGTTTTGTTCTCGCAGATGCGAACCGTTGCGGCCGAGGGCGGAGTGACGACCTCGTTTGCAAATCTCAAGGGTTTTGTCGAAGCGGGTACGTTCTGGCCTCGTTTGGCGGAGGAGCTTTGGACACGCACCGATGCCTTCTTGCGAGTTGCAGAAAGTTCATGGCCGTATGCCGACCGGCTCTTCGGCCTTGTCCTTTGGGGCACGCTTGTGATGGGCATTGTATCGGGGGCGTTACGCGTTGATCGGCGGCTTCTGCCGGCAATTGTGCTTGTCTGCCTCCTGATAGCTGCAATGCCTCCCAACATGTTTGGTGTCGGACATTTGAGTGAACGTGTTCCGCTGGTCTTGCTCGCACTCTTAGCGGCAGGTGTTTCCACTCAGTCAGGTTATCTCGGTTCTAAGCTGATACCGAGTATTCTGGTCGTGCTCTTTCCACTGCACCAAACGATGGTTGCGGTAGGCTGGTGGCAGGAGCGCTCAAGCTATATCGCCTACATCAATGCGCTGTCAGAGCTTGAGCCCGGTGGACTGGGGGCATCCATGCTTGTCGGCGATGCGTCAGACCGAGACGTGGGTCGGGACTGCATGCCGTTGCGCTTCCTGATGCTGCTTCAAAACCGGAAATCTGTTGAGACATTTGCCAATCCAACCCAACAACCGCTAGCACTGGCTGGCCCGCTGCTTTCAGCAGTTGCTGCATCAAAACCAGTCGCAGGAGACAACAACACTAAGTCTGATGAGACCCGATTGGCGGAGCTATTTGCTGCAGGATTCGACACGGTGGTGGTTTGCAGCGCAACTCCCTCTCCCTCCCCAGTGTTTCAAATGTCGACAGC
>CBDUOT010000152.1:0-6582 GCA_965368915.1 uncultured Rhodobacterales bacterium | reverse complement strand
CGCAAGGGCGTGAAGGTGGGCGAGGACGATCAGGGTAACGTCTTCTACGAAACCCGCGACGGTAAGCGCCGCTGGGTGATTTACAATGGCGAATCCGAAGCTTCGCGCGTCAGCCCGGACTGGCACGGCTGGCTGCATTTCACATGGGATCAGCCTCCTACCAAGGCCGCGCTTCCGCACAAGGACTGGGAAAGGCCGCACCAGGAAAACCTGACAGGCACGCCACTGGCCTATGCGCCCGCAGGCTCGATCCGCCGTGCAGCGCCGGTTGAGCGCCGCGACTACGAGGCTTGGAGCCCGGAATAGGGTCATGTCGGAAAATGTCACCGAAGTCCTGACCGGCGCGGGCGTCCTGGCTGTGGCGCTGGGGTTCCTCGTTTATGCGAGCGACCGGACAATGCTCAGCACTGGAACGGATAGCTACAGCCTGAGCGCGAGCTTCCGTTCGGTCGAAGGTGTCACCGTGGGGACAGACGTGCGGATGGCGGGCGTAAAGGTAGGAACGATCACGGACCTTTCCCTCAATCCCCAGACCTTCTTCGCGGATGCACGGATGACCGTCAGAAATGGGATCGTTGTGCCGGACGACAGCACGGCTGTCATCGCCTCCGAAGGGCTTTTGGGCGGGGCGTTCGTGGAAATCCTTCCCGGCGGTAGCCCCATGGATCTCGAAGCAGGGGCAGAGATCGAGAACACCCAAGGTTCCGTCAGCGTCATCGGTCTTCTGATGAAATTCGTCGGCGCTGCGGCCGGTGACGAAACGGATGACACCCAGCCATGAGAGTAGCCGCTGCCGTCGTCTTGGCCGCGTCGATTGCCGGTGCGGCACCGGCTGAGGAGGTCGCGAGCGCGCCGGGTGCGATTCTGCGCGGCCTCGACAAAGTGTCGGGCGTCACGACTGATATCGAGCTTGACCTCGGCGCCTCAACACAGTTCGGCAGGCTGATCGTGACGCTCAAGGGCTGCCGATACCCGGTAGACAATCCCAGCTCCAACGCCTACGCGTTCCTGTCAATTGCGGACGAAGCTACGGACAGCATTGCGTTCGAGGGCTGGATGGTAGCGGCAAGTCCCGCCCTGAGCGCGCTGGACGATCCGCGCTATGACATCTGGGTCCTGCGCTGCACCAGTGAGTGAGGGCGAGGGGTTTCCGGCCTCGCAAAGTCTGCCGATCCTTCCAGCGCCTCCGACAACAGGATGTGATAGTCGGCCCGGGGAATCTCGATTGCGCCCAGCGAGGCGAGATGCGGTGTCAGAAATTGCGTATCGAACAGCACGAAGCCCGCTTCGCGCAGACGGTCTACCAGATAGGCGAGCGCGATCTTCGACGCGTCGGTGCGGATCGAAAACATGCTTTCGCCAAAGAAGGCACGACCGAGCGTGACGCCGAAAACCCCGCCCGTCAGCGTGCCCTCTTGCCAGACTCCAAGTGAATGGGCGTGCCCGCGCATGTGAAGCGCATCGTAGAGCCTGCGCAGAGGCTCATTGATCCATGTTTCAGGCCGGTCGGCGCAGGCCACGACGATCTCGGAGAAGCCAGAGTCGATCCGGATCTCGTGCGCGTCGCGCAGCAACCTGCGGCGGAGCGAGCGCGAGATGTGGAACCGGTCTAGCGGAAGGATGCCCCGCAGGCTCGGATCGACCCAATGCAGTTCCTCGCCAGTCCGGCTCTCGGCCATCGGGAAGATGCCCTTGGCATAGCCCGCGAGCATCAGTTCAGGTGTCAACACGACCGCCCCAGCTTTAGCCCAGTTCCCTCTCCAGCCACTTTTCCAGCCAGTGGATCGAGTAGTTCCCAGTCCTGATATCCTCTTCTTCGAGAAGCGCGTGGAACAGCGGGATCGTGGTATCGATGCCGTCAACGATCAACTCGCTGAGCGCCCGCTTGAGCCGCGCCAACGCCTCGTCACGGTCGCGGCCGTGGACGATCAGCTTCCCGATGAGACTGTCGTAGTAGGGCGGAATCGAATAACCGTCATAGAGCGCAGAATCCATCCGGACTCCCAGACCACCCGGCGCGTGGTACTGCGTGATCTTGCCGGGCGAGGGCGTGAAGTTCGGAAGCTTCTCAGCGTTGATCCGGACCTCGATCGCATGGCCGTTCACGTCAAGATCATCCTGCGAAAACGACAGCGGCATCCCCTCGGCCACGCGGATCTGTTCGCGCACAAGGTCGACGCCAAAGATCGCTTCAGTCACCGGGTGTTCGACCTGCAGACGAGTGTTCATCTCGATGAAATAGAACTCTCCGTCCTCATAGAGGAACTCGATCGTGCCCGCGCCGATATAGTTGATCTTGGCCACGGCGTCGGCGCAGACCTTACCGATCTTCGCTCGGGTCTGGGCGTCGATGACAGGGCCGGGGGCTTCTTCAAAGACTTTCTGATGGCGGCGCTGAAGCGAACAGTCGCGCTCGCCGAGATGAACCGCTTTGCCTTTGCCGTCGCCGAAGACCTGGATCTCGATATGCCGCGGTTTCTGAAGATACTTCTCGATGTAGCACTCGTCGTTGCCGAAGGCAGCCTTTGCCTCGGACCGCGCGGTGCGGAACGCCATTTCCATCTCTTCTTCGGATTTCGCGACCTTCATGCCGCGTCCGCCGCCGCCTGCAGTCGCCTTGACGATGACCGGATAGCCGATCTCGGCCGCCACCTTCTTCGCCGCGGCCGTGTCTGACACGCCACCGTCCGAGCCGGGAACGCAAGGCACGCCCAGGTTCTTCATCGTCTCCTTGGCGGTGATCTTGTCGCCCATGATGCGGATGTGTTCCGCCGTGGGGCCAATAAAGGTGATCCCGTGATCTTCCAGCGCCTGGACGAAGCTGGCGTTCTCCGACAGGAATCCGTAGCCCGGATGGATCGCCTGAGCGCCCGTGATTTCGCAGGCCGAGATTACAGCCGGAATAGAAAGATAGCTTTGCGACGACGAATTCGGTCCAATGCAGACAGACTCATCGGCCATGCGCACGTGCATGGCATCCGCGTCGGCAGTCGAATGTACCGCGACCGAACGGATGCCCATTTCGCGGCATGCGCGGATCACGCGCAACGCGATCTCGCCGCGGTTGGCTACAAGGATCTTCTCAAACATTGCCCGCCTCACTCGATGATGAGCAGCGGCGCGCCGTATTCGACGGGGCTGCCATCCTCGACGAGGATACGTTTAACGGTCCCGGAACGCGGCGCGGGGATGTGGTTCATGGTCTTCATGGCCTCGACGATCATCACCGTCTGACCTTCCTTTACCTGAGCCCCGATCGTGATGAACGGGTCCGCACCGGGTTCGGGCGAAAGGTATGCAGTGCCAACCATTGGCGAAGGCACAGCGCCGGGATGGCTCGCCGGATCGGGGGCTGCGCCAGCGGCAGGCGCTGCGGGCTCGGCGCCGGGTGCCGGGGGTGCGACGGGCGCCGGCGCAGCAGCCTGCGCGGTCGGCGCTGCGATCTGGGCCGCGTATTTCGTCACGCGAATGTTCAGGCTGTCGTGGTCGCCGTATTCTCGCTTCACGCTTAGTTCGGCCAGGCCGTTCTTGTTCAGAAGTTCCGCCAGAGCTTCAATGAAGGCCACATCAGTGTCATGGGAAGGTTTTGTCATCGATATCCTCGATCGGTCCTGTCCTTGGGCCCGTCTTTCGTTGCGCGAGCCTTGGTATCTCGCCGCTTATACGCGCTTGGCCGGTGCGTGGAAAGCGGGACTTTCCCGCGTTTTTTCTCTGTACGGCGCGCGTTCGCATTTAGAAAATTTACCAGTTGATAAAAAAATGATTCGCTGGCAGCCTTTTTCGCAACAAATGAACAGGGGAGGTCGACTTGACCAATAGTCAGCTCACACCGGGCGTCGCCGCCGGGAGATTGGGCGCGGAGGAATACTCCAGGAACTTTTCCGACATCGCGCCGCGCTTCGATATGCATGAGGCGCGGGTCGCAGCCGACCGCTGTTATTTCTGCCATGACGCGCCGTGCATGACAGCCTGCCCGACCTCGATCGACATTCCTCTGTTTATCCGCCAGATCGCCACCGGTACGCCTGAGGCGGCCGCGAAGACGATATTCTCGCAAAACATACTTGGCGGCATGTGCGCCCGCGTCTGCCCGACCGAGCAGCTTTGCGAAGAGGTCTGTGTGCGCGAGGTTGCCGAGGGCAAACCGGTTGAGATCGGGCGGCTTCAGCGCTTCGCGACTGACAGCCTTATGGAGGCCGGCGTTCACCCGTTCACCCGTGCCAAGCCAACGGGCAAAAGCGTTGCCGTGGTCGGTGCAGGACCGGCGGGCTTGTCCGCGGCTCATCGCCTTGCGATGAAGGGCCATGACGTGGTGATCTATGACGCTCGCCCCAAGGCGGGCGGTCTCAACGAATACGGTATCGCCAGCTATAAGACGCCGGGCGGGTTCGCCCAGGCCGAGGTGGATTGGCTTCTCAAGATCGGCGGCATACGCATCGAGAACGGCAAGAGCCTTGGCGATGGCCTGACGCTCGACGGGTTGCGGCAGGACCACGATGCCGTAGTGCTGGCCATCGGACTTGCCGGGGTCAACGCGCTCCGGGCCGAGGGCGAAGATCTTCCGAATGTGCTCAATGCCGTCGATTTCATCGCTGCGCTGCGACAGGAGCCGGACAAGGCGAAGCTGCCGGTGGGTCGCGATGTCGTCGTGATCGGCGGCGGTATGACCGCGGTCGACGCCGCGGTGCAGTCGAAACTTCTGGGCGCTGAGAACGTCACCATCGTGTACCGTCGGGGACAGGATCGGATGTCGGCATCGGACCACGAACAGGAGCACGCGACTTCGGTCGGGGTTCGTATCATTCATCATGCCGCCCCGGTTCGCGTTATCGGGAACGGGGCCGTAGTGGAAATCGAATTTGCCTATACCGAGGATGGTCCGAACGGGCTCATTCTGAAGGATGAGACGTTCCGGCTGAAGGCCGACCAAGTGATGAAGGCGATTGGCCAGACCCTCGTGACGACCTCCGACGGGTTGAAGATCGAAGGCGGCAAGATCGCCGTAACCGGAGCGGGGCGCACTTCGATCGAAGGCGTCTGGGCGGCTGGCGACTGCGCCAGCGGAGGCGAAGACCTGACCGTCACCGCCGTCGCCGAGGGTCGGGATGCAGCCGAGGACATTCATGTGAGCCTGTCCTGAAGGGAGGGACGAATGGCTATTCTTGATGCAGTTGTGATCCCGGTTCCCGAAGCGAACCGCGCGGCGTATCTGCGCGAGACAAAGCGTCTTGCCGAGTTGTTCCTTGAATGCGGGGCGAGCGAGGTTCTGGATGGCTGGGGAAGCGATGTGCCGGAGGGCGAGCTTACCTCTTTTCCCCGCGCGGTGCAGCGACAGGAGGGGGAGGTCGTGGGAATCGGCTTCGTTCTCTGGCCCTCTAAACGGCAGCGAGACAGCGGATGGAAAAAGGCGCTGGCCGATCCGCGGATGCCGCAACCGCCATCGCGCATCTACGATGGCAAACGCATGTTTTTTGGCGGGTTCGATGTAATCCTGCACGCGCATAAGGAGGCCTGAACGATGGCTGATCTGACGACCAACTTCATCGGGATCAAATCCCCCAATCCCTTCTGGCTGGCCTCAGCCCCGCCGACGGACAAGGAATACAACGTCCGCCGCGCCTTCGAGGCGGGGTGGGGCGGAGTCGTCTGGAAGACGCTCGGCTCGGAAGGTCCCCCGGTCGTCAACGTCAACGGCCCGCGATACGGCGCGATCTGGGGGGCGGATCGGCGGCTTCTGGGGCTGAACAACATCGAACTGATCACCGACCGGCCGCTGGAGGTGAACCTGCGCGAGATCAAGCAGGTCAAACGCGACTACCCCGACCGTGCGCTGGTGATTTCGCTGATGGTGCCCTGCGACGAGGAAAGCTGGAAGGCGATCCTGAAGGCCATCGAGGATACCGGCGCGGACGGGGTGGAGCTGAACTTCGGCTGCCCCCACGGGATGAGCGAGCGCGGCATGGGGTCCGCCGTCGGCCAGGTGCCGGAATACATCGAGATGGTCACGCGCTGGGTAAAGCAGCACAGCCGCATGCCTTGCATCGTGAAGCTGACGCCGAACATCTCCGACATCCGCAAACCCGCCGAGGCGGCGAAACGCGGCGGTGCGGATGCAGTGAGCCTTATCAACACGATCAACTCGATCACGTCGGTCAACCTCGACAGTTTCGCGCCGGAGCCGACGATCGACGGCAAGGGCGCGCATGGCGGCTATTGCGGGCCAGCGGTGAAGCCCATCGCGCTTTCCATGGTTTCGGAAATCGCCCGGCATCCGGAGACCCACGGATTGCCGATTTCGGGCATCGGAGGCGTCACGACCTGGCGCGATGCAGCGGAATTCATGGCTCTGGGCGCCGGAAACGTGCAGGTCTGCACAGCGGCGATGACCTATGGCTTCAAGATCGTGCAGGAGATGATCTCGGGCCTGTCGCAGTACATGGATGAGAAGGATTTCAGCTCGACGTCCGAACTTGTGGGCCGCGCGGTGCCGAACGTCACGGACTGGCAGTATCTGAACCTGAACTACGTGACGAAGGCCCAGATTGATCAGGACCTCTGCATCAAGTGCGGCCGTTGCTATGC
>CBDUOT010000151.1:0-6713 GCA_965368915.1 uncultured Rhodobacterales bacterium | reverse complement strand
TGGGGGCCGGCTTCAGCGAGCAAGATGATAAATCTGCCAATTGCCACGAACGGCGCAACGGCGGCGCGGCGTATTCCGGCATACGTGAACCGGTAGGAAAGAGGTGCGGCGTGTTCCATCGGAAACTCCTTGTGGGGTCACAGGTCGTTTCCTCCCTATCGGTGATGCTGCGTTGCTGTGGCTCGACTGGCAAGGTGGGTGAACGCAAACCCGGGTTGCGCGCCATGCAAATCTGCTTGGACGCGTGCGGCCCAAAAAACTTGGGCACCTGCCGTTCCAGCCGCCCACCGGCGTCACCTTGCCCGTCGAGTGACGTCAGCGCCTCGCCTTTTCGGAGATGCCGGACGTGCCTTCGCGGCGTTCCAGCTCTGCCAGCACGTCCTCAAGCGACACGTCGCGCGCGGCGAGCATCACCAGCAGGTGGTAAAGCACGTCCGCAGCCTCGGACGTCAATCGCTCCCGGTCGCCCTTCACCGCTTCGATGATGGCTTCGACAGCCTCTTCGCCGAACTTTTCGGCGCATTTTTCGGGGCCTTTTGACAGGAGCTTCGCTGTCCAGGACGAGTCCGGGTCCGCGCCGCGGCGCGCGTCGATCGTGGCCGCAAGTTTCTCAAGCGTGGTCATTCAAGCCTCATCGGAATGCCCGCAGCGGCCATGTGTTCCTTGGCTTCGCGGATCGTGTAGTCGCCGAAGTGGAAGATCGAGGCCGCCAGAACGGCCGCCGCATGCCCTTCGGTCACGCCTTCGACCAGATGGTCGAGGTTGCCGACACCGCCGCTTGCAATCACCGGCACGTCGACCGCGTCCGCGATGGTACGGGTCAGCGGAATGTTGAACCCTGCCCGCGTCCCGTCGCGATCCATCGAGGTCAGAAGGATCTCTCCCGCACCCTTTGCTGCCACCGTTATGGCGAAGGCGACAGCGTCGATCCCGGTGGGACGGCGCCCGCCATGGGTGAAGATTTCCCACTTGCCCGGTGCGACTGTCTTGGCGTCGATCGCCACGACGATGCATTGGCTGCCGAACCGGTCGGCGGCTTCGGCCACGACATCGGGGTTGGCGACAGCGGCGGAGTTGAAGCTGACCTTGTCCGCGCCCGCCAGAAGAAGCGCGCGCACGTCTTCGTGGCTGCGAACGCCGCCACCCACGGTCAGCGGGATATAGCACTGTTCGGCCGTCCGGGTAACGAGGTCGTACATCGTGCCGCGGTTCTCGTGCGTCGCGTGAATATCGAGAAAGCACAACTCGTCTGCGCCTGCCGCGTCATAAGCCTTCGCAGCTTCCACCGGATCGCCGGCATCCACGAGGTCGACGAAATTCACACCCTTGACCACGCGGCCGTCGGCCACGTCGAGGCAGGGAATGATGCGGGTCTTGAGCATTTTGCGCGGTCCGTTGCCGATCACGGCATCTTTTATTGGCAAGCCCGGTCGAAGGCCAGAGCATTGCACCCGACACATCCGAGAAGCGAGGAGAGGTTGACCATGACCCGACTGGGTATTGCACTAGTGACCGCCATGATGGCCATTCCGGCCCATGCCGATGAAATCGTTCGCGTCGCCGCCACCGGCAGCGTGGCCGAAGTGATGGACCGGCTGGAAGGGGCGGTGACAAATGCTGGCGCGAACGTATTCGCGCGCGTCGACCACGGTGCGGGCGCCGCGAGCGTGGATATGGAGCTTGGGGCGTCGCAGCTTCTGGTCTTCGGCAACCCCGCACTCGGGACACCCGCGATGCAGGCCGATCCGCTCGCCGGGCTCTACCTTCCGCTGAAGGTGCTGGCTTACGAGGACTCCGACGGCGCCGTTTGGCTGGCCTACGAAGAGCCCTCTGAAACCTTCGATGACCTGTCGATCGATGACGACGCCGAGGTTCTGAAGAAGATGTCCGGCGCGCTCGGCAAGCTCACCGCGGCGGCGGCGGGCGGCTAGGCCTTCAGCGCACGAAGCGCTTCGGCGAGGTCGATCGCCCCGTCATAAAGCGCCCGACCAGAGATTGCGCCCGCGATAACGCGGGCGTCCCTCAACGCGATGAGGTCATCGAGGCTGGAAACACCGCCAGAGGCGATCACCGGGATGGTCACCGCATGGGCGAGTGCTTCGGTCGCAGCTATGTTCGGCCCTGTCATCGCGCCGTCACGCCCGATGTCGGTGTAGATAATCGCGGCCACCCCGGCATCTTCGAACCGGTGCGCGAGATCGGTGACGGTGATGTCGGTCTCCTCCGCCCATCCCTTCGTCGCGACGCGACCTTCGCGCGCGTCGATTCCGACCGCGACCTTGCCAGGAAAGGCCAATGAAGCCTCGCGCACGAGTGTGGGATTTTCCACCGCAACCGTCCCGAGGATCACACGGGCGAGACCCTTCGACAGCCACATCTCAATCGTGGCCATGTCGCGGATGCCACCGCCAAGCTGGCAGGGGACCGAAACCCGCGAAAGGATCGCTTCGACCGCCGCTGCGTTCACGGGCTGGCCCGCGAAAGCGCCGTTCAGGTCGACGAGATGCAGCCACTCCGTTCCCGCGGCTTCGAACTGGGCCGCCTGTGCCGCCGGGTCGTCCCCGAAGACCGTGGCCTTGTCCATCTCGCCATGAAGAAGCCGGACACACTGACCGTCCTTGAGGTCGATGGCGGGGTAGAGGATCATGGGGTGCTCCGTTTCAGGTCGCGCGGGTCTTGCCACAGGCGGCCGGCGATTGCAAAGCGGGCCAAACGCCACGTCACGCTGGACGCAAGGGGGGCGCTTATCAGATGATTGGCGCGAGATGTCAGGGAGGACATGGACTATGAAGACAACCGCTTTCGCCGCGCTCTTCGCACTTGTTGCGGGTGCGGCCCTTGCCGATCCGGTAGAAGGTGTTTGGCAGACCGAGGTCGATGACGGCGCCTATGCGCACGTGACGATGGCGGCTTGCGGCCAAGCGTTCTGCGGCAAGATTTCCCGCACCTTCAACGGGCAGGGCGAATACAAGTCGCCCAACCTGGGCAAGACGCTGGTCATGGACATGAAGCCGAACGGCACCGGATCCTACGCCGGCAAGGTCTGGCGACCGTCGAACGACAAGGTCTATATCGGCAAGATCCAGTTGCAGGGCGATAGTTTGCGGCTTGCTGGTTGCGTTGCTGGCGGGCTTCTTTGCTCAAAGCAGACCTGGCAGCGGGTCAAGTGACCTAGCCGAAGACGGACCAGCCGGTCGCGCGTGCAAGCCGCTCGACCGCGTCGGTCCCGATCTTCGAGTTGCCCTGTTCGTTCAGACCGGGCGACCAGACCGCAATCGAAGCCCGGCCGGGGGCAATCACCAGAATTCCCCCGCCGACACCCGACTTGCCGGGCAGGCCCACGCGAAACGCGAAATCGCCCGATCCGTCATAGTGGCCGCAGGTCAGCATCAGGGCGTTGATGCGTCGGATGCGTTCCGGCGAGACCAGCCGCGGCGTGTCCGGCGTGGCCATCAGGAACCGGCCGGCGCGCGCAAGCTGAGCGCAACTCATCTCGACCGCGCATTGGTGGAAGTAGGCGCCAAGCGTCATCTCAGGCGGGTTCGTCAGATTTCCGAAAGACCGCAGATAATGCGCAAGGGCGAAATTCCGGTGGCCAGTCTCTCTCTCTGATCGCGCGACATCCTGGTCGATGTGGATGTCGTCGTCGCCCGCCGCAGTGCGTATGAATTGCACAAGCTCGGCAAGGTATTCGCGCGGGGCGTGGTTCGACAGAACGGCATCGGTCACCACGATAGCACCCGCGTTGATGAACGGATTACGCGGTATTCCCTTTTCGTGCTCAAGCTGCAGGATCGAATTGAAGGCAAACCCCGAAGGTTCGCGCCCGACCCGCCCCCAAAGCGACTCGCCAAGACGACCAAGCGCGAGGGCGAGGGCGAAGACCTTCGACACGCTCTGGATCGAAAAGGGGGTTTCCGCATCCCCGACCGAATGTTGGCTGCCATCGGCCAGCACCACCGACATGCCGAATTGATCGGGATCGACCGACGCGAGTTCGGGAATGTAGTCCGCGACCTGGCCACGTTCAGTAGAGTAGCGGGCGGCGGCCTCGATCTCTCGCAGGATCGCCGCGATGTCCATCAGGGACGCCAGTTCAGGAAGTTCGAGATAAGCTTCAGCCCCGTCGCCTGGCTTTTCTCGGGGTGGAACTGGGTGCCCACCATGTTGTCGCGCCCGACGATTGCGGTGATCTTCGCGCCATACTCACAATGCGCCAGCAAGTGCGCCGGATCATCGACCCGGAAATGGTAGGAGTGCACGAAATAGGCGTGCTGCCCGGTCTCGATACCGTCAAGCACGGGATGGGGCCGGTCGATAACCAGGTCGTTCCAGCCCATATGCGGAACCTTCAGTGCCTTGTCGGCCGGTTCGATCCGCACGACATCGCCGCCGATCCACCCAAAGCCCGGCGTTTCCCGATACTCGTGCCCGCGCGCCGCCATCATCTGCATGCCGATGCAGATGCCGAGGAAGGGGCGGGCGCGATGGGTCACAGCCTCTTCGATCGCCTCGAAAAGACCTGTGAACCGGCTCAGCGCCTCACGGCACGCCGGAAACGCCCCGTCGCCCGGCAGCACGATGCGGTCGGCGCGCCTCACGTCCTCAGGGCGGGAAGAGACGATAACCTCGCCTGCGCCCGTTTCGGCCGCCATGCGCTGAAACGCCTTTTCGGCCGAGTGGAGGTTGCCCGAGTCGTAGTCGACGAGGACTGTCAGCGTCACAGCGCACCTTTCGTCGAAGGCAGTTCACCCGCCGTGCGCGGATCGGTCTCGACCGCCATGCGCAAAGCGCGGGCGACCGACTTGAACGCCGCTTCCGCGATGTGGTGGCTGTTGATCCCGTGGATGCGGTCCACATGCAAAGTGATCCCGCCATGCGTGGACAGAGCCTGAAAGAACTCGCGCACGAGCTCGGTATCGAAAGTTCCGATCTTCGGTGTCGGAAACTCGACGTTCCACACAAGGAATGGTCGCCCCGACAGGTCGAGCGCCGTGGCGATCTGCGCATCGTCCATAGCAAGCGCGAAGTGGCCATAGCGGCGAATGCCCCGCTTGTCGCCAAGCGCATCGGTCAGCGCCCGGCCGATGGCGATACCGCAATCCTCGACCGTGTGGTGATCGTCGATATGCAGGTCGCCCTTGGCCTTGACCGTCAGGTCGATCAGGGAGTGCCGCGAGAGCTGGTCGAGCATGTGGTCGAAGAACCCCACGCCCGTTTCATTCGCGTATTGCCCGGTTCCGTCGAGATCAATCGCGACGGTAATCGCCGTCTCGGCGGTCTTTCGGGTGATCTCTGCCTTGCGCATCCGTATCTCCGCTGGCCCTGAGCGGCGCTTATAAGTGCTTGCGACGCCTGTGAAAAGGGCTCGCCGAAGAAAGGCGATGGGCGGGCTTTCGCCTGCCGAGCGGTAAGAGACTTGCTGAGAATCAGCAAAATCCCTTTTATTTCCAAGCTGTCTGCGTCTTTGACGCCGCATGGGGATGCTGAATGGACGGAATGATCTTGAGTCCTGCCGAGGGCAGGGCGTGGTGACGTTTGCGCGCCAAGGGGCGCACACGGCTAGCCGGTTTGCTGCACGCGCAGGCCGTCGGCTTCTGGTCGGGGCGGTGACGGCAGTTGTTGTTGCGTCCTCTGCGGGGGCCGCTGAGGAGCCGCGGCTCGTCGCCCGCAAATCAATCGCTGCGCCGTCTGGGTTCGCCGGGGTCTGCGCCCGCTACCGCTGGGCGTGCGCGCGAATAGGCCAGCGGGCCGTCAGCGGCGGCGCGGAATTGACACTGGCCCGCCAGGTCAACCGCGCGGTCAACCGTCGCGTCCGCCAGGTTTCTGATCGCCGTCAATACGGCAACGACGATGTATGGACCTTGCCGACCGCTGCGGGCGGCGACTGCGAGGACATAGCGCTTCTGAAGAAGAAAGAGCTCATCCAGAGGGGTGTCGCGCCCGAGAACCTTCTTGTCGCGACCGTCCTCGACTTGCAGGGCGGGTCGCATGCAGTTCTGGTTCTGCGCGCGTCGAACGGCGATCTGGTGCTCGACAATCTGCGAAGCACGATCATTCCCTGGCGGAAAACAGGCTACACATTCCTGCGTATGCAAAACCCCTCGGCGCCGCATCGTTGGAGCGCGGTCTTCGCTGGCGGGATGATGGCGAGCGCTGGCTCCTGATTACTTAGAAAAGAAAATCCGCGCACCGTGGGCGCGCGGATCAATCTCTCACAGGCGACTTAGGTTACCGCCTGTCGCGGCCACCTTCGTTCCCGCTGCCGGCATCCTCGTTCCCAGCTTCGCGGTTGCCAGTGCGCTCGGCAATCCTCTGCTCTCGCTCGGCCCGTCTGCGCTCCTGTTCGCGCTGGCGCTCAGCAATCCGTTCCTCGCGTGCACGCTCGCGTTGAGCCTTGTGACCTTCGTGATCGTACTTGCCGTCACCGGGCTCTTCGACACCGCCGGTCTCTTCGCCACCGCCAGTTTCGCCACCACCGGTCTCACCGCCGCCGGTTTCGCCACCACCAGTGCTGCCGCCGCCGGTCTCTTCGCCACCGCCGGTGCTTCCACCGTCTGTGCCGCCACCACCGGTGCTGCCACCGTCTGTGCCGCCGCCGCCGGTGCTTCCACCGTCTGTGCCGCCACCACCGGTGCTGCCACCGTCTGTGCCGCCGCCGCCGGTGCTTCCACCGTCTGTGCCGCCACCACCGGTGCTGCCACCGTCTGTGC
>CBDUOT010000150.1:0-7028 GCA_965368915.1 uncultured Rhodobacterales bacterium | reverse complement strand
GGGCCGGAGGCTGAGGCGAAACTCGACTGGATCGGTCTAACCGAGGCGCTAGCGGAGGGTCACTTGCTGCCCAAGGCTGAGGTTGGCGACACCGTCCTGAGGCGCGGGGCGGACACGCTTCTGACGCGTTCGGCATGGATCGACGGGATGGGCCTCGCCGTGAAGGCGGCGACGATCTATCCGGGCAACCAGAAGCTGGGGCTGCCGAACCTGCATGGGGTCGTGGCCCTGTTTTCCGACCGCGAGGGGCTGCCCGAAGCCTACCTCGATTTCGCTCTTGTCACGAAGTGGAAGACCGCCGCCGACAGCCTTCTGGCCGCGCGCCGGCTTGCACGGCCCGACGCCGAGACGTTCCTGCTGGTTGGCGCGGGGACCGTAGCAACCTCGATGGTCGAAGCCTATTCCGCAGTCTTTCCCAACGCTCGTTTCCACGTCTGGACCCGTTCGCCTGAGACCGCGCGCGCCTTCGCCGACGCGACCGGGGCGACGGTGGAATCCGACCTTGAAGCCGCCGTTCGCCGCGCCGACGTGATCGCCACCGCCACGATGGCGACCGAACCGATGATCCGGGGCGAGTGGCTGAAGCCCGGCACGCATCTCGACCTCATCGGTGCCTATCGTCCCGATATGCGTGAAGTGGACGACGAAGCGATGAGGCGCGCGCGCGTGTTCGTCGATGCCCGCGCCACGACGATCCATCATATCGGCGAGATCATGGCGCCCATCGCCTCGGGCGCGCTTTCGGAATCCGACATCCGCGGCGATTTCTACGATCTTTCCGCAGGTGCCTTCAGCCGTGAATCGGATGACGACATCACGCTTTGCAAGAATGGCGGGGGCGCGCATCTGGATCTGATGACCGCGCGCTACATCCTGAACGCCGTGCGCGGCTGACCGCACACCGCTACCGCTCAGGCCATGGCGGCGCGCGTGAATGGACGCTCTTTCACCGGCAGATGAACGATCGCGGAGAACGCGCCCACCGCGACCCCGATCCACCAGACGGCGGTGTAGCTGCCATAGGCGTCGTACATCCGACCGCCCAGCCAGACGCCGACGAAGGAGCCAAGCTGGTGGGAGAAGAACACGATCCCGTAGAGCGTGCCCATGTATCTCAGCCCGTAGATGTGGGCCACGAGTCCCGAGGTCAGTGGAACCGTCGCCAGCCAGAGTGATCCCATCGCGACGGAAAAGATGATGACGGTCGTGGGGGTCATCGGCACCAAGATGAAGGCGGCCGCGGCGATTGTGCGTCCGGTATAAATCGCCGCCAGCAGGTATTTCTTGGAATACCGTTTGCCCAGCCAGCCGGCCGTGATCGAGCCCACGATGTTCGCGAGCCCGATGAGCGAGATCGAGACGGCACCGAGGGCGGAGGTCGTCGAAACGCCCAGCGACGCAAGCGTTCCAGACGGATCGATCGCGCCGCACATCTCGGTCACGAAAGCGGGAAAATGGGCGGTGATGAAGGCCAGCTGGTAGCCGCAAGAGAAGAAGCCAAGGAAGATGAGCGTGAAGGACGGGTCCCGGAAGGCCTTGGCCAGGACCTCTCCCATGCTTTCTTCAAGCTCCTGCCGGGTTGCCGGTTCTGGCGCGCGCATCATTGGCAGCACGAACAGCGCGGACAGGATCACCGCCGCGAAGATCAGGAAGACGGTCTGCCACGGGAAATGGCCAAGCAGGAACTCTGCCGCGGGCGCCCCGAAGACCTGTCCGGCGGACCCTGCGGCCGTCGCGATTCCAAGCGCGAGAGAACGGTTGTCCGGGCTCGCCGCGCGGCCAACGACCGCGAGGATCACGCCAAATCCGGTCCCCGCGATGCCGAAACCCACAAGAATTTCAAGGATCTGGTGCTGGCCCGGCGTGACCGCGAAGGACGACAAGACCAAACCGGCGGCGTAGCAAAGCGCGCCAAGGATGATCGCCTTCCGGTCGCCGAACTTTTCCGCAAGTGCCCCGAACAACGGCTGGCCAATGCCCCAGGCAAGGTTCTGGATCGCGATGGCGAAACTGAAATCGGCCCTGAGCCAGCCGAACTCTTCGGCGATCGGGATCTGAAAGACACCAAAGCTGGCCCGGATCGCGAAGCCGAGCATGATGATGAAACAGCCTGCGATCAGGACAGGTGTGAAAAGGGGGGCGCGCGTCTGCATGAAGTCTCCTGTGCGCGGGAGACCTTGGTGCAAGGTACTCGGCTGGTCAAATCGAGTTTTGTGATCGGCACAATTTCGGGCCGGCATCGATGTCCGATCAAGCCCAAGCGGACTTTTCCTTTTGCGGGCCAAGCGATATCGAGGAGCCATGGCCGAGACGCTCATAGAAATCTACGACCGGATGACCCATGAGGGTTCGCTGAAGCAGGACGCCGCGCAGCGCGCGCTGTTGTCCGAACTTCAGCGCCTGCGCGAAGAACTCGAGGCTGCGAACGGCCGGAAGAAGGGGCTTTTCGGCGGTGTTTTCGGGAAGGCGCCGCAAGGCGTGCGGGGGCTGTATATCTGGGGCGGGGTCGGGCGCGGCAAGTCGATGCTCATGGACCTGTTTCACGAGAACGTCGCGCTGAAGGCCAAGCGGCGCGTCCATTTCCATGCGTTCATGCAAGACGTTCAGGCGAAGCTCCACGAGGCTCGCAAAACCGGCGTCGACGATGCAATCCGTCCGGTGGCGGAGGAGATCGCAGCGGAGGTCCAGCTTCTCAACTTCGACGAGATGCAGATCACTGACATCGCCGACGCCATGATCGTCGGCCGTCTGTTCCAGATGCTGTTCGATCGGGGTGTGACGGTCGTCACAACATCGAACCGCGTTCCCGACGATCTTTACAAGGACGGTCTGAACCGCCCGCTGTTCCTGCCCTTCATCGAACTCCTCAAGGAGCGGATGACAGTGCATGAACTGGAAAGCGAAACCGACTACCGGCAGCATCGGCTGGAAGGCGAAAAGGTCTACTTCTGTCCTGCCGGGGCAGAAGCAGATGCGGCGATTTCGCGGATCTGGGTGGAGTTGACCGGCGGGGGCGGCGATTCAGAGCTGAAGCTCGTGGTCAAGGGGCGCGAAATCGTCCTGTCGAACTACCATGCCGGTGTCGCGCGAGCCTCGTTCTGGGATCTCTGCGGCAGGCCGCTGGGGCCTGCCGACTATCTTGCCATTGCCGGGGCCGTCAGGATGCTGATCCTCGAAGACATCCCCTACCTTTCGGCGGAAAACTACAATGAAGCGAAGCGCTTCGTGACGTTGATCGACGCGCTTTACGAGGCGAAGGTTCGGCTTGTCGTGTCCGCCGTCGATGAACCTGAACGGCTTTACGTCGAAGGAGAGGGGTCGTTCGAGTTCGAACGCACGGCAAGCCGGTTGCGCGAGATGCAAAGCGCGGACTGGGGCGCCTGAGCCGGGGCACTGCCGTTTGCGCGGCGACCGGTTAGCCGTTTTCCCGCAGCACGCCGCCTGCGAGGTATAGCGAGCCGCAGATCAGTATGCGTGCGCCCGGATCGTTTGATGCGATCGCGCGAATGGCGGAAAGAACGCTGTCGGCGGTACCCGCCCCGATCCCGGCCTTTGCTGCTGCCGCCTGCGTATCCTCGGCCGTCAGCGTCGCCGCTTCGCCCGGGATGGAGACGGCGGTCAGCGACTTTGCGTGCGCGGCCAGTGGCTTGAGGTAGCCCGCGATATCCTTCGTGTTCAGCATGCCCACCACCAGATGAGTCGGCTTTGGGGGCATCGCAGCGAGTGTCCCGGCGAGCATCCGCCCCGCCGCCGGATTGTGGCCGCCATCAAGCCAGAGCTCGCACGTTCCGACCGCCTCGACCAGCGGCCCGTGTGTGAGGCGCTGCATACGCGCGGGCCAGTAGGCTTTCGTTACGGCCGCTTCGCAAGCCGCCTCGTCCCCGCCAAGATGACGGAGTGCCGCCAGCGCCGCGCCGGCGTTGTCGATCTGATGCGGGCCCGGCAGGCTAGGCAGCGGCAGGTCCAGAAGCCCGGTTTCATCCTGGAAAATCAGTCGCCCGCGTTCTTCCCAAGCGCGCCAATGCTGACCGTGAACAAGAAGCGGAGCGCCAAGCCGCGCCGCCTTGGCCTCGATAACCTCCAGCGCCTCTTCCTCCTGTGGGCCGACGATGCAAGGAACGCCGCGCTTGATGATCCCCGCCTTTTCGCCCGCGATCTCGGCCAGCGTTTCGCCGAGATATTGCTGGTGGTCGATGGAGACGGGCGTGATGACCGTCAATCGCGGCTGATCGACGACATTCGTCGCGTCGAGCCTTCCGCCAAGGCCCACCTCCAGAAGCGTCCAGTCCGCCTTCGTCCGCGCGAAGGCCAATAGTGCGGCGCAGGTCGTGATCTCAAAGTAGGTGATCGGGATGTCGCCGTTGGCTTTTTCGCATTCGGCGAGGATCTCGGTCAGATGTTCTTCGGATATAAGCTCCCCCGCCAGCCGGATCCGTTCATGAAAGCGCGCGAGGTGGGGCGAGGTATAGGCGTGAACGAGGCCCCCCATCGCTTCCAGGCCTGCGCGCATCATCGCCTGCGTCGATCCCTTGCCGTTCGTACCCGCGATATGGATCACGGGGGGAAGTGCGCGTTCGGGATGGTCCAGCGCCTCAAGCAGCCGCCAGACCCGGTCGAGTGTCAGGTCGATGATTTTCGGATGCAGCGCCATCATGCGCGAAAGGATCAGGTCGGAACCCTGTGACATGTCGGCCTCGTAGCGCTGATCTTCCGCCGGGCATCCTGACGGCTCGTTGCCGCCAGTCCCCTGAGAATGCATCCGTAAAGAGTTAGAGGGCTACTTCGCTTTGCCCGCCGCTTCGGTTTGAGCTTCCGGCTTGGCTTCGCTCTTCGCCTCGGTCTTGGCGTCCGGCTCCGGCTTCGGCAAATCGCCCTTCACTGCGGCAGGCTGCCGGGTCAGCATCCGCAAGATCGTGACGAGTTCGTCCTTCAGATCCTTGCGATGCGTGACGCGGTCGAGCATGCCATGGTCGAGCAGATACTCGGACCGCTGGAACCCCTCGGGCAGCTTCTCGCGAATTGTCTGCTCGATCACACGTGCACCCGCGAACCCGATAAGCGCGTTGGGCTCGGCGAGCTGTACGTCACCGAGCATCGCGTAGGACGCGGTCACGCCGCCGGTTGTGGGATGAGTGAGGACAACGATGTAAGGGAGGCCCGCATCGCGCACCATTTCAACCGCGATGGTGGTGCGCGGCATCTGCATCAGGCCAAGAATGCCTTCCTGCATCCGCGCGCCACCCGCAGCGGAGAAGAGGACGAACGGCCGTTTAAGCTTCACCGCGCGTTCCGCGCCCGCGATAATGGCGTTGCCGACATACATCGACATCGAGCCACCCATGAAGGCGAAGTTCTGGGCCGCGACGACGACCGGTGTGCGATCGATCTCTCCCTCGGCGACGAGCATCGCTTCTTTCTCGCCGGTCGCCTTCTGGGCGGCCTTCAAGCGGTCCGGATACCGCTTCTGGTCGCGGAAATGCAGTGGATCGGCGATGGGCTCGGGCACCTTCACCTCGGTGAAGACGCCGCCATCGAAGAAATGCTCGAATCGCTCTCGCGGAGACATGGCGAGATGATGGTCGCAGTTGGTGCAGACGTTGAGGTTGTCCGCCAGTTCGCGGTGGAACAGCATCGTTCCGCATTCGGGGCATTTCGACCAGAGATTGTCGGGCACTTCGCGTCGCGAGAACAGCGAGTTAATCGTGGGCCGGACGTAGTTGGTGATCCAGTTCATCTCTGGGGCCTTCGGTCAGGACGGTACGAGCCGCCGGTCAGGTTCCCGAAATAAGCGCGAAAAGGGGGAAATGCAATCAGACGCGGAGCCTGATCCGGACCAACAGCCAGGCGATGAGCATGGTCAGGAAATCAAGGAGCAGCAGAGGGCGGATGATCGCGGGGTCGGTCGGATCGATTGCCATGGACCAGAGCGCAAGCCCGTCAAGATTCCCCTCGACCCCGATCAAAAGGAAGGCTGCGACGTTGTTCGCCGCGTGAAAGGCGATTGCCGCGCCAAGCGTGCCGGTCCGCGCGGTAAGATCTGCGGCAAGGCAGGAAAACAGGGCGGCCCAGAGAGTGACGAGCCCGGCGTTGGGGCCATATTCACTGGGCAGATAGTGACCCCAGGCGAAGAGAATCGCGGGCAGTCCCATCCACACGATGGGCGTCTTGAAGCGCGCGGCGAGTTGTTGCTGCAGATAGCCCCTGAAGACCAGCTCCTCCGCACCGGTCTGCAACAGAATGCCGGACAGGGCGAAAGGCAAGTAGCCGAGAAAGGCCGCCATGCCCAAGCCGGGGCGGATTGCGTCCGAGCTGAGAGCGAACGGCAGCAGCACGAGCTGAAACGCCAGAAGCGGTCCGATCACGCGGAAGAAATCCCGCGCGGCGGCACGCACGGCTGGCCCGAACAGCGTGCCAGCCCCGCGCCCGTGAACGAGCCGGACCGCCGCCATCGGGGCGAGAGCCATGCCGATGAAGCCGTAAAGCAGCATCAACACCCCGCCCGGCGTGTCGCCGGCCATCATGCGCCGGACGATTCCGATCGTGATCTGCTCACCGTAGTTGGCAAATAGCCAAGCCTGAAACGCGAACAGCGAGCCAAGGTATACTGCGACAATCAACGCGGCACCGGCGATCAGGCGCCAGATTTCGGCGCGCGAACGAGCCGGGGCGATGAAATTTTCATGGGGGAGATAAGCGGGATTCATGGTTTGGCGAAGCTAGCCGCGCCCGTGCGCTACTGCAATGCGGGGTGAGCGGAGTGAGCGTCCGCATTTGCGGCACTCGTCAGTCCAAATGCCTCGAACAGGACAAATTTGCGCCGTGTTTTAAGTCGATAGCTATGGCGGGGTTAACTGGGGATTTACGATGACGCGCTTGGTAACTTTACTATTTCTACTGCTCGGTCTGGGACTGCCAGCCGACGCGGCATCGATTTCGATGTTCACAAATACTGGCAACAATGGCGTTTACAGCCTGAACGACTGGCAGCGGAGCTACTTCGGAACGCCGAATGCCGACTACATCGCATT
>CBDUOT010000149.1:0-7054 GCA_965368915.1 uncultured Rhodobacterales bacterium | reverse complement strand
GGCAACTTCGTGCCGTTCCAGATCCTCATGGTTCCGGTGCGCGACCTGACGCTCAACTTGGGCATGTACAACACCTGGTACGGGCTCGCGCTTTTCCATATCGCGTTTCAGACCGGCTTCTGCACGCTTTTCATGCGCAACTTCATCAAGGCCCTGCCCTACGAACTGATCGAGGCCGCACGCGTCGAAGGCGTGAGCGAGATCCAGATCTTCTGGCACGTCGTCCTGCCCCTGATGCGGCCAGCCATCGCCGCGCTGAGCGTGCTGATCTTCACCTTCATTTGGAACGACTTCTTCTGGGCAACGGTCCTGTCGAACTCACCCGACTCACAACCGATCACTGCGGGACTTTCGTCGCTCAACGGCCAGTGGATCGCACAATGGCATCTGGTCAGCGCGGGTTCGATCCTCGCGGCGGTACCGCCGGTCGCGATGTTCTTTCTCATGCAGCGGCATTTCATCGCCGGCCTTACCCTCGGAGCCGTGAAGTGATCCGGACCTGGTGTATTCAGGACGACCGGCAAAGCCTCGTGCTTGCTTCGCAAGGAGAGCGCCTGCCGGAGATCGTCTATTGGGGGCCGCGTCTGCCCGATGGCGAAGACCTCAACACTCTCGCTCAGGCCTACGCGATCGATGTGACGGGCGGGATGCTGGACCGAAACCCTGAACTTTCCATATGCCCCGAGGCGACACGGACTTTTCCCGGCCAGCCGGGCGTGATCCTGCGCGATGAGAACGGCACTCCCCTACTGCCAAAGTTCTGCTTTGACTCTGAGGAGAGCAGCGGTGACCGCCTGACATTGGTCTACCGTGATGCCAACCACGGGCTGGTCTATGAAGCCCGTTTCGCCATCGATGCGAAAACCCACCTGATCGAAACATCGGCCTCGCTCGAATGCGAAGCGCCGGTTCACCTGCACTGGCTCGCGGCGCCGGTCTTCCCCGCGCCGCAGGATTCAGATGAGATCATCGACTTCGCTGGACGCTGGTGCGGCGAATTCCAGATGAACCGTACCGCATGGTCTCCCGGCATTCGGTATCGCGAAAACCGCACGGGGCGCACGGGCCACGAACACTTCCCCGGCCTTCTGGTTCCGTGCCGGGGCGCCACGAACGCGGGCGGCCATGTCTACGGTTTCCACTACGGCTGGTCGGGCGGACACCGGATGGTCGCCGAGGAGCTGCCTGACGGGCGGCGTCAAGTCCAGTTCGGCCATACCGGGCGGCAAGAGACTGAGCCGCAGCGCCGTTTTCAGACCGCACCTCTTTACGCGGTCTTCTCCGATGACGGCATTAACGGCTGCGCCGTCGCCTTCCAGCGCCACCTGCGCGACCGCATCGTCACATTCCCCGAACCGGCCCGGCCACGTCCGGTGCACTACAATTGCTGGGAAGCCGTTTACTTCAACCACAACGTTCCAGAACTGAAAGAGATTGCTGCGCGCGCTGCGGAGCTTGGGGCAGAACGGTTCGTGCTGGATGACGGTTGGTTCGGGAACCGAGACGACGACACCCGCGCGCTGTCCGACTGGGAGGTCGATCCGCGCAAGTATCCGGATGGACTCGGGCCGTTGATCGACCATGTGCACGCGCTCGGCATGACCTTCGGCATCTGGTTCGAGCCGGAAATGATCAACCCCGACAGCGACATTTGCCGCAAGCATCCGGACTGGGCGCTGGGTGCAGAAGATCAGATCCTGGGGCGTCACCAAAAGGCATTGAACATGGCCCTGCCCGAGGTGCGCGAATTCCTGTTCGACCGGATGTCCGCGATCTTGGCGAAGCACCCAATCGACTACATCAAGTGGGACCACAACCGGGTGCTGCCGATGCCGGACGCTGCGCAGACGCGCGGCTCTTACGCGCTGATCGACCGGCTGCGGGCCGCTTTCCCGAATGTTGAGATCGAAAGCTGCGCCTCAGGCGGCGGGCGGATCGACTTCGGCATCCTCAAGCGCACCCACCGGGTCTGGCTATCGGACAGCAACGATGCCCTCGAACGGCTGAAGATCCAGCACAATGCGGCGATCTTCCTGCCGATGGTCGTCACCGGCAGCCATGTCGGCCCGCGCGAATGCCACACGTCGGGCCGCGTGCTCGACATCCGCTTCCGCGCCTGGGTCGCTGCCCAGCGCCACATGGGTTTCGAAATGGACCCGCGTGAACTGACCGGTGAGGAGGAGCGGGTCCTTACCGAGGTCACCGCATGGTGGAAGGCAAACCGCGACTGGATGGCACGAGCCGATATCCTTAGGCTTGACAGCGCCGATCCCGCGGTGATCGCAGAACAACAGCTGGCGACGGGCGGCGACTGCTTCGTCGTCTTTGCCGGAAAGGCCGCGACCTCTGATCAGATCGCGCCGCGCCCGCTGCGGCTTACGCGTCTCACGCCGGATGCGCGCTACCGTGTCGAGCTTCTCAACCGAGCGGACGCGCCGGACCTGTCGCGCGGCGACCAGGTGCTGAAATCCGGCCCGCTGGAGCTGAGTGGACAGTACCTGATGAACCATGGCCTGACCCTGCCATGGAGCTTCCCCGAGCGAATGTGGGTCATCGAAGGAACAAGGTTATGACGAGGGAACGTCGCTACCGCGCGGCATGGCGCACCGACAGACCGCAGCATGAAAATGTAAATGCAGAACGCTTCTTCGATCACGTCCGTCAGGGCGATCCCGGTACCGGTCTCGATTTCCTCGTCGGCAAGAACACACGCCCGATCACACGGAAGAGCCATTGATGAAGATGACAGCAACATTCCACGACTTGGAGGGCGCATCGGTTTTCATAACCGGAGGCGGGTCCGGTATCGGAGCGAGCCTGACCGAAGGATTCCTGCGCCAAGGCGCAAAGGTGGCCTTCGTTCAGCGCTCTGACTCTTCCGCCTTCTGCGACGAGATGGAGAAGGCAACCGGCAATCGCCCCTTGTTCATTCCGTGCGACATCACGGAGACCTCGGCGCTGAAGGCCGCCATCGCGAGTGCAGCAGCAGCGCATGGCCCGGTCCGCGTACTTGTAAACAACGCCGCCAACGACAAGCGTCACGAGACGCTGACAACCGACGACGCGTTCTGGGAATGGTCGATGGCGATAAATCTGAAGGCCTATTTCTTCGCCACCCAGTCGGTCATCCCGGGCATGCGGAAAGCTGGCGGCGGGTCGATCATCAACTTCTCGTCCATAAGCTACATGATGGGGAACGCAGGTTACCCGCTTTATGTGACGGCAAATTCGGGCATCAACGGAATGACCCGCGCGCACGCACGCGAGTTCGGGCCAGACCGCATCCGAGTCAACGCGCTCGCACCCGGCTGGGTCTTGACGCAGAAGCAAAGGGATCTTTGGGTCACCCCCGACGGGCTGGCCGCGCATCTGGAGCGCCAGTGCCTCAAGGATACGCTGGCCCCTGAGGATATCGTTGGCGGCGTGCTGTTTCTGGCGTCCGACGTATCCAAGATGATGACAGGGCAAGCTTTGGTAATCGATGGCGGCGTGGTGGTGACGGGATGAGTAGTGCAACAGATCATCCCGACTGGATCGCGGTCGACTGGGGAACATCACACCTGCGGCTGTGGCGGATGTCGCGTACCGGCGCGGTGTTGAGTCGCGCAGATAGCGACCAGGGAATGGCTAAACTGACGTCCGCGGAGTTCGAACCTGTGCTCCTCGACCTTCTCAGGGAAGACCTGCCGATCACTGGCCACCTGACTGTCATCTGCTGCGGAATGGCGGGGTCGCGCCAAGGCTGGTCCGAGGCACGCTACCAAACCGTCCCATGTCCGCCCCCGGGGATCGCACATGCGACGCTCGTATCTACCCATGATCAAAGACTCTCGGTCCACATCCTGCCGGGGATGAAGCAAGCATCCCCCGCCGACGTGATGCGCGGAGAAGAAACCCAGGTCGCCGGCTTCCTTTCAACAGAGCCGAATTTCGACGGCGTTCTCTGCTTGCCCGGCACTCATTGCAAATGGGTTCATATCAGCGCGGGGGAAGTGGTGAGCTTCCGCACCTTCATGACCGGCGAACTGTTCGCGATGCTCACGAACCAATCGGTGCTGCGCCATTCGGTGGCAGCCGCGGGTTTCGAGCGGGAAAGCTTTTCGGAGGCAGTCTCGCACGCCATGTCTCGGCCTCAGGCGCTGGCTGGTGACCTCTTCACCATCAGAGCAGAATCGCTTCTGGCTGGGCTGGATGCGACCGTAGCGCGGTCCCGTCTTTCCGGCCTGCTGATCGGGGCGGAACTGGCCGCCGCCCGCCCCTACTGGCTGGGCCAGAATACCGTGATCGTGGGAGAAGAGGGCATTGGCACCGCGTACCAGGTCGCGCTGGCCGCGCAAGGGGCCGCCCCCCGCATGGTCACTGCCGAAGAGATGACGCTGAATGGCCTTCGTGCCGCCTATGCCCAGTTAAGGGAACACGCCCTATGACCCGTGAAATCATCGCGATCCTGCGCGGCATCCGCCCGGATGAAGCGGAGTCTGTTACCGAAGCACTGATCGATGCCGGGATCACCCAAATTGAGGTGCCGCTAAACTCGCCCGAACCGTTCGACAGCATCGCGAGGATGCGCACGTTTGCCGGAGATAAAGCCATTGTCGGCGCGGGCACTGTACTGACTGTCGAAGCGATTGAAACGTTGAAGAAGATCGGCGCACAGATGGTCGTTTCACCCGACTGCAACCCCGAGGTCATCCGCGCCGTGAAAGCCGCCGGGATGCTGTCCTTCCCCGGCGTTTTCACGCCCACCGAGTGCTTCTCTGCGCTGCGAGCCGGAGCAGACGGCCTGAAAATCTTTCCGGCGAGCCAATTGGGCGCGGCAGGCCTTTCAGCAATCCGCGCGGTGCTACCAAGCGAGACCCGCGTCTATGCGGTGGGCGGCGTGGGCGCGAAGGATTTTTCCGAGTGGCACAAGGCCGGAGCAACGGGTTTCGGTCTCGGGACGGCGCTCTACAGGCCCGGCATGTCGGCAAGCGAAGTCGCTGAACGCGCTGTCGAGGTCGTCACGGCCTATGACAGGATCTTCGTGGAATGAATGTCGAGGCATTCACGGATATCGGATGCGCGCCCGGCGAAGACCGGATTTGGCACCCCGATGCTGAGGTTCGCCCATGACCGCAATGCGCCGCACATTGGGCGTCTGCTACTATCCCGAACACTGGCCCGAGGAGCAGTGGACCGAGGACGCCCGCCGAATGGCCGAGATCGGGCTGACCTGGGTCCGCATCGGCGAGTTCGCCTGGGGCAGGATCGAGCCCGAGCCGGGCCGGTTCGACTGGGAGTGGCTTGATCGGGCGATCGAGACGCTGGGCGCGGCGGGTCTGAAGGTCGTATTGGGCACGCCTACGGCCACGCCACCCAAATGGGTGCTCGACCGCCACCCTGACATGCTGGCCCTTGATGCCGAGGGGCGCCCGCGCAAGTTCGGCTCGCGCCGGCACTACTGCTTCAGCCACGACGGTTATCTGGACGAGTGCCGCCGCATCGTGAAAGAGATCGCGCGCCGCTACGGGCGAAACCCCCATATCGGTGCCTGGCAGACAGACAACGAATACGGCTGCCATGATACCGTCCTCTCCTACTCCGACGCAGCGCGGCGCGCCTTCCGCGAATGGCTGCGTGGGCAGTTCCCGGCCTCAAGCGGCAACGGCGGCGACATCGAAGCGCTGAACCGTGCCTGGGGCAATGTCTTCTGGTCGATGGATTACTCAGATTTCGACGACATAGACTTGCCAAATCTTACTGTAACGGAGCCAAATCCTGCGCACAGACTTGCGTTCTTGCGGTTCTCATCTGACCAGGTCGTCCGCTTCAACCGTGCACAGGTCGATCTAATCAGGGCCCATTCCGACGCGCCTATCGCGCACAACTACATGGGCCGGGTAACCGAGTTCGATCACTTCGCCGTGGGCGCCGATCTCGATATCGCTTCGTGGGACAGCTACCCGTTGGGCTTTCTGGAAGACCGCGTGGGTGCGAGCATTGAAGATCAGCGCCATTTCGCGCGGCAGGGCGATCCCGACTTTCAGGCTTTTCACCACGATCTTTACCGCGCGGTCGGGCGTGGGCGCTGGTGGGTGATGGAGCAACAGCCCGGCCCGGTAAACTGGGCGCCGTACAATCCCGCGCCCCTGCCCGGCATGGTCCGACTTTGGACCTGGGAGGCGTTCGCCCACGGTGCCGAGGCGGTGTGCTACTTCCGCTGGCGGCAGGCACCGTTCGCACAAGAGCAGATGCACGCGGGACTTCTGCGCCCCGATAGTGCCGACGCGCCCGGCTTGGTTGAGGCGCGACAGGTTGCCGAAGAGCTTGCCGATGCGCCAGAAGTCGCGCCGTTGCGGGCGCCGGTGGCTCTCATCTTCGACTATGACGCGGAATGGGCGTGGAAGGTGCAGCCCCATGGCAAGGGCCTCAGCTATTTTGCACTCGTCTTCGATCACTACAAGGCGCTGCGTCGGGCGGGGTTGTCGGTCGACATTCTGTCACCCTCGGCGCGCGATTTCGCAGGCTACCGTGCAATCTTTGCCCCTGGGATGATGCACATGCCAGACGACTTGAAACTGGCGTTGTCCGGCAGCGGGGCCGAGGTTGTGCTTGGGCCCCGGACCGCGGCGCGGGACGCGCACTTCTCGATCCCATTGCCTTTGCCACCTGCCATGCCCGGACTGGACGTGAAAGTGTCACGGGTCGAAAGCCTGCGCCCCGACATGCCGGTGCCGCTTCTGGGCGGCGGATCAGTCGTGGGATACCGCGAAGAACTGGAAACGACGTGCGAAATCGTTCTCAGCGATGAGAGCGGCGAAGCTGTGGCGGTGCGCCAGAACAATCTCACCTATGTGGGGGGCTGGGGCGACGCAGGAATGCTTGACCGGCTGGTCCGCGATATCGCCCTGCGCGCGAGGCTCGAAACCCTCGATCTTCCGCGCGGAGTGCGCGTCCGGGACACAGGCACCGAACGATTTTGGTTCAACCACAATCCGCACGCGATCAATAGCCCTGCCGGCACAATCGAAGCGGCTGGGGTCCTTCGCACGATACGCGGATTATAAGGCGGGCT